>NZ_JBGOOU010000007.1:0-190383 GCF_041439815.1 Vibrio sp. 1F279 | reverse complement strand
ACCGATGACCTCAACCTTGGCAAGGTTGCGCTCTACCAACTGAGCTAGTATCGCAAACTGAAAACGTCTTTCGCCGTTCAGGGCTGCGAATTATAAGAGCATTTTTTTGTGATGCAAGTCCTTAATGCAAAAATCAGCAAGTTTTTACTCAACTGCTGTAAAAGCACACATATTTGCAAAAAAAATAGCTCTTATGTCCCTGAAAAGTTAGATAAACGTGAACATTTGATCTGATTAGATGTTAATAATTGTTTTTCGATAGTACTGCAGCTCAGCAATAGACTCTCGAATATCGTCTAATGCAAGGTGGCTTCCCGACTTAGAAAAACCATCTAACACTTCAGGCTTCCAACGGCGAGTCAGCTCTTTCAGGGTGCTAACATCAACATAGCGGTAGTGGAAGTACTCTTCCAGCTCTGGCATGTGCTTGTATAAGAATCGGCGATCTTGACCAATGCTGTTGCCACAAATTGGTGACTTACCTTTTGGTACCCATTTTTCCAGAAATTCAATCGTTTGTTGAATGGCATCTTGTTCTGAAACTGTACTGTCTTGAATTCGTTTCACTAGGCCACTGCCGGTGTGAGTCGTTGTGCACCACTCGTCCATCTTGTCCAATTCACTCTGAGGTTGGTGAATAGCCAAAACAGGTCCTTCAGCCAGGATATTAAGCTCACTATCAGTAACGATAGTAGCAATTTCAATGATTTTATGAGTTTCAGGATCAAGTCCTGTCATCTCGAGATCAACCCAAATAAGGTTCTGATCGCTAAAGGACATAAGGCGTCGCCTATTTGTTTATGTATAAAAGAGGTACTATACCCAAATAACTATACTCAAACTAGCTTTAGAGCCATCGAAATTATATGGCAGTAGCAACATCCTGTTTGAGTTCCCAATCATCAAGTTAGATGTGTTAAGTGAAAAATTGTGGCTAAAAAAAAGAAGTTAACCAAAGGTCAGGTACGTCGCGTACGTAGCAACCAGAACAAGCGACTCAAGAAAGAAGATTCTATCCAATGGGACGAGAACATGCTTGGCGGAACAAAAAGCGGACTCGTGATTACGCGCTTTGGTCAACATGCCGATATCGAAGATCTTGAAACCAACGAAGTTCACCGTTGTAACTTACGCCGTAGTATTGAGACTTTAGTTTCTGGTGACCGAGTAACTTGGCGCGCAGGGCTTGAGTCAATGGCTGGCATCTCAGGTGTTGTCGAAGCCGTTGAGCCAAGAACATCAATGCTAACTCGCCCTGACTACTATGACGGCCTCAAACCGGTTGCCGCAAACGTAGACCAAATGGTTATCGTTTCAGCTGTACTACCAGAGCTATCACTTAATATCATCGACCGCTACTTGATCGCCTCTGAAACGGTGAATATCGCCCCTTTAGTTGTACTCAATAAAGTCGACTTGCTGACAGAACAACAAATTAGCGAATACCGCGAAACACTGAAGATATACGAGAAAATCGGCTATAAAGTCATGTTTGTGAGTAAAGAGTCGGGTTACGGCATCAAAGAGTTGGAAGCTGAACTGAAAGATCGTATCAACATTTTCGTTGGTCAATCTGGCGTAGGTAAATCCAGCGTAGTGAATGCACTGATGCCAACATTGGACATTGAAGAAGGCGCAGTTTCTGAAAACTCAGGACTGGGTCAACACACCACCACAGCAGCGCGTTTGTATCACTTCCCTTCTGGTGGTGATCTTATCGATTCCCCAGGGGTACGTGAATTCGGCCTATGGCATTTAGAACCCGATGAAGTCACAGATGCTTTCATTGAATTCAAGCCATACCTAGGTGGCTGTAAGTTCCGCGACTGTAAACACAATGACGACCCAGGATGTCTTCTGCGTGAAGCCGTTGAAGACGGAAAAATTAGCCGCTTACGTTTTGCTAGCTACCATCGCATTATTGAAACAATGGCTGACAACAAAGATAACCGTCAGTACTCACGAAGCAAGAAAGCCGAGCTCTAATCGCGTTTTTGTGAACAAATGTGTGCATTTACTGACAATTGGCGCGAACTTAAGTAACATCTCGCGCCCTAAACCGTCATCGACAGATTTAATTGAAAAACAATTAGCATTGGAAAATTAATACAATGGATAAGATTAAAGTTGGATTGCAGTACTGGATCCCACAACATGGCCTGACTCGTTTAGTTGGTAAACTGGCGTCTGCTAAAGCGGGTGGTTTAACGACAGCGATCATTAACTGGTTCATCAAGCAATACAAAGTGAACATGGATGAAGCGCTGCATAGCGATCCAAAACACTTTAAGACATTCAATGAATTCTTCGTACGTGAATTGAAAGAAGGCATGCGCCCTATCGCAGAAGGTGACTCTGTTATTGTTCACCCTGCTGATGCACGTGTAAGTCAGTTTGGCCCAATTACTGATGGTCAACTGATTCAAGCTAAAAACCATAACTACTCAGCACGTGAGTTGCTTGGTGGTGATGCAGACCTAGCCGATGAGTTTAAAGACGGTGAATTCGCAACGCTTTACTTGTCGCCAAGTGATTATCACCGTGTGCACATGCCATGCGACGGCACACTGCGTCAGATGATCTACGTTCCCGGAGACCTGTTCTCAGTTAACCCGTTAACGGCAGAGAACGTTCCAAACCTATTCGCACGTAACGAACGTGTGGTTTGTATCTTTGATACTGAGTTTGGCCCAATGGCACAAGTGCTGGTTGGTGCAACTATCGTAGGTAGCATCGAGCAAGTATGGGCTGGCACCATCACGCCACCTCGCGGTAACTCGGTTTACAAGTGGGATTACCCAGCACAAGGTGATAAATCTATTATCTTGAAGAAAGGCGAAGAGATGGGTCGCTTCAAGCTTGGTTCAACGGTTATCAACCTGTTTGCTAAAGATGCAATCAAGTTTGACGACACTATGCAGAATGGTGAGAAAACCGTTCTAGGCACTCCTTTCGCGCACATTGCGGGTAAAGACGTTGAGACTGAAGCTGTTGATTCAGCAGAGAACACTGACCAAGCTTAACGATCTGAGTGAACTCATTTAGTTTTAAAGGCGCGTTACTTTTTCTATATCAGAGAAGAACGCGCCTTTTTCTGAACTCTACCAATTCGTTTCCTACTCAAGCTCTAACAACCAAAGCTTTCAAACCTCAATCCTCAACCCCTGCCCAGCCACCTGCTGCTTCTCACTCTTGCCTCTAATTGCCCAGATAAAATATTGACCAAAAGCAAAACAACTGTCGAAACCTTAAACAACTTTTCGATTTTACAACCCGTCTCCAAGTACCAACAATCCAGATAACTTACTCTATTTGAAGATATTTTATTCATGGGGTCTTTGTACATGCCTAAACTCAATATTGGCGTTCTGGTCAAGCTGTTGATTTGTTTTGCGATTCCCTTAGGCGTGTTATTCATGCCAATAGATTCCATACCTATCGATGACCTCACGCTGATTCAACACCGCTTGTTGGCGATATTCTTACTAGCAGCTCTACTGTGGGTGCTTGAACCCGTTCCAGTATTCGCCACGTCAATTCTGATCATTGCGCTTGAACTGGTGATGATTTCCGACAAGGGTTTACATCTATTTAGAAACCCACCAGCAGGACACGATCTCGGTGAATTAATCAAATATACCGACATCTTCGGTGCATTTTCGTCACCAATCATCATCCTTTTCATGGGTGGCTTTGCTCTTGCGATATCCGCATCCAAATACGAACTCGACAACAACCTAGCTCGAGTATTGCTCAAACCATTTGGCACGGAGCCTCGCTTCATCATGCTGGGTTTAATGCTGATCACCGCCGTGTTCTCAATGTTCATGTCAAATACCGCAACAACGGTGATGATGCTCGCATTGCTAGGTCCTATCGTAGCCTCTGCATCAAAAGGCGACATGGGGATTAAAGCGCTCGTGTTGTGTATTCCAATCGCCGCCAATACCGGTGGTATCGCGACACCCATAGGTACACCACCCAATGCGATCGCACTGCAATACCTAACTGGCGAGAACAGTATCGACTTTCTTAGCTGGATGATGATGGGCTTACCCTTTGTGATCATCCAACTCACCATCGCTTGGTTTCTCCTACAAAAACTCTTCCCTTCTAAAGAAAGAAATATGGTTCTCAAGCTTGATGGACAATTTAGAAAGAGCTGGCGAGCGATTGTGGTTTACGTCACCTTCGCTGCGACAATCTTATTGTGGATGACCACCAAACTGCATGGCATGAACACTTATGTGGTCTCTATCATTCCACTGGCTGTTTTTACTCTCACTGGCATCATGGGTAAAGAAGAACTCAAGCTGATTAACTGGGATGTGTTGTGGCTGGTTGCGGGTGGTATTGCGATTGGGATTGGCTTGGATAAAACAGGCTTAGCCGCTGCACTCGCACACGCGATTGATTATGAATCGCTCTCGCCGACTGCTGTGGTACTAACGCTGTCTATCGTGTGTTGGCTAATGGCTAATTTCATGTCGAACACAGCTACCGCAAACTTGCTGATGCCGATAGCAGCTGCGATTGGCGCTTCTATGGAAAGCCTAGTAGCAATTGGAGGCTTACAAGGCTTGCTGGTTGTGGTCGCCTTCTCGGCATCGCTCGGGATGATTCTTCCAGTATCGACGCCACCAAACTCGCTGGCTTACTCAACTGGGCTTATCGAAAGCAAAGATATGGCGAAGATGGGTATCATCTTAGGGATTGTCGGCTTACTGATGGTCTACCTCGCGCTGTTTATTATCACTTAGCACGTCAATGCCTCCCTTCCGTCCAGCTAGTAATCGTGACCTCGCTAGCTGGCGGGCTACCAGATTTTAACCAATAAGATAAATCCTGATAACAATTAACACCTTAGCAGCAACCAATTGTGATTCCACTTCACTGTTTATTAAAAATAATCATATATATATTTAAATTATGATTTTCAACACGTTTCGAACTTTAAATATAACGACACTAGACACCTAGCAGAGACACATCCGTTCGCAATCCAACGCGTCGCTGTCATTAGCCTTTTATCCAAGAAGGAGGGATAAACCTTGAGACATACTATTAAGTTCAAAATTCGATCGCTATCGCGGTTATTATTGCCGTCGTAAGTGGCGCTCAAGCTTGGATATCTGTTAATCAGCTTACTCAAGAAACTGAAGTCGCGATCAACCAACAGGTGAAAAACGTGAGTGTTGGTACGACGAACTACATTGCCGATTGGTTATCAATCCGCAGTGATATGATGCTTGCCAATGAATCGACCATTTCAAGCAATAGCAACTCTGATCGCGAGTTATTGATCACCAAGCAAGCCGGGCAATTCTTGTCTGTTTATGCAGGATTCAGTGATGGCAGTATAGCTTATGGCGACAAGGCTGAGGATTGGCCAGCAGACTACGACCCACGATCCCGCCCTTGGTATAAAGATGCAAACGCGACATCCGAACTCATCATTACCGAACCTTATCAAGATTTTGACGGCAGCATTGTCATCAGTTTCGCTAAAGCATTTAATGGTGAAAGACAGGGTGTTATCGCGGCAGACTTAACCGTAACCAGCATTATTGATACCGTACTCAAGGTAAAACTCGATAATGACGGTTTTGCTTTTTTAGTCGACGGTAATAACAACATCGTCGCCTACAGTGATGAAGAGTTGAGTCAGAAACCACTGACGAATTTGAACCCTGAGCTAACGGTCGACAAAGTATCACAACTGCTCCAAAACCAAATGATCACGACGTTAACTTGGCCTGGTCAAGGCGATAAAATGGTCTACATAGCTAACGTTCCGAATACCGATTGGTCATTGGGTATTGTGATCGATAAAGAAATGGCATTTTCTGCGGTATCCGATGCCATTCAATTTATCACGCTTACCTCTTTGATTTTATACATCGTCATTTCGATTGCGAGCACAATGGTGATTAACCGCTTGCTGCACCCACTGCAAACATTGTCTGAAGCACTGACTCAGCTTGCTCAAGGCAGAGGCGACCTGACTCAGCGTATTGATATCAAGCGCATGGATGAAATTGGCAAACTTGCCGAGCTCGTGAACCAGTTCTTGAGCCAGATGCAAAGCATGCTTAAGGGCGTAATCGAGCACAGTCACGACTTAAACAACCATGCGGAAAAAGCCAATCAACTGGCTACGCAATCTTCGATTCGAGTCGAGAATCAACAAAACGACATCAACCAAATTGCGACGGCGATTCATGAAATGTCCGCCACCGCAGCTGAAGTGGCCAGCCATGCCGAATTAACCGCCTCCGCATCTCAGGCATCCGCTACCGCTTGTAACGAAGGCCAAGAGGTTATCCAACAAAACCGCGATGCGATTACAGGCCTTGCGACTCAGGTTGAAGATGCAGCCAATGTTATTCGTGAATTAGAGAGTAATGCTCAAAGCATCAACCAGATCCTATCCACCATTCAAGGCATTGCCGAACAGACCAACCTGTTGGCATTGAATGCCGCGATTGAAGCCGCTCGTGCGGGTGAACAAGGTCGTGGGTTTGCCGTTGTCGCCGATGAAGTCCGAGTGCTCAGCCAAAGAACGCATGGCTCGACCGAAGAAATCCGCGTGATGATTGATACGCTGCAGAAAAATACCGAACATGCCGTTGAAAGCATGACCACCAGCACTCAACTGGCAGAGAACAGCGTTGGCTTCGCAGAACAAGCTCATGGCAGCCTGACTAAGATCACTCAGGCAATCACTGAAATCAACGATATGGCGCTGCAAATAGCGAGTGCTGCGGAAGAGCAACGCGCGGTCAGCGAAGACATCAGCCGCAATACGCAAGGAATCAAGGATGCCTCTGATGACCTTGCACAGCAAGCTGAAAGCAGTCGCAATAGCTCAAATGAAATGAGTAGCGCTGCCGAGTCGATGCGCCAAGACGTGGAGCGCTTTAAGGTATAGCGCGACTCAAGCAAAGTAAGTGAACCACACCACCGAGCGACAGCTGACATAAACTAATAACTGAAACAAAGTAGTTCTTTCATAAGAATCACTTTGTTCTCAGTTCGGTTTGATGCATATTGATGAGCTAATTTATCCCAGACACAAGGATGTTATTCAGATGGGATTTGAATGGTTAGCTCTAGCTGCCGCTTTTCTTTGGGCCATTGCGAGCCTAATGTCAGTAAAGCCTGCCCAACACTTAGGTTCTTTCGCCTATAGCCGTTGGAGAATGGGTTGTACCGCGATCATCTTATCGAGCATGGCTTGGTTTACCGGAGGTTGGTCAACTGTCGAAGCCAATCTAATCACGCCGATGATGCTATCTGGCCTGATTGGTATATTCATTGGTGATACCGCCCTATTTGCCTGTTTGAACCGAATGGGACCGCGCCAAGCGGGTTTACTGTTCTCTTGTCACGCCGTGTTCTCGGCGATTCTTGGTTACTTCCTGTTTAGTGAAAGCATGACTTCTGTTGAGCTGATTGGCTCGGCTTTGGTGTTTAGTGGTGTATTAACTGCGATATTCTTTGGTCGTCGAGGACAAGCCAACAATCAGCTTGAAACCATCAAGGGCACCGTGTGGATTGGTGTCGCACTGGGAATCACCGCAGCGATCTGCCAAGCATTGGGCGGCATCATTGCCAAACCCGTGATGCAAACCAGTATCGACCCTGTTGCCGCTTCTGCCATTCGAATGATCACCGCTTTTGTTGCTCACTCCGCATTTCGTTTAACAGGCGCCAAACTTTCACGCGCACTTAACCCAATGAATAAGCAGATATTCGCGATTACCGAGGTTAATGGTTTTCTAGCGATGGCAGTAGGAATGACGTTGATTTTGTATGCGTTGCAGGAAGGCAATGTCGGTATGGTCGCTCTGTTATCTTCAACCACACCCATCATGTTGTTACCGATACTCTGGCTATACACCAAGCAGAGACCGAACGTCTACGCTTGGATAGGTGCCATTGTTGCCGTAGTGGGTACTGGTATTTTAGTCAATTAGCCAAACAGTAAGTAGGACTAACTGAATAGAGAGCTAAGAGCGCGGGAACGGAAAAGCCGTCACATCATCGATATGGTCATAACCTAATGCCAGCATGATCAGACGATCAATACCTAAAGCAACACCCGCACAGTCTGGTAAGCCCGCTTTTAATGCCTCAATCAAGTGATGGTCAATCGGTTGAGGCGATAAGCCCATCTCAATACGTTTGGCATTGTCATCTTCAAAGCGCTTGAGCTGCTCTTGTGGCTTGTCTAGTTCATGGAAGCCGTTTGCCAATTCAATGCCTTTGAAATACACCTCAAAGCGATCCGCCACTCGTGGATCATTCGGGTTAATCTTGGCTAACGCCGCTTGTGATGCTGGGAAGTCATAAACAAACGCAGGCACTTGTTGCCCTATCTTTGCTTCAACCCCAATACTAAACAGTAGTTGTAGTAAGGTATCGCGGTCTTGTTCTGGATCAGCAATGTCACTAAGCCCAAGCTTCGCTGCCGCTTGTTTTAGAGTATCCATCGAATCTTCCAGTGGACACACACCTAACACATCAATAAAGGCTTGTTGGTAAGTCATCCGCTCTGCTGAGCCCGATTTAAGTACCTGCTGTAACAGCAAATCCATTTCATCCATCAGGTCATGATGATCAAAGCCAACTCGATACCACTCCAACATGGTGAACTCAGGGTTGTGATAACGGCCATTCTCTTCGTTACGGAAAGATTTACAAATTTGGTAGATACAGCCACTGCCCGCCGCTAATAGACGTTTCATATGAAACTCAGGGCTAGTCATAAAGAACAGTGGCTGACCGTGCGCATAACCCGGCCCTACAAATTCAGTTTTGAAAGTATGCAAATGCACGTCCGTCACCGTGGCGTGGCTCATCGCCGGCGTATCCACTTCCATCACGTTTCGCTCAGCAAAGAACTGACGAATTTGATTAAGGATATCAGCACGTTGCTTTAACTGTTTAATGGTTGCGGCCGGTTGCCATGTAGAGTGCATTATTGAGTTCCATATTACTGAATTCTAGGCGACGAAAATTACCACCTTTCATCGCTTTTGTAAGCTTCTATCTTTCTATTCGTGAAAGCAAAATGTTGTTTTAATGAAGCCAGAAAATTACGTTCTACAATACAATTATCAATACAGATTTCACATCAATATTGATAACAAAAATCATACTCAACAAGCCGTTAACACCCGTCCTGTGGGTTAATCGTTATCAACAATTCATTGCCGTGATTGCAGTCACATAACCTATAATTTCTATGCCTCCATATGCATTACCGACCTAAAAACCCAAATGCATCAACTTTTCGAATACCTTCCTCTCTTACACTGAACCTACCACTTAAGGCTTAGGGGCGCTAAATGGTTCCTACGATTTAGAACCTCCTAAATAGGCTTTTTATAATTACAAGCGGAATACTCCGCATCACACTGGAGAATAACTGTGAAGACAATTACCACAGATATCGCAGTCATCGGCGCAGGCGGCGCTGGTCTTCGTACAGCAATTGCAGCAGCTGAAGCTAATCCTGAATTGGAAGTAGCACTGATTTCTAAAGTTTACCCAATGCGTTCGCACACGGTAGCAGCAGAAGGCGGTTCAGCAGCGGTAATTAAAGACGAAGATAGCCTAGATAACCACTTCAACGATACTGTTGGCGGTGGCGACTGGCTATGTGAACAGGATGTTGTTGAATACTTTGTTGAAAACTCGACTCGCGAAATGATCCAAATGGAACAATGGGGCTGCCCATGGAGTCGTAAAGAAAACGGTGAAATAAACGTACGCCGATTCGGCGGTATGAAGGTAGAGAGAACGTGGTTCGCAGCGGATAAAACCGGCTTCCACATGCTTCATACTCTGTTCCAGACTTCGATGAAGTACGACACAATCAAACGATTTGATGAGTACTTTGTGGTGGATTTGCTCGTTGAAGATGGCGAAGTACAAGGCCTAATCGCGATTCACATGTCTGAAGGTGAGCTTGTTACCATCAAAGCAAAATCTGTTGTTCTAGCAACCGGTGGCGCAGGTCGTGTTTACCACTGTAATACCAACGGCGGCATCGTAACTGGCGACGGTATGGCAATGGCTTATCGCCATGGTGTGCCACTGCGTGATATGGAGTTCGTTCAATACCACCCAACAGGCCTACCGGGCACTGGCATCTTGATGACCGAAGGTTGTCGTGGTGAAGGCGGTATCATCGTCAACAAGAACGGCTACCGTTACCTACAAGATTACGGCATGGGCCCTGAAACTCCAGTGGGCGAGCCGAAAAACAAATACATGGAACTGGGTCCTCGTGACAAAGTTTCTCAAGCATTCTGGCACGAGCAGCAGAAAGGCAACACCATCAAGCACCCGCTTGGTGATGTCGTACACCTTGACCTTCGCCACCTTGGTGAAGAGTACCTGCAAGAGCGTCTTCCGTTTATCTGTGAGCTTGCAAAAGCGTACGTAAACGTAGACCCAGCAAAAGAGCCAATCCCAATTCGCCCAACCGTTCACTACACCATGGGTGGTATTGAAACCAACGGTACCTGTGAAACTCGCATTAAAGGGCTATTCGCTGTTGGTGAGTGTGCTTCAGTTGGCCTACATGGCGCAAACCGCCTAGGGTCTAACTCTCTTGCTGAATTCGTAGTATTCGGCCGCGTAGCCGGTGAACAAGCCGTGAAACGTGCCGCTGAATTCAAAGGCTGGAACGAAGAGTCTATTGCTAAGCAAGTGAAAGCGGTTGAAGATCGCATCGCTGGCATCTTGGCTCAAGAAGGCGATGAGAACTGGGCTGATATCCGTACTGAAATGGGTCACACCATGGAAGCGGGTTGTGGTATCTACCGTCAAGAAGACTTGATGCAAGAAACCATCGACAAAATCACTGAACTGAAAGCTCGCTACAAGAAGATCAGCATTAAAGACAAAGGCAAAGTGTTCAACACTGACCTACTTTACGCTATCGAAGTGGGTTACGGCCTTGAAGTTGCCGAAGCGATGGTTCACTCAGCGATCCTTCGTAAAGAGTCTCGCGGAGCACACCAACGTCTAGACGACAACTGCACAGAACGTGATGACGTGAACTTCCTTAAACATTCTCTATCTTTCTACAACGAAGATGCAGCACCAACTATCGACTACAGCGGCGTTAAGATTACTAAATCTCAACCTAAAGCTCGTCTATACGGTGAAGCAGCCGAGAAAGCCGCTGCTGCTGAAAAAGCGGCAGAAGAGAATGCGAAGAAGAGCGAAGAGGAGCAAGCATAATGTCAGCGAATCGAATCCAAAAAATTGAAATTCTGCGTTATGACCCTGAGCACGATGCAGAACCTCACTTTCAAACCTTTGAAGTTCCATTTGATGAAACCATGTCGGTACTTGATGCGATTGGTTACATCAAAGATAACCTAGATAAAGACCTGTCTTACCGTTGGTCTTGTCGTATGGCGATTTGTGGTTCTTGCGGCATCATGGTTGATGGCGTGCCAAAACTGGCATGTAAGAGCTTCTTACGTGACTACCCGAACGGCTTCAAGATCGAGCCTTTAGCTAACTTCCCAATCGAGAAAGATTTGATCGTCGACATGACGCCGTTTATCGAGCGCCTTGAAGCAATCAAACCTTACATCATTGGTAACGACCGTAAGCCAGAAGACGGCACTAACATCCAAACTCCAGAGCAAATGGCGAAGTACAAACAGTTCGCTGGCTGCATCAACTGTGGTTTGTGTTACGCAGCGTGTCCTCAGTTTGGTCTAAATCCTGAGTTCATCGGCCCTGCAGCACTTGCTCTTGCTCACCGCTACAACCTAGATAGCCGTGACAATGGTAAAGCTGAGCGCATGAAGCTTATCAATGGCGACAACGGCGCTTGGGGCTGTACGTTTGTAGGTTACTGTTCTGACGTTTGTCCGAAGAAAGTAGATCCAGCAGCAGCTGTAAACCAAGGCAAAGTTGAGTCTTCAATGGACTTCGTTATCTCGATGTTCAAGCCTGATGGATCGCAAGTAAAAACAGCAGAGGAGGCATAATATGAGCAATCGTAAGCCTTATGTTCGTGAGATGAAGAGAACATGGTGGAGCAACCATCCGTTCTACCGCTTCTACATGCTACGTGAAGCGACTGTACTGCCTTTGATTCTATTCACTCTGTTCCTAACCTTCGGTTTGGGTTCGCTAGTGAAAGGCCCTGAAGCGTGGGAAGGTTGGTTGAGCTTTATGGCTAACCCTATCGTTGTTGGTATCAACATCGTGGCACTGCTTGGCAGCTTACTGCACGCTCAGACCTTCTTCAGCATGATGCCTCAAGTAATGCCAATCCGTCTTAAAGGCAAATTGGTAGATAAAAGAATCATCGTACTGACCCAGTGGGCAGCGGTGGCATTTATTTCTTTAATCGTTCTGATGGTGGTGTAAGGAGCTTCGTTATGAACACAAATTACAATGTTAACCACAATCCGAAACGCTCTGATGAACCAATCTGGTGGGGCCTATTCGGCGCTGGCGGTACTTGGTTCGCGATGATTACACCAATCACGATTCTAGTGCTGGGTATCTTGGTGCCAATGGGCATAATCGATGCGGATGCAATGAGCTACGAGCGTGTCTCTGAGTTTGCCACCAGCATTATCGGTGCGCTATTCATCATCGGTACGCTAGCACTGCCAATGTGGCACGCAATGCACCGTCTTCACCACGGCATGCACGACCTTAAGTTCCACGTCGGTGTTGCTGGTAAAGTGGGTTGCTACTTCGTTGCAGGCCTAATCAGCGCGCTATCTGTTATCTTCATTTTTATGATTTAACAGTTAAGAGCAGATTCGAGATTCGGGTAACTGAGATTCGAAGAGTTTAAGAACGAAAATACTAGAAGCAGAACAGGATTATCTTGTTCTGCTTTTTTGTTACTTGTCGAATCTCGTTTACTCGAATCTGCTCTTCTCCGATCGCCAGATACAAAAAAGGCCGCTCATAAGCGACCTTTTCTATTTCACTGAGCCACCTTAAACAAGATGGACACAATCAAATTACTTCACACGACCAACGTATTCGCCAGTACGAGTATCAACTTTAACAACTTCACCGATAGCGATGAATAGAGGAACACGAACTACCGCGCCTGTTGCTAGAGTTGCAGGTTTACCACCCGTACCCTGTGTATCGCCTTTAAGGCCAGGATCAGTTTCAGTTACTTCGATCTCAACAAAGTTTGGCGGAGTAACAGTGATAGGGTTATCATTCCACAACGTTAGAGTACAAACGTCATTTTCAACTAACCATTTTGCTGAATCAGCGACTGCTTTTACGTCTGCTGCGATTTGCTCAAATGTTTCGTTGTTCATGAAGTGGTAGAATTCGCCATCGTTGTATAGGTAGCCTAGTTCAACGTCAACAACATCTGCAAGCTCGAAGCTTTCGCCTGACTTGAATGTTTTCTCTAACACTTTGCCTGACAGCAGTTTACGAAGTTTTACACGGTTAAACGCTTGGCCTTTACCTGGCTTAACGTATTCATTGTCGATAATTGCGCAAGGCTCGTTATCTAACATGAATTTTAAACCGCCTTTGAATTCATTGGTGCTTACTGACGCCATGATTTTCTCTTCCACATCTTTGAGTTAATTTCAATGCCGCATATCATAACCCGAAAAGTCGAATCTGTTGAGCAAAACTGGCTCAAACAACTATCGAATGCGATCTCTGACCCGACAAAACTGCTTGAAGCATTGGAAATAGACCCAACACCGTGGCAAAAAGGATTCGCAGCACGTGAGCTGTTTTCACTTCGAGTTCCTCTTAGCTTTGTGGAGCGAATGGAAAAAGGCAATCCACACGACCCTTTGCTAAGACAAGTTTTACCGCTAAGTGAAGAGTTTGAGGTGCACCAAGGCTATTCTGCTGACCCACTGGAAGAACAAGACAACGCGATCCCAGGGTTGCTGCATAAATACAAAAGTCGCGCGCTAATGATCGTAAAAGGTGGTTGTGCCATCAACTGTCGCTACTGCTTCCGCCGTCACTTCCCTTATCAAGATAACAAGGGCTCAAAGTCTGTTTGGCAAGTCAGCTTAGACTATGTGGCTCAACATCCGGAGATCAACGAGGTGATCTTATCTGGGGGCGACCCTCTGATGGCAAAGGACAGCGAACTAGATTGGCTTATCAATGCCGTCGAACAGATTCCGCATGTGAAAACCGTTCGTATCCATAGCCGATTACCGGTTGTAATCCCCGCTCGAGTGACGGATGAACTGTGCCAATTGTTAGCTCAAACTCGCCTCAATGTGGTGATGGTCAGCCATATTAATCATGCCAATGAAATCAACTTAGAGCTCAAACAAGCCTTCCATAAATTGAAACTAAGTGGTGCAACTCTGCTCAATCAAGGCGTGATGCTAAAAGGCGTGAATGACAGCGCTAACTCATTGAAAGAATTGAGTGAGAAGCTATTCGACGCCGGTGTTTTACCTTACTATATGCATGTGCTTGATAAAGTTCAGGGCGCCGCTCATTTCTATATTTCTGATGAAGAAGCCAAACACCACTTCAAAGGTTTGATCTCTGAAGTTTCTGGCTACCTAGTACCTAAGCTAACCCGCGAGATTGGCGGACGCAGCAGCAAGACGCCACTCGATCTATATATTGAATAGCGAGCGAGCTTCAAAAAGCGACTAAGCTCACCTGTAATGACAACACGTTGCTAAATGCACCTTCACGACAAAAATTTTTTGTTCGATCGTCCGGTCTATTATTAGCATACTCGGCTCTATTCTAAATTCTTAGGAGGGGTGATATGTCACAATTTATAGAACAAGCTCTCAACCTTGCCCCCTTTAGCTGGGCAGGCCTCGCAGCATGCATGTTGTGTGGTTCTTTAATCGGAATCGAAAGGCAAACACGCGGTAAACCCGTCGGGATCCGGACATCGATCCTTATCATTAGCGGTACTTACTTCTTCCTCACCATGGCGATTAGCCTATCCCCCAACACACTCGATCAAGCTCGTGTACTTGGTCAGATAATTACGGGGGTTGGATTCCTTGGTGCTGGGGTAATGATGACATTGGATGGAAAGATTCATGGTGTCACGTCTGCGGCGATTATCTGGGTACTCGCTGCATTAGGTATGATGATCGCACTTGGCCACCTTTCGCAGTCGGTTATTATCACGCTAATGGCGCTAGTGATTCTGCTTGGTGTCGACAAAGTAGAAAACAGCTTCCAGAGCTTACGCCGTGGTGTTCATCAGAAGTGGATGAGAAAAGTCCGCGTGAAGAAGTAACACCTCGTCGGAAGACATTTGGCCTTAGCTGCATTTTATTCTTAGCTACTGTTTCATCTTAAGAGTCTTTTTCCTTAGATAAAAAAGAGCCTAGCAAACGACTAGGCTCTAAACTGCAGTTCACGGATTAATGTACGTGAATAGACACTTGATTCTTGCCTGCGGCCTTCGCCTTATAAAGCTGCTCATCTGATGAACGAATACTCTGGTTTTCCCACAAGTGTCCAATGCTGTCGAACTTGTACAGAGAGTAAAGCGTCGCTCCCCCGGAGACTGATATATTAATCTTGTCACCGGTCGCGCATCGATAACTTTGTAAACTAATGTCATTTTGAATTCGTTCAAAGATCGATGAAAGTAATTCGGATGATTCGCCCGTAATCGCGACAACAAACTCTTCACCACCAAATCTAGCCACGATATCTTTCTGCCTAACGCTGTTCAGCATTAACTGAGCAACATGGCAAATCACCTCATCTCCCACCTTATGACCATACTGGTCATTCACCACTTTGAAATCATCGATATCAAATACGCCAACACCAATAATTGGCTCCTCATTTTGGTTCAGCAACCGAGCTTCAAAACCACGCCGATTATATAAACCAGTCAATGGGTCGAGCATCGCTAAATTCTTCAATCGCTTGTGCTCTTGCTTGGTATAAAACCGCCACAACCATAGCGCTGAGATAAAGTACAAAGCCAACAAAATCAGTAATTGAACCCGCTCCAGTTCCAGCAAATGTAAGAAGTGCTCACTCTTTCCTTCTTCAATAGTCAGGTATAACTCAGTATTAATTCCATCGACGTACAAAGGTCGTGAATAGGTAAAGTCCAACAGCCCATATTTGTTTACTCCTCTTGCGCTCGTCACCTTGTATCCATGAACGGGATTCGAGACGAGATTAGAGACGTAACCATCAACACCGAGTACTCCTTTAAACTCACCATCAACATAGATACCTTTGGTTAAGGTCACTACCTTCTTCCCTGTTAGGTAGTCATCGTATTGGCCGGTATACACCACTTGATCTTGACCCTGAGCTAAGCCAAAACGAATCGTATTCACCCAATAAGGGCGACTATTGACGACTGAATCAAAGGTATCACCTTTAATGTAACGGGCGAAATCGGAAGGCGACGATATAATAAATTTATCTTTGGAGATAAAGTAAATCGCAGAGATGGTATCAATGGTATTCGCAAAGTAAGCCATGGTGGGTGCGATAAACATGCGCCTACCTGCTTCTAAATGAAGCTCCGACTTTAGATCGCACATCTCACTTGGGCCAGAGAACATAAAATCAAATCGAGGTGCAGCTTGCTCTTCACTAATGAAGTAACACGTATCACCTTCGACCTTTTGCTCATGTGAGAATACGTAGATATCCCCATGCAGCGGATAAAGTGCGGTAATATTATATTCAAGCGCATTAATAATCTGTGTAAGCTCCGCTAAAGAGCGTGTCACGCCTTGGTTTTCAATTCCATACTGCTTTTCTGACTCTTCCGCTGAATCAACAAGTAACAAGCTAAAAACCACTAAAAAACTGGCGGTCAGACTTAAGAAAGCCTTTTTAAAATCGACGGTATGGGGATTAATCAAAGCATATAAGTCATCGTTGAAAATTTAGCGCACATTGTACCCACAAGTGAGAACATCGCAACAAGAGTATAAAACAACATGCTTACAGTAACGTTTAAGGAGTGAGATAGCAGATGTAGAATAACGCCCAAACATAGAAGTAAAGGCGTTGATAGGTTCAATCATAGATAGCTTTAAGCCTTGGCAAGAACGTCGCTCACCAATATTGAAACCAGCGCAGCTACCGTCTTACTTAGCGAAATTCACAATTGGGAAGCACGGGAAAAAACCATTGTCAGCACAGTTGATCAGGCCAATCTGTACACCTTCAATTTTATTGGTTTTGTTGAAGATACCAACCTGAACCGTCGACACCTCTGAAAGGTTCGCAGCGCCTACATCCACCATAGTGTTCCCTTCGGAATAGTTAACGAAACTCACGTTCGCGCCTTTTACATCATTAGTAATGTTAACTGCACCTAGGTTAACACCTGTTGTTTTACCTGCGTTCCAGTTAAAGAAACCTAGTGAAGCACCTGTCATTTCTTGGTTTACTTTTGATGCACCAAAAATACCAAGGTTCACACCTGTCGTGGTTTGCGTCTCAGACATACCAACAACTGCAAGGTCGACACCTTTAAGGTCATTGACTTGCCCGTGAAGCAGAGCCAGACGTACACCGCCAACCGCATCTGAATCCGGAGCGTTGAAACCATTGATCGTTGAAAACATAACAGGCGAAGAAGCAAATGCTGCCGGTGCCATTACCGCTGCAGATACAGCAAGTACTGAAAGTAATTTTTTCATTGGGGAGTCTCCACTGACTTATTGTTGACTTGATTAATCTATATTAAATCAAGTATTTATTGTCCTTCACTCAACAGCTATCCATGTTAAATCAATGTCATAACTGTACCATTGAATATAAGACCCTAAATCATAAAGAGCAATATTGAGCAGAGGATATCATGAGAGGCAAGAGTAAACATCGGCAGTCAGGTTTCTATAACTAGACGATAAAGATTCCCTATCACGCTCGTGCCTCGCTGTCGGGAGTGACGATTTCAAAGCATAAAAAAACGGAGACCGAAGTCTCCGTTTTCTAAAGCTTATGTATGACTTTCTCTATTACGAGAAAGGGGGATGATTACATCATGCCACCCATACCGCCCATGCCACCCATATCAGGCATTGCAGGGCCAGAATCTTGAGGCTTGTCAGTGATCATCGCTTCTGTTGTGATCATAAGACCAGCAACGGATGCTGCGAACTGAAGTGCAGAACGAGTTACCTTAGTTGGATCTAGGATACCCATTGCAATCATGTCGCCGTATTCGCCAGTAGCCGCGTTGTAACCGTAGTTACCTTCGCCAGCACGAACATTGTTAGCAACGACAGACTCTTCATCACCTGCGTTCTTAGTGATTTGACGAATAGGCGCTTCCATTGCACGTAGTGCAACACGGATACCTACGTTTTGCTCTTCGTTGTCGCCTTCAAGGCCAGCAACTTTAGATGCAGCGCGGATAAGTGCAACACCACCACCAGCAACCACACCTTCTTCAACAGCAGCGCGAGTTGCGTGAAGTGCATCTTCTACGCGGTCTTTCTTCTCTTTCATCTCAACTTCAGTTGCAGCGCCTACTTTGATTACTGCAACACCGCCAGCTAGCTTAGCTACGCGCTCTTGAAGTTTTTCTTTATCGTAGTCAGACGTTGCATCTTCGATTTGTTGACGAATTTGAGAAACGCGACCTTTGATCATCACTTCATCGCCCGCACCATCAATGATGGTTGAGTTTTCTTTAGTGATCGTAATGCGCTTAGCTTGACCTAGGTCTTCTAGCGTTACTTTTTCAAGGTCTAGGCCGATCTCTTCAGAGATAACCGTGCCGCCCGTTAGGATAGCGATGTCTTGCAGCATAGATTTACGACGGTCGCCGAAACCAGGTGCTTTAACCGCAGCCACTTTAACGATGCCACGCATGTTGTTCACAACAAGAGTTGCTAGCGCTTCGCCTTCGACATCTTCAGCTATGATAAGAAGTGGACGAGATGCCTTAGCAACTGCTTCTAGAGTCGGAAGAAGTTCACGGATGTTCGAAACTTTCTTGTCGATTAGAAGAATAAATGGGCTTTCTAGATCAACTGAACCGGCTTCTTGGTTATTGATGAAGTAAGGAGATAGGTAACCGCGGTCGAACTGCATGCCTTCAACTACGTCTAGCTCATCTTGCAGAGCCTGACCTTCTTCAACCGTGATAACACCATCACGACCTACTTTTTCCATCGCTTCAGCAATGATGTTACCCACTGTCGAATCAGAGTTCGCAGAGATAGTACCTACTTGAGCGATAGCTTTAGTGTCTGAACAAGGAACAGAAAGGTTCTTCAGCTCTTCAACAGCCGCGATAACCGCTTTGTCGATACCGCGCTTAAGATCCATTGGGTTCATGCCCGCAGCAACCGCTTTTAGGCCTTCAGCGATAATAGACTGAGCCAATACTGTTGCTGTCGTTGTTCCGTCGCCTGCCGCGTCATTCGCTTGCGAAGCCACTTCTTTAACCATTTGTGCGCCCATGTTTTGGAACTTGTCTTCAAGTTCGATTTCACGTGCAACTGAAACACCATCTTTAGTGATCGTTGGTGCGCCAAATGATTTGTCTAGAACAACGTTACGGCCCTTAGGGCCCAGCGTTACTTTTACTGCGTCAGCCAGAACGTTTACACCTTCTAGCATTTTAATACGTGCGTCGTTACCAAATTTAACGTCTTTAGCAGCCATCTTAATTTCCTTTAAAATTCTTTATTTAGTCAGTTCAGTTTGATGGGTCGGATTACTCAACGATCGCCATGATGTCGTTTTCAGACATGATCAGAACTTCTTTGCCGTCGATCTTTTCAGTTTTAGTGCCGTAGCCTTCAGAGAAGATAACGGTATCGCCAACTTTAACGTCCAATGGTTGTACTGAACCATTTTCTAAAATGCGGCCTTTGCCAACAGCTAGAATAGTACCGCGCGTTGATTTTTCAGCGGCAGAACCAGTTAGAACGATGCCACCAGCAGATTTAGATTCAACTTCTTGGCGCTCAACGATAACTCGGTCGTGTAGAGGACGGATATTCATCGGTCGTATCTCCTGATAATTTCCATTTAATTTGATAGTTGCCACGATTGGCATGGGGTTACCCAATATGTTGGGGCGAAGTGAAAGATCCCAAGGGGGGAAATAAAAAATTGTGATCGAAAGAGCAGATTCTCACCCCTCATCTTTCCTTGCTTTTCGTTTACTCGTATCCCACATCTGTTTATCCTACGGTTTTAGTTCCAACGGCGTTTTACATGCAAGATAAGCATGGGCTTCTCACGGCCCCGATAGCACAGACTCTACGCACCATGACCATACCGACTATCTTCGGCATGGTGGCGATCTTGATGTTTAACCTTGTCGATACTTTCTTTATCTCATTGCTCGGCACACAAGCACTCGCAGCGGTGAGCTTTACCTTCCCAGTCACCTTCGCCATAAACTGCATTACCATGGGCATAGGCATTGGCTTGTCGACATGTATTGGAAGATTACTTGGCCAAGGTTGCGCGCAAAATGCAGCTCGCTTTACTTGTCACGGTTTATTACTTGCGGTGCTTCTTGTTGGTTTTGCATCAACTCTGGGGCTTGTAACACTTGAACCCATGTTTGCCTTATTGGGGGCAGAACCCGAGTTACTGCCACTGATATCCGAGTACATGTCGGTTTGGTATTTAGCGATACCGCTGCTTGTTATTCCTATGGCAGGCAACAGCGCAATACGAGCCAGTGGCGACACCAAAACACCCGCCAAGATTATGATGCTGGCCGGCCTTATTAACGGCATTCTCGACCCGCTGCTGATCTTCGGTTACGGTCCTTTCCCAGAGCTAGGGATTCAGGGCGCAGCCATTGCCAGTGGCTTCAGTTGGTTTGGTGCGTTATGTGGTTCACTGTATGTGTTAACCATACGAGCAAAACTGCTTGCTCCGCCCAAACTAAAAAGCATCATCGATGACTGGAAACAGATCTTAACCATCGGCACACCCGCTGCTCTTTCTAATGCTCTGAACCCACTTGCTGGCGCCATAATCATGATGATGTTAGCCAAACAAGGAACAGAAGCAGTGGCAGCTTACGGAGCTGCCCAGCGTATTGAATCAATTTTGATCATCGTGTTGATGTCTTTAACTTCTGCCCTCACGCCTTTCATGGCACAGAACTTTGGCGCTGATAATCCACAGCGTAGTTTCAAAGCTCTGTTCTTAAGCATGCGCTTTGCGGTGATGTTCCAAGGTTTGATTTTCTTAATGATGGTGCCATTGAGCATCCCTTTAGCCGCCCTCTTTTCTCAAGAAGAGTCTGTGCGAGGCATCTTGTGGCATTACTTGTTAGTTGTCCCCTTTAGCTATGGATTCCAAGGCATTGTAATGATGCTGATCAGCGCGATGAATGCCATGCATCAACCACTCAAAGCCTTTCAATGGAGCTTCATGCGCCTGTTCGTATTTACATTGCCGTTTGCTTGGATAGGCAGCCAAATTGATGGCGTCGAAGGGTTGTTTATCGGCTTAGCATTAGGGAACATCATGGGGGGCATTTCAGGGTATTTGTTTGCGCTTCGTGTGAGAGCTCAAGCTAGCAAATAACTCTCTGTTATTGCCTACAGCGAGGGACGAGCGTGATAGGGAATCTCTCTTTATGTATGACAAGCTATACTAAACATAAGATTCCAGATATTTCGTTCCTCAATTCTGGAATGACGGGATAAGAAGGTAACGAGTAAACGATAATCTATTCCTCAAACTCCAGATACAAAAAAACGGCTACACTCACGCGCAGCCGTTCTAGTATTCAATGAAAGTTAAAACTATTTATCTAAAACAGTAACTACTTAACGATCACGTCACCTGACATTTCAACTGGGATATCAATACCAGACAGAGAAAGCATCGTTGGTGCAAGATCAGACAGTTTACCGCCTTCTTTGAACTCAACGTCTTTACTACCTACGTAGATAAGTGGCACTGGTAGGTTAGTGTGTGCAGTGTGGATGCCGCCCGTTTCTGGGTTTACCATCATTTCCGCGTTACCGTGGTCAGCGGTGATAAGCAGTTGGCCATCGGCTTCTTTGATTGCTTCAACCACTTTGCCAAGACATTCGTCTAGCGACTCTACCGCTTTAACCGCTGCATCGTAAACGCCAGTGTGGCCAACCATGTCACAGTTAGGGAAGTTACACACGATAGCGTCGTATTTGCCGCCTTTGATTGCTGCAACTAGCTTTTCAGTTAGCTCTGGCGCGCTCATTTCTGGTTGCAGGTTGTACGTTGCTACTTTTGGAGAAGCAACAAGCTGACGCTCTTCGCCTTCAAACTCGTCTTCTTTGCCGCCGTTGAAGAAGAACGTCACGTGCGCGTATTTCTCTGTTTCAGAGATACGTAGCTGCGTTTTGCCTTCTTTCGATAGCCATTCACCGTAGGTGTTCTCTAGAGAAGCCGGTGGGAATGCACATAGAAGAGGAATATCTGCTGCGTATTGAGTTAGCATCACGAAATCGATCGCTGGGAATACGTTACGAGCAAAACCATCGAAATCAGGAACGAATGCACGTGTGATTTCACGAGCACGGTCAGCACGGTAGTTCATGAAGATAACCGCATCGCCATCAACGATAGCGGCAGACTCTTCGCCTTCCGCTTTAATTTCAGTCGCTTTCACGAACTCATCGTTTTCGTCACGAGCGTAAGCCGCTTCTAGGCCAGCTACTGCAGTGTCGAATGTGAACTCTGCTTTTGCTTGAGTCAGCAGGTCGTAAGATTCTTGAACGCGATCCCAGTTGTTATCACGGTCCATTGCGTAGTAACGACCAATAAGCGAAGCAACACGACCTTTACCTAGCTTAGCGAATAGCTCTTGGAAACGTGCAAGTGTGTTTTCTGCGCTACGTGGCGGTGTATCACGACCGTCTAGGAATGCGTGTAGGTAAATTTTCTCTGCGCCACGCTCAGCTGCCATTTCAACAGCTGCATAGATGTGATCTTCATGAGAGTGAACGCCACCTGGAGACATAAGGCCCATGATGTGCACTGCTTTATCAGCTTTCACCGCTTTATCAACCGCATTCACTAGCGCTTCAGTTTGGCCGAACTCTCCATCTGAAATTGACTTAGTAATACGAGTAAGATCTTGATATACCACACGACCCGCACCGATGTTGGTGTGACCCACTTCAGAGTTACCCATTTGGCCATCAGGTAGGCCTACATCTAAGCCAGAAGCCGAGATTAGCGTGTTAGGTTGGTTAGCAATAAGACCGTCTAATACAGGTGTATTAGCGTTCGCGATAGCGTTGTCTTGGTTGTCTTCACGGTAACCGTAACCGTCAAGGATCACTAGAGCCATTGGCTTCTTAGCTGACATAGGACTGACCTCGTTCAATTCAAAATAAATCGGTATAAAAACAAATTAGCGTAATTTTACTACAGTTTACAGTCAAAACTGTAGCGGAAGATCAAGAAACGTCGCAGGTAGGATGATCGGATATGAAAAAAAGCGTCACTTAATGAATAAAGTCAGCGACATGATATCGCTGATAACTTACAGGTGCAGTGCAATTAAGGCACGAATCTAGATTACTAATAGGTTGAAATCACACCACAAGTGATACGTCACACCCTATCTCCGCACCTTTGCCTAAGAACATAATGACCAAGTACTGTGCGATACTGCAGCCTGATGAGGTTAGATCTCTGCACACCCCCACTCTGGGAAGTGCTTGCGCACGTAGGTATTCAAGTCTTTTTCTGATGAAGAGTAGACACGGCCTTCTTCTTTTTCATCCGATACCGATTCAACCATACCCGCACCTACTGTCACATTATTATGACGGTCAATCACAATGAATGACCCAGTTTGTGGCAGTGTTTGGTAAGTATCAACAGCAATTTTGTCCGTCAATACAATCTCAGACAAAGCAATCTCGTTAAGGTCTAACGTTTCACTCTCTTTGGCGTGCTGTTTTAATGTATTGACATCAATTTTATGAGGGATGCCAGTCACTTTACCAACACAAGATTTGGTCGCAAACTTAAAGATGTACTCTTTATGCGTACGCATTGGGTTCTCACCCATCCATACGATATGAGCATTGACCTTATTGGTGACTTTTGGCTCATGACCGTTGTGCACCAGCATATCACCCCGTGACACATCAATCTCATCTTCAAGAATTAACGTGATCGCTTGACCAGGACGTGCGGTATCCAGATCACCATCAAAGGTATAAATCGACTTTACTCGAGAGCTCTTACCTGATGGCAGCGCTGTCACTTCATCGCCCACTTGCACCAAACCAGACGCAAGCGTGCCACAGAAACCACGGAAGTTTAGATTAGGGCGATTCACGTATTGCACTGGAAAGCGCATATGTTCGAGGTCTTTATCTTGGTCAATTTTGACGGTTTCAAGCAGCTTCATCAGCGTTGCACCTGGATACCAATCCATCACCTCACTTGATTTCACCACGTTGTCTCCGTTCAGGGCTGAAATCGGCACAAAACGGATATCATCGATGTTGAAGTTCTTTGCCATTTCACGGTAATCAGCCTTGATCTTCTGATACACCTCTTGACTATAGTCCATCAAGTCCATTTTATTGACAGCGACAATGATGTGCTTAATACCCAACAAGCTACAGATATAGCTGTGACGGCGGGTTTGTGTCTGAATACCGTAACGAGCATCAACCATTACAATCGCTAACTCACAAGTAGAAGCGCCCGTCACCATATTACGCGTGTACTGCTCGTGTCCTGGAGTATCAGCGATGATGAACTTGCGCTTATCCGTTGAAAAGTAGCGGTATGCTACATCAATCGTAATACCTTGCTCTCGTTCTGACTGCAGACCATCCACCAAAAGCGCCAGATCAAAATCACCATCGGTGGTGTTAAATTTCTGAGAGTCTTTCTCAATCGCTGCCATTTGGTCTTCGTAAATCAACTTTGAATCATAAAGCAGACGACCAATCAATGTCGACTTACCATCATCAACGTTACCGCAAGTGAGGAAGCGCAATAAATCTTTGTTTTCATGAACTTTCAGATATGCTTCGATATCCGTTGCGATAAGCTCTGAGCTGTGAGACATATCGTTCTCCTAATCTTCTTTTCAGGCTTCAATGCCCTGTATAATTGGGTTGTCTACTCGAATGCTTTGCACTCTAGAGTATGGGAGCCTTAGCTCCACATCGCAGAAAGTGACTGTGTACCTTCTGCAATTACATTTCATTTAATGAGCGTAATACGCTGACAACGTGTTGATGAAATTTTGCTTGTCATCGAGCGTTAACGCGTTAATGCCTGCGGCTGCTTTACGGCCACCACCTGTGGCAAACGACGAGCAGATATCATCGGCCCCAACACGGTGGTTTAATGGTGCACGTACGCTCACCGTGTAATCTTGCTCGCTCGCGTTTAGCGTTAATACTGCATGCGCTAAGTCAGGGCTTTGATTTGCAAGCTCGTTTCCAAACACACCACTAATGCGCCTTGCCCAAGCTTCACACGGTAGCTCAAACACTTTACATTGGGTATCCGAGTAAGTTGGCGTGATGCTCAACACTTGGTTACGGTCTAGCTCGTAGCCTTTCTTCAGTGTGTGATACGGCGAGTTATCGTCATCGAGTAGCGATAGCGGATCGACGTAGCCAATGAGTTGCAAATAGAGCGCTGCTGGCTCTATGTGTAAATCGCTCAGCGTTGCACCATAACCGTTATAGTTAATCAAAGTACCTAACTCTTTTAAGAACTCGATCTCTGATTCGCTCAGGCCAATCTCTTGTGCCAACTTCTGGGCAGAAGAAAATAGGTTATCACCAAATGCCGCAGCCACAGCCCACTTAGCGTGTTTACCGCCTAGCCGTTGGTTAATCAATAAACTGGTGCAGATTTCCGCATCAAGATTGATTAATACGTCAAGGTTTTCAGATTTTGGGATATCGCCACTACGGTGATGGTCGCAGTAGAAAACTTTGACGTTGTTGCGTAGCAGTGCTGCAAGATCTGGTAAATTCTTCTCCATGGATATATCCAGCACCGTCACTGATCTGGCGTTGTCGATATCCACTTGTTTTAACAATTTGATGTCGCGCTTCACACCGGTAGTCAAAGTGGACTCTTTTGGCTCAGCGAATCGCAATTGCAGTAGTGCAATGATTCCATCTGCATCACCATTAAATACGTCATAATGCATTAATACTGCCCTCCTAGCTGCAAGTAACCTTTTTTCTCAAGTTCAGCTACGACAAAATCCGCGCAAGCTTCAATAGATAGCTCTGCAGTATGCAGATGGATTTCAGGATTCACCGGTGCTTGGTATTCTGAGTCGATGCCTGTGAAGTGTTTAATCTCACCGGCACGTGCTTTCTTGTAGAGCCCTTTAGGGTCGCGTGCTTCACACACCTCTAGCGGGGTATCGACAAACACTTCAAGAAATTCACCTTCAGTTACCAATTCACGCACTTGTTGGCGATCAGAAATAAACGGTGAGATAAACGCAGTTAACACAATATTGCCCGCATCAACAAACAGCTTAGCTACCTCACCGATGCGGCGGATATTTTCAATGCGGTCTGTATCTGAAAAACCTAAATCTTGATTGAGGCCATGACGCACATTATCGCCATCAAGCAGATAACTGTGCTTGCCCATTTGCAGCAGTTTACTTTCAACGGCATTTGCGACGGTGGATTTACCAGAACCACTTAAACCTGTGAACCAAAGTATGACTGGATTTTGCCCTTTTTGAGCCACACGATCTTGATGGGTCACTGTTGAGTTATGCCACACGACATCGTCACTCACCGAGTCATTATTTTCACGTTGGTATGGAGTCGTCATAACAGTTTAAAAATACCCTTCGCGTTTCTTCTTCTCCATTGAGCCAGAAGAATCATGATCAATAGCACGGCCTTGGCGTTCAGACGTTGTGGTGAGTAGCATCTCTTGGATAATTTCTGGCAGCGTTGCGGCTTCAGACTCTACCGCACCCGTCAACGGGTAACAGCCAAGTGTGCGGAAACGAACCATCTTTTCTTCAATCACCTCACCTTCTTTGAGCTCCATCCGCTCATCGTCTTTCATTATGAGCATACCGTCACGCTTAATCACTGGACGTTTTGCCGCTAGGTATAATCCTGGGATTTCAATATTCTCAAGGTAGATGTATTGCCAGATATCCAGCTCAGTCCAGTTTGATAAAGGGAACACACGAATGCTCTCGCCTTTATTTACTTTACCGTTATACACATTCCATAGCTCAGGACGTTGATTTTTCGGGTCCCAGCGGTGATGTTCATCGCGGAAAGAATATACACGCTCTTTGGCGCGAGATTTTTCTTCATCACGCCGTGCGCCTCCAAATGCAGCATCAAAACCATGCTTGTCCAGAGCTTGCTTCAAGCCTTGGGTTTTCATGATATCAGTATGTACAGAGCTGCCATGGACAAATGGGCTGATGTCCATCTCTACCCCTTCAGGGTTTTGATGCACAATCAACTTCATACCCACTTTTTCCGCCATATAGTCACGAAACTGAATCATTTCTTTAAACTTCCACGTGGTATCTACGTGCATTAACGGGAACGGAGGCGTCGCTGGCGCAAATGCTTTTTGTGCTAGGTGGAGCATCACCGAAGAATCTTTACCGACAGAATATAGCATTACCGGGTTATCAAACTCAGCGGCAACCTCACGCATGATATGAATAGACTCAGCTTCTAATTGCTTTAGATGAGTCATACGCTCTGAAGAAATATTCATTTCAAAGAAGTCCTTAAATTACAATCCAATAAAGGCAGGTATTGCGATTAACACAATCAAGCCATAAAGCAGGCACATCGGTACGCCTACTTTCACAAAATCTTGCAGCTTATACTGTCCCGCATTAAACACCATCAAGTTAGTTTGGTAACCATATGGGCTAATAAAACTGGCGCTAGCACCAAACGCGACTGCAAGTATATACGCTTGAGGGTTTGCAGATAAACTCGAAGCCAATTCGATTCCAATAGGAAGTACGAGTGCAGCCGCCGCATTGTTAGTGACCAACTCTGTCATTAACCACGCCAACAAATAAACAACAATCAAGCCCGTCAGTGGAGTAAACAAATAATCATATGAATGAACCATTGTTTCTAGCCCACCCAAAGCACCACTATTTGTTAAAGCCTGAGACAAGAGCAGGGCGGAGGATATAATTAACCAAACATTTTTAGGTAAACGCTGCAGAACCTCATTAGCCGTTAAACACCCAGACAACAAAAGTGCACCTAATAATATCAACATCACTTTAAAAAGAGACACAACACCTAACGCCGCCAACAAGATAGAACCGAGAAACCCAACAACAGTCAGCTTTTCTCTCCACCCACTTAAGCACTGATCCGTTTCAACTTCGCTCAATAAATAAAAATTCTTACGGATATTATTTCTTGAATAGTGATCGTTTCCCACTGCAAGCACTAAGTAGTCACCAGCCTCAAGCGTCACTTCACCAAGCTTACCCGACAACGCCACCCCATCGCGTTTAATCGCAACGACAGCAGCATCAAACAAAGCACGAAAGCCTGAATGTTTAAGTGTTTTTCCGACCAAGTTACTTTCCGGTTTAATAACCACTTCGGAGAGATTATCAAGGGGTAAGCCACTATTACTCGCAAACAAAGAAAGCCCATTGAATTCCCTTAGTATCGTGATCTTCTTAACGTCACCACTAAACAACAAGCGATCATTGGGTGCAATAACCTCTTGAGGAGTCACAGGCGATATCAAGCGCCCCTCTCTCAATATTTCGACCAAAAATAACGACTCTAAATGTCGAAGACCATTTTGCTCTACAGACTTTCCGATTAGCTCTGAATCTGAAGCGACTTCAGTATCGATAATATAATCACGGATCTGAACTTGGTTCTTGTCGTACTCTGGCAATAATGGGCTTAATGCAAACAAAAGCACCCCACAACCCACAACCAAACATAAGCCCACCACGGTAAAGTCGAAAAACCTCAAACTGGGCAAACCTGAGTCGATAACCAAACTATTGACGATTAAGTTAGTGGACGTTCCAACTAAGGTTAAGGTTCCACCCAGTATGGCAGCATAAGAAAGAGGGATAAGTAGTTTACTGGCTTTGTGATGCGGGTTGTTGCGGATCGGTGCCAACATAGTGGAAACGACCGCAGTATTGTTCAATATCGCTGAAGAAAAAGTGGTTAAGCTGAATAACCTGAGCAAGGTGAAACGATAGTTAGGTCCAATAACATAGTTGGTAACTACTCTTAGTAGCTTCGTTTTCTCTAATGCTACAGAGCAAATAACCAACAGCATCAAAGTTAATAAACCCATATTTGAAAAGCTTTGGATAACCTGTTCTGTCGTAACAAGAGAGCTGGTAAAAAGCACTAACAACAATACACCAAACACTCTATCAGACTGAGATTGAAAGCGTATCAAGCCGCAAATTGTTGCAACGAATAAGCCAAGTACCTGAACAGCAGGATTAATTAACCAATCAAGCAAAACCAATGCTCCAAATAAACGAATTAAGGTATGAGAATACAAACACCAAAGAGAACAGCCTATCATGGTGACGTTATAGGCTTAAGTATAGTGACACCATAAAACAGGGAAATACAAGTGTCAGTTCATGGCTCTCGTCAACACTAAAATTCACTAACGAACACTGACTTCGCTACTTAAAGTTGTGCTTATCATTCAATAACCTACGATCTAAACAGCCACATTCACTACAGGTTTAGCCCCTTGCCTAAGCCTCTTACAATACAAGACTGATTCTAAAAAACGTCAAAGATACGTAAGAAAGCAAGAGAAAAATTAAACGCGGTCGCCCGAGCCTTTACCTAATACTGTTTGAATAATGTATTGGAAGTAAAACTTAGTATTCAACGTGTTAATCATGCGTTGATCCCACTCCGCTAATTTTTTCGGTGTCGACATGTCGATATCATTGATTTGAGCCAATCCCGTCACACCAGGCCTAACCGACAATACTCCTCTCGACTCTCTCTCATCAATCAACTCTTGTTGGTTAAACAGACATGGTCTTGGGCCAACTAAACTCATTTCACCTTTAAGCACGTTGTATAGCTGAGGCAGTTCATCAAGCTTGGTTTTACGCAGGAATCCACCGAGCTTGGTCACTGAACTCGCTCCAACTAAATGAGTCGCGACAGATTTTGTTTCGACAGGCATTGTGCGGAATTTAACCAAGGTGAAAGGTTTTTTGTTACGACCTACACGCGTTTGAAAAAAGACAGGCGACCTTGTATCAAAGTAACCAAGGATACAAATAAGGAGAAATACTGGCCACAGGAACAACAGACCAAAGAGAGCAAAAAAGAAATCCAATAAACGAATCAAAATATAAGTCCTATTAAATTTGAATTAAAAACTGGGGCGATATAAGTACTACTAATTAATCAAAAACACCTGAAGAACTTATGGATAAGAAAGTAACAAGCTATCTAAAACACATCAATGCGACTTCAAGTACGCTTCTACTGTTCTTTTGATTCCTTGCTTAAAGGTCACGGGAGGTGTCCACCCCAGAATTTCCTTCGTCAAACAAATATCAACTTGGAGGTTGCCACATACTCTTTGTGCGACTTGTTGTTTTTTTAACACTGAAGCACTCAGCTCTATCCAAGACATAGGAACGGGTATAAGCCTCGGTGTTTTTCCCATAGATAGAGCAATTGTTCGCATTAATTGAGTTGTCGATACATCATGGTCATCAGAAGCCAAAAATGTATGCCCTGGAGCCAAAGGGTGTTCACAGCACACCAGTATCAAACTGGATAGATTATCCAGATACACCAAGCTTCGACGGTTCTTTATGGCACCAAACGGTAATGGAATACCCTTGTCAATCAAACGCATCATAGATAAGAAATTCGCTTTTACGCCAGGTCCATAAACTAATGGCGGCCTGATAATAACCACTTCTAACCCTGTATCTTTTGAGAGCTTAGCCACCTCAACTTCAGCTTCATACTTACTCAAACTGTAAGGGTCTTGAGGAGTATTATTTAAATTCGGCCCAAAGGGTAAATTGGGCTCGCTAAACTCACCGTTTACTTTGATCGAACTAACAAAGACAAATCTCTTAACGCCCGCATCAGCTGCCTGCTTCGCTAAGTTCAATGTACCCAGTGTATTAATATCTCGATAGGCTATCACTGCATCTTGCTCGACCTCATTCATTTGATGAACACGAGCTGCACAGTGAACAACACAATCGACACCTTCGAATGAACCCGACCAATCAGTAGATGCGCCAATAGAAGGAACAACCAAGCTATTAGTTAGTGGACCTATTTGCTTACGCACAACCGGAGTGACTGCCCAGTCACGCTCTCTAGCCAACTCAACAACTCTAGAGCCGACAAAACCAGTGCTGCCTGTGACTACAATTCTCATAATGCAAAAAGCCTAAAAGTAGAACAAATAACAAACAATATTAACAGTAAACGTACCGAGTGACACATAACAATCAATTACAACTAGCTTACCGCACTCAACGACATTAAAATACATTCTAAAAACTATAACTATCAAACTTAAGAAGCTCAGTGGCTCGCTAAGGAACACCATGATCAGACCAATACATATATTGCTTAATGCCAAACGTAAGAACAAGCGTTTCATCAGTATTGGCTATGATATTTTCGCTATCGTGATTTCACTCTATTTAGCCATTGCCTTAAGGCTTGGAAATGCATTTTTTTCAGTCGAAATAGAGGAGCTAATAACTCTTTTTATTACTGTTTCAATCACAATTTATAGCTTCGTTAAATTAGGAATGTACCGAGCGGTTCTACGCTATATGATGCTACCAGCCGTTGGCAACATCTTCTTTGGGGTTATAATATCGACCCTAGCTTTAATAATGAGCGGATTTTTTTTCCAGTCGTTCATCCCTAGAAGTGTCCCATTTATATATGCTGGCTTAGCTACCCTGACGCTAGGTGGCCCCAGAATACTTATCCGTTCAATTTATTATCACTGGTTTAAGCGCCAAAAGCCCAATGTGTTTATTTATGGCGCAGGGGCTACGGGCCGTGACTTAACATATGCTCTGATTCAGGGTGATGAGTACAACCCAGTAGTTTTACTTGATGATGACCTAACAAAATCAGGTCAAATTTTGTTTGGGCTAAAGGTCCACCATCCAAGTGAATTTGAACATCTTCAATCACTTTACCAACCCGTAAAGCTCCTGTTAGCAATTAATGGCATTAATAAAGGTGAGCGTTTAAGGTTGGTTGAAAAGTTGTCACACTGGCCAATCGCAGTGCAATCTGTACCATCCGTGGAAGATATAGCAGCGGGTAAAGCAACTGCAACTGACGTGAAAGATCTTGATGTTGCAGATCTACTTGGAAGAGCAGCTGTTGACCCGGACAAAGAACTTTTAGCACAAAACATTTTTAATAAGAATGTGATGGTTACTGGCGCCGGAGGGTCTATCGGTTCTGAGCTATGTCGTCAGATAATGTCACAGAAACCAAAAACACTTGTGTTGTTTGAGCTAAATGAATACAACCTCTATAAAATCGACCAAGAACTAAATTTGACAAAAACAAACTTAAAAAGCGAGACTCGAATCGTCGCAGCTCTTGGCTCAGTTCAGAGACAAAACCGCTTAGAAAAACTTATGGCAGCACATGGAATTGAATCCGTTTATCATGCTGCAGCTTATAAGCATGTCCCTTTAGTTGAAGACAATATTGTTGAAGGCGTACGTAACAATGTGTTTGGCACACTGGCTTGCGCAGAAGCCTCAATCCAAACAGGGGTAAAAAACTTCACTCTCATCTCAACAGATAAAGCAGTAAGACCAACTAACGTGATGGGCGCAACCAAGCGCATGGCTGAGCTGGTTCTTCAAGCATTGGCCGATAAGCAAAACACCACCAATTTCACAATGGTACGCTTTGGCAATGTCCTAGGATCCTCAGGTTCGGTTGTTCCATTATTTAAAAAGCAAATTAAATGTGGCGGTCCTGTAACAGTCACTCACCCTGACATCATTCGGTACTTCATGTTGATACCAGAAGCGGCACAATTAGTTATCCAAGCGGGAGCTATGGGGCACAATGGCCAAGTTTTTGTGCTTGATATGGGGGAGCCAGTCAAAATACTTGACCTAGCAAAACGCATGATTCATTTGATGGGTATGCAAGAGAATGTAGAAGGCGACTCTCAAGAAGGCGATATCTCTATAAAATTCACAGGTTTACGCCCAGGAGAAAAGCTCTATGAAGAGCTTTTGATTGGGGATAATGTGGAAGGCAGCGGCCATCAAAAAATAATGACAGCCAGAGAACTAATGTTGAATTGGAGTGAAATGCAGCCACTTTTGGAACAACTCGATGGATGTTGCCATAACTTTGATGAAGAATGCATTATGAGGATTCTATTGGATGCACCAACTGGGTATAAACCCAATACTAACGAATAACACCAAGTTCATCGTAAACTCTTAGAGTTTTTTCAAATACCATTTCTTGAGAAAACTCTGTTTCAACTTTCTGACGCCCCTTAATGCCAAATTCAAGAATTTTTTCATCACTCTCAAGCAATGCCCGTAAACAGTTAGCAAGTGAAATTGCATCTTCAGGTTGCGCCAGTAAACCGTTAACATTATGAGATACGATTTCACGACAACCAACGACATCGGTTGTGATTATCGCTCTTTGGCAAGAGGCCGCCTCGATTAAGATTCGAGGGACACCTTCACCATATGTAGTAGGCAAACATACTATATCGTTTTCTTTTATTAGCTTAGGCATATTTTGCACGTTACCTAACCAATTAATATCACCAGAGCTTGCCCAAGCCTCTACCTGGTAAAGAGGAATAGCAGAAGCAACGTCGCTATCAATAATTCCCGCAACATTAAGCGTAAATTCAACACCTTGGTTTTCTAAAATCTGCTTTGCTTCGACTAAGCAGGCCAACCCTTTTTCGTTCAAAAGTCTAGCTCCGAATAATACATTCTTATTTAGAGGTGACATTGAAGGACAAAAGCGATCTAGATCAATTCCAGCACCTTTGATAACTCGACCATTTTCGAATTTTAACACACCAATTTCATCAAATAATTTATAATCTTCACCATTTTCAAAAATGAAACGTGATTTAGAAATAGATATACACTTATAGAGTGTAGTGATGATGTGTTTCAATAGATTAAATTTAATCGAGTTAGAACTAAAAACTGCACCTAACCCCGTCACACTATATATTATCGGTTTATGAAAAAATACTCTATTTAACAATCCCGTATATATGTTAGGCTTAATTGTTACACAATGTATTAATTCAGGTTGAATATCATCTAATATTTTCTTAAGATTATAAACGCTAAAAACCTCTCGAAAAAAATTAACACTTTTTCTTTTGACCGACAATTGATGGCAAATAAATCCCCTAGAAACCAATTCATGTTTAATATCGTCATTTGAAAAGTTGCTAACAATATGTATCTCAAACCCCAAAGATTTGAAGTACTCTGCACGTTCCAACCAATGGAGACGAAAATACCAATCAACATTTATTACGTAAACGATCTTTTTACTCATACTTGCCACTTCGATTAGTTAGACCGTGAAAAACCCCTTTTATAATACATCTAAATTGCATAAACCTAGGTTTGAGAAATACACAAAAAATGAGTGCTTGTAAGCTTGATCTTATAAGAGTGTAAACTTTCCAACTCAATGGTATGTATGCCCTTTGTAGCAAACGGCAAAAATTACGATAATAGTAATAATGACGTACTGGGGAATGAGTTGTAAGGCTTTGACCTAAAACTTTCAACGGAGCACCGCCAACCTTATGATACATTTTCGCATTAAATGCAGCGATACAAACATAATTTTTACTCTTCGCTCTAAATCCCCATTCAATATCAACACAATCAATGAATAGCCCCTCTTCCATATAACCAATATCATCAAGCGTAGCCTTTGAAATAAGGCAACCAGAAGCTATCAGAAAGTCACATGGAGAAAAGGTATTTTCACTTCTATCACTCGACAAGAACCTATTGACACTATACCTAGATGTACGAATAAACAAACATTCAGAAAATGTATCTTGATCTATATGAACAGGACCAACGGCTGCAACTCTTTGACCTTCAAATTGAGCTGCTTGTCGAGCTATAAACAACTCTTTTACCATTGATTCAGATGGAACACTGTCTTGATCAAACAAAATAAAGTCAATAAAACCCTCACTTAATGCCTTGTTAATACCAATATTTTGAGCATATGCAATCCCCATGTTGTCCGATAAAAATGTCACTTCGACTTGTTCAGAGTCATCTATATCTATTGGCACAGAGGAATTATTATCAATTATATAAATTTTCGAAACTTGTAGCTTCAATTTGTCGACTAATAACTTAAGTTCTTCTTGGACGGGATTGAACGTAATAATTATCGCAGAAACTTCTTTTTTGTTTTCAAGCATAAATTTATCATCATTTAATTTTAAACACTGATTATAACCACAACTAATAACAACCGAAAAATAAAATGACGACAATTTCTCAATTAAGGAGTGGGTTAAAAATTATATAATTCAACCCAACCAGATCATTTATTATTAAAGGTATGATTTGTATATTCCATCAAGATTATCTACTTGATCACTAAAATATGCGATTGAATCTTTAGGCAAGTCAATATCATCTCCAAGCTTCAGCTTCTCATAATGGGTGATAACATTATTTATTGCATTCTCTAACTTCTTTGAATCAGAAGAAAATGGAATAACATTCCCATTTTCTCCTTCAATAATACACTCTGTAACACCACCGGAATCAGTAGTAATAACCCAAACATTTCTAGCAATAGCCTCCCTGACGGTAAGACCAAAGCTTTCTTTACATCTTGAGGGGAATAACAACACATCGATAGATTCAAAAAAATCATCAATATTATTTTGGTTATACCCAGGAACTATAGTGCAGTTATTTATGCTAGATACAACATGATCCGGATAAGACTTATGTCCTAAATTTATCATATTATCAACTATTTTCAAAAAAGCTTTAGAATTATTAACATTAGAGAAAGCTTTTAATACCAAGTCGCTGCCTTTAATAGGAGTATTTCCGCCGACATAACCAAAAGTTATACTACCGTCAAATTTTTTAACTATTGATGCTTTAGGCATAAGAATACCATTTCTATCAACGGTTAAAGGCTTAGGGTGCATATTATTGAGATCATGAAGCTCTGCAGTATAACTACTCGGAGCTAAAACTTCACATGCATTTTTGAGATAGTGCCTGAGTTCAGCATCTCGAAGTGAAGGCGTTTTTTGATTATCTGTACAGTTCTTACACTTGCTTAAATCAATTTTATCTTGACCACAGAACTCACCTTTTGAATCGATCATAAACTGCTTATAACATAACCACCAAGCATCATGAACAGTAACAATATAGTTTATATTTTTATCAATGCAACTTTGAAGAGCACCGATTCCCAGTCCTTGCAAGCAATGTGCATGAGCCAGATCAGGCTTAACCACCTCTAATATTTTTGCTACTGGCTTTACAATTGATTTGTTATTGTAAAGTTCCATATCCTCATTTGGTACAGGTACACCGAATACAGTTACACCTTCTACCTCATAACGAACAGGCTCGTAAGCTCGTAAAGCATCATCAACAGGAAGAGTAGTAACCACATACACTTCATAGCCTTTATGTTTTTGTAAAAGCTTATTTATTTGCTCTGTGACAATCGTAGCACCACCAAAAGACCTCGGAGAATAAAAAACGTTGAATACAACTATTCTTGGTTTGGTCTTAATACAACTATAGTCTCTTACAATTGGCATTAGCTGAGTGTTTGCTATCGATTCTGTATTATAGCGGGCCAAGACTGTAGTATTTGCATTAATCGCCATGTCTTGTCGCGTTTGCTCACAACAAACAAGCTTTGTCAGCTTGTCAAACCACTCAACCTGATCACTAGCTATATAACCATTTACCCCATCGTCGATGACATCGATAAAGGCACTCAAAGGAGACGATACTGAAGGAAGTTTTACTATAGATGCTTCGATATATTTAATATTACTTTTAGCTTCATTAAATATATATTTCTCTAAGGGTGCAATACTGATATCGCACTCAGATAGCAAGCGTAAATACTCAGAGTAGCTACAAAGTTCAAAGCGTTCTACTTGAGCATCAAGGCCATCAAAGCTGGATGGTAGCTCCAGTAAACCTATGATTCTAAAAATTACCTGAGAGTTTTCTCTCAGTACTTTCGCAATAGACGAAGCGGCTTCTTCGAAATCAATATTATGAGTTGATGTGCCTGACCCATATACTATCCTAATCTTATTATCTATTTTCTGTTTCTTTTCCGAACTCTTTAATATCTCATTAGCTAGCTGAAGAGTTTCTGAATCTAAGCAATTTTCAAGTATGAAAACATTTTCAACTCCTTCAGCATTCATAGACTCAGCTAAACCAGAGGTCGAAGAAATTGCCATATCACACGCAAGAAGTGCTTGCTTATAAGAATTAGCGCCTTCCAAAACTTGAGTTCTAACTTCACTCGAGAGATCACTAACAGTTTTACTTTCTGCTAGTATAGCTTCGTTAAAGATAAGGTCATCGACTTCCCAAAAAGTTTTTACATTGAGGCGTTTACACTCTTCAATCAAAGCCAATACAGTATCAGTGCTCGGAACCCGATAAAAAATAACTACTGACGAATGGGATATACTCGTTCTCGACTGATAGTAATCAGTCCAAGAAACCACTTCGCACTTAAAACCTAGTAGCTCCAGCATTTCCTTTTTCTGTGTAACTCTGTATTTAGTACACTGTTGTATACTTAACTCAGCGATGATTGTTACTGAGTTTAGACAAACGCCATGAGCTAATACTGAAGGTTTGTTGATAAAGTCTCTCTCAGTCAAACTATGGACATGTCCTCTCGCTGAATTATTTAAAGCTGTGCGTACTAGAGTGCGTAACCCACCTGACTTAAATACTTGAAAAGCATAATTTAAGGTATTTCTGAGACCTTTCTGATGAATAATTCGAGGCAGATAAAGAACGAGCTCCTTCACTCTCTTTATTTTTGAAAGTACGGCTATAATTGGCTGTACAGCTCTCCAAGTGTTAGAGCTTTCAATAGCCCTTAAACGGTTAACCGTGCTATCAAGAGCATTGACTTGCTCTTCTAACAATTCAACTTTATGACTTAATGAGTTATTTTCATCTGTCAAAATACTTACTTCATCTAAAACTTTGCTTCTGAAGAAGTCAGATCTTGAGTATAAGTCAAAGAAGTTATGGTATTTGTCAGAAGGAAAATTTATGTCGACACCAATGCGAGTATAGAACTCGTCGAGTATTGCCTTAGCCGATGCAAATTTACCGATACTAATTAGGTAATCATGTAACTTATGATATTTAGAAGAATCAGAGCATTCAGAACGTACGACATATGACAAGAATTCTAGGTCAAAATCCAAAAAGTGACGTTCAACACGAAACTGTTCATACTCACTTCGGAAAAACTTTGAGTCGTTGATAGCCAAACTCAAATTCTCACCGTCTCCTCTCACCCGATACGCAGACAATTTATGGTTAAGTAATGTAATATCTTCAGTAGAAGATAACCTTAACCACATGTCATAGTCTTGAAGTTGAAGTAACCTTTCATCGAAATAACCATACTCCTCAAAGATGCCTCTATGTAACATCGCTGAAGTCGCACACAACATATTTCCACAATCAATGAAATGTTTTTTTATCTCTAAACTATTAAAATCCTTATTAAATATTTTAGATAATTCGTGACCACATATATTTTTTTCATCATCAATTGTGTCGACCCAAGTGAAAGAAAAACGAGCCCCACTCTCAAGCATCAACTTCAATTGCATTGCTAGTTTGTTATTGTAATAAAGGTCATCACCTGAAAGTAAAGTAATATAAACCCCCTTTGCAGATCTAATTGCCAAGTTAGATGCATGTGAAGGGAAGGTATTATTATCCAGAGCAATTAATTTAATTTTATTGCTTTCAGATTTATACTTGTTTACTACTTCAACTGTACCATCTGTAGAGTTATTATCGACAATAATTAGCTCAAAGTTTTTATAAGTTTGAGATAAACAACTTTCAATAGAATCTGAAATGTAATTTTCATGATTATAAGTAACCATGCATATTGAAATTAGAGGAAGGCTCGATTCGTTCATAATTAATTAGACCAGTTATTGATCAGGTTCACTACATGCTTTTGTTCTGACTCAGTCAAAATAGGGCTTATCGGTAGACTTAAAATATCATCACAAATAGCTCTAACTTCATTTTTATGATCTATTTCAGCGTATGCTACCTGTTCATTGACAAATTTAGGATAGTGTTTTTGAGTTTGAACACCATTTTCTAACAAGTATTCACTCAACTTTTCTCGTTCCGATGTCTTAATAACAAACAAATGAAAAACATGGCTTTCTTCATATTCCCATTCAGGGAGTTTTACTAAATCATTATTAATATTGTCAATGTAATAACGTGCAACCCTTTGACGATCTTCAATATCTTCATCAATGTACTTAAGCTTAACTCTTAAAATAGCCGCTTGTATTTCATCCAACCTACTGTTCACACCTTTGTAAATGTGCTCATATTTTATGTGAGAGCCATAGCTTCTTAATGCAGAAACTATTTCCTTTAGCTTCTCGTCACTTGTTGTAATTGCACCGGCATCACCTAGAGCCCCTAAGTTTTTCCCTGGATAGAAACTGAAGGCACCAGCATGACCCCAAGATCCCGCTTTTTTCCCATCAATCATAGCTCCATGTGCTTGTGCGCAATCTTCTAGCACCAACAAGTCATAATCTTCAGCTAGCTTACAAATTTCTTTCATTGGAGCTAATTGACCGTACAGATGTACCGGAAGTATGACTTTGGTCTTTGATGTGATTTTTTGAGCGATTTTGGAAACATCGATGTTAAAGTTATTTGGGTCTGCGTCAACTAATACAGGAGTCAAATTACACTCGGAAATAGCAAGCACCGATGCAATAAAAGTGTTAGAAGGGACAATAACTTCATCACCATCATCGATTAACCCCATAATTTTCCATGCTTTCAAAGTAAGCGTTAGAGCATCTAGCCCATTGCCGACACCAATACAAAACTTCGTTTGGCAATAAGTTGAAAACTCTCTTTCAAACTGCTCGAGCTCATTTCCCATGATATACCAACCAGAGTCAATAACCTTGTCAAAGGAAGCCTTAATTTCGTCTTTGTATCTTTCGTTAATTTTTTTTAAGTCTAAAAATGGAATCATCATAATTACTCTGGAATGTATATTTCTGCTTGGCCGGTTATAACTTTTTGCTTGCCCACTTTACAATACGTATCAAAATAAACGCGACGTTTATTTATATCAATTTCGCTTACAACTACAGTAGCAACAACCGTATCATCAATGTAAACGGGCTTCCTAAACTTCAAGGATTGAGATACATAGACACAGCCTTCACCTGGCAGCTTAGTTCCAAACAGCGCGGAAAAAAAACTAGAGCTAATCATGCCATGAGCGATTCTTTTCTTAAAACGAGAGTTTTCAGCATAAACTTCATCAAGATGAACTGGGTTTCTATCTCCAGAGAAGCCAGCAAATTGCTTTACATCAGCTTCAGAAATAGTTTGAGAGTATGATGCGGACATCCCAACTTCAATATCGTGAATATCATACATTTAGTTACTCTCCTTTACCCATTGCTGTACGACATCATCTGGATAGCCTCTATGGAAGTGATTAACCCAAGGGTAAGCTGGCTTGCGGCTACCATCTTTCAAGCGTATTCTTGCGGCAGGGCCGATTAATTTCGCTGGATTACCAGAATAAAGCATATCTTCTTGAGTGCTTTTAGCTACTGTTGAACTTGCTCCAACTAAACAACCTTTAGCGATCGTGACTCCCGGTAATATTACGGACATTGTAGCTATCACAGCATAGTCTTCAATAACAACGCCTTGCATTACGTTACTTGGCGGATGCGGGTCATTCGTAAGGACAACATAGGGAAATAGCCAGACGTAATCTCCGACTTTTGAAAGTTTTCCTACATGAACATTACTGTGCAGCCTCACATAATCACCAAATTCACAATCCCCTTGTATATCTGATAGGGTTCCAATTTGAAAGTTTTTACCAGCGACGGTTTTCTCTCGAACAGAAACTCGATGACCCGTAACTAAACCTTCATCAAAAGTCGAACCCTCATAAAACATACTGTATGAGCGAATATGTGAATTTTTACCAACAACTAACTTTCTATTACCTGATAAAGAAGTTTCTACACCTAGTTCACAGTTACTTTCGACAACCGTATTGTCTCCAATATCTACATTGTCATGAATTATACTAAAGGCTCCGATAGTTACATTTTTACCAATCGTTGCTTTTTTCGATACGATCGCACTTTTATGTATAGTCATTAGTTTACCAACCTTAAAAATTCTTCATAATCACGAATATAATCTGACTCATCGTAAATATTACTCGCGAGTACCAACAAAACACAATCCTTTGAAAAATCGTGCATTTCTCGCCATTTGTTATTATCAATATACAACCCTTGTTCTGGACTATCGAGTACAACGCTCTCTCTCGACTGACCATCATCTAAGACAATTCTACAGCTACCTTTCACACAAATCGCCATTTGCTCTAATTTTTTGTGAGCATGAAAGCCTCTAGATATTTGGCTCTTTGTATCAAAAATATAGTAAACACGCTTAATTTCAAAGGGAATGTTACCCAATTCTTCGAGAGAAACTAATGATCCTCTATCGTCACCAAGCACATTGAATTTAAATGTTTTAATCATCAAGTTTTTCCAATAGTTTTTCTAGTTCTTTGACATCTACGTTCGCATCACCGTGAACAGAGTTTGAGTTATCGTCAGGAGTAGTAAGGAAGTGAATCAAATGAACATTTGAAACATCAGCTAAGGGCTGAAATACATAATAGTTAGTGCTTTGTGCCGATGGGTATAGTGATATAGCTGTACTACCTGGTTTCATGAATAATAAATTGGTAAAGGCAGCACCAGAAGCACCAACTATAACTTCAGCTTGCGAAAATAAATTATACTGCTCAAAAAAATCAAGAGAGCCAGGATCAACAAAGTCGAATCCTTTCCTATACAGTAACCTCTCTAAATCTAGAACATTACTGAGCTTCCTTAGCTTGGTGTTTTCTCTTTGTAAGTATATTTTTTTATTTTTCAAAATATAATTGTTCGATAGTGTGTTTTTTGACAATTTATCTTTAACTTTTTTCAAACAATCAGAAGAAACAAAAAACTCCTTTTTCGGATTAGGCAAAGACCGAGTATTATCAAGAGAAGTCCATAAAGGAGTACAATAGATTAAACTTTCGCAATAAACTAACTGACCCTTTTTTACGTGACAGAGATGATATTCAGTATTTTTTAACTCAGACAAGAGAAGTTCGATAAGGGAAAGACTTTGTTGAGGGGTTCCCTCTTCAACTAAAATGGTTATTTTTTCATCTTTAGATTCAATATACTCCATCATATTAGCTAGCTTTGGTATAACTTCTGTAACCCAGTGATAATAATTAGTCGAATGTTCTTTTAATAAACTTACCACTAATCCATCTAGAGTTAACTTTTCACGAATAAACGAAATCTGAAAATCAAAACCTTCCAGTTCTTCATATTTCAAGAAAATATCTGGCCGCTTTAAATCATGAATATTTTCCATTAGGCTTAATTCATGATGGTACATATTTATTCCGGAAATTACAGCATCTGTAGAACCAATAACCTGAACTCCGCTTAAACGCACAACTTTAGTATCAGGTAGTCTACCTTCAAGCGATGAACGTTTACATTCCTGATTATCTACATACAAGAGTGGACCTTGTACACTTGCATAGCGTTCAGATACATGTTGGATAATTTCACATCCCCCCCCCAATAACTCTAAATCCCCGACTAGTCTTACATCGAAACGATTTTCTTCGGGTTTATTTTCCTTAGATTTAAATAAACTTATTAGCCTAAAAAAAACATGGCGGTAGAATATAATACTGTCAATATATTGGTGACGAATAAACCTAGGGAACAAATAATATAGACTTCTCAATAACATTTAAAATCCATTTGTAATTTTACAAACTAATAAAACAAAAATTTCAATTCAATATCGAACGATAATTATCATTTCAACAAACGAGCATACCCAAAGCCTGATCGGCCAAAACCATTACCGTTATAAAACATAAGATAACTCTCTTTTACTTTTATTACATGGGGATATGCTATCATTTCAGAATCCCAGCCCGAAGCGCTAATATCAATTCCTGCAAGGTCGTCATTTCGATTCCAAACAATGCCATCCTTCGACTCGGCATATCCAATACGATAGCTAGCTTTTGGATCAGTTCTATAGTTTGTGAAATTACGGTATGAAAACCACATTCGATATCTTCCGTTTTCTTTGACTACAGAAGCTTTTACGATACCTGCCTCTTCCTCATTTTTATAGTCTATAGCGACTTTTCCTTCTCTGACCCAATTGATCCCATCTTCAGACTCAGCATATTTGATATGGTAACGTGGTTCCGATTTACCATTGACAACCTTCCAACCAGTACAGGATAAGTACCAATTTTTCCAAACACCATCATCAAATAAAACGCAAGTAGACGCCGAAAAATAAGGTTCTTTCCAATCTCTATCCCACAACGGCCCTTCGGAGAACCTAACAAATTTATCATCGGAAGAAGAAGCGATTGCTAAACCTACACTGTTGTGATAGGAAATATTATCCCTTACATTCCACCCGATATAATATAACCATCGTTCATCACCTCGATTAACAACCCATGATGGCATTACACCTCTATCATCAAATGTACCTAAGCTTCCAAGGTCAAGTAGAGGGCTTTCATTAATATGAATAATTTCTAAAGGGTTATCTGCATTAAGATCGACAAATGTTGGTAGACTTAAACCATCAATATTTCTAGTGGAAAAGTATACACGTATAATATTCTTATCTTCAATATAATCAGCAACTGGAGCTTGGGCATGAGTAACACTCCAAGGTATAGTGTTGTTGGGTTTATATATCAGCCCCACCTTTTCCCATTTATAATGATTAAAATACGTCATAGCTAAAACGAGTCCCTTTTTTCTTTGCGGGATGACCGATATACACTCCCCACTCTTCTGTTTCTTTTAAAGTTAGACACGAAGACATTGATAAGAGTGTGCCTTTGGCTAGATTGGAACCATCTCTTATAGTCGAATTAACACCTAGAAAGCAATTCTCGCCAATTACACAGTGCCCTGACATTACGACATGTGAAGTAAAAAAAACATGGTCTTTAACTATACCATGGTGCCCAATATGGTTCCCACTCCACAACACTACATTATTCCCAATTACAGAAAATGGTTGAATAGTATTATTTTCCAATATAAAACAATTCTCTCCAATTACATTGTTAAAAACTGTAGCTTTTGAACTGACATACGAAATGAAGTCATACCCTTTTTCTTTACCTTCTAAGTATACTTTTTCTCTTAGAGTATTCATTCTCTTTGCCATCATTGGCGCAAACAAATCATATTGTTCTGGAGGGTATTTTTTTTCCAACTCTTCAAAAGGTATAACAGGAAGATTATTATATCTTTTACATTTCATGTATTTTTCATGGACTGTAAAAGCAACTACTTTGTAAGGTGAATCCGTAGTCAAATAGTAATACGCAAGTTCGGCAAAGTCTTCAACCCCAAATACAACAATTGGCTTCATCACTAGTCCCTACTTATAGACGTAAACTGTATATTCATATAAACCATAGTCATTCCGTATGATATATTTCCTTGAGACATTTTTTGACAAGAACTCTGTGAGCAAGTCCAGAGAAAGGTGAAATAAATCATCCCTCTCCCAATCTACATTTTTTGACATTACATTGAACGCCATACCTATATTTACCTTTGCAAAAACACGAGTAAGTACAGCTTTGAAAAAGGATAACATTTCTTCGAATGAGAGGTCACATTTTTCAGTAAATACTCCATTTAGAATAACGTAGTCAAACTGTGGTAATTCGGTATCGTTATTTAATATATCAACACAATAGTAGCTGTTGCCTGGAAATTTCTCCTTAGACAAGGTCACAAACTTCCTTGATATATCAAGGCCTGAATAATCTACATTATTAAGCTCTACATCTTTCAAGTATTCAAAAAAATGAGAAGCCCCACAGCCAAAGTCTAACAAGGAAATACGCGAGTTAAGATCTTCTTGTACAATTAAATCTTTCATAATTGCATATCGTAACCTCGCATCTTCTTTATTTGGCCAATCGACACCTAAATGAGTGTCACCATATAAATCTAAACATTTTTCGTAATGTTTCATTATCGTAAGATGTTGATTTTTCATAACTAGCCCTATGATTAAATCTTAGCAAAAACTGTTTTCAATCGCTAAGGTATTAAATTTGACTTAAAAGATCAGAAAAAAATAGCAAGGCAACGTTTATATATATTTATAAAAAGCCTTGATAGTTTATTTAAAAAAGTAGGTCTATCTAGACGTTCAAGTAATTGATTGTTTATAGCTTTCATTTCAATAACTTGGTCATTTATAGCTCTAATTTCATAATTTTTCACTTCTAATTTTTTTTGCATGACCTCAATGAAATCTTCCTTACCTTTTATTTTGCTTTTTAAAAGGTCTATTTCATCTTGCTGATAGCCGATTGACAACTGCAAACTCTGTATTACTTCAGAATTTTCATTAATCCTTTTCTCACTAGATTGATTATGTTCATAGAAATACTCAACTAACTTTAAAAGCTCGTTGTATTCAAAAACATTCAAATTTTCAATAATTTCTTGCTTATAATTCTTGTATTCACATAAGGAAGATCTAATGTATAACGGCATATAGTTTTGTTCATATCTTTGTCTAAAGCCACGATTATATCTAACGATCGATTCTAAGTTTTTCTTTAATTGAAATAGCTTACTTAAACGACTCCACTCGCCATTTTTGTGAATCCTATACGATGACATAGATTCATCAATATAGTGAATCGGACCAAGTTCCGACATCAATGTTAATAAGAGCCAGTCGCCAGGATTTTCCCTAAAGAAGTCAAAATCTATTTTTTTCATCATATTTATTCGATATAACATCGACGATGTATGAAAATATGCTAGTCCCTTTGTAAAATCGTCAATCGTAAAAGTATTTTTTATACTTTGATTAACAATATATTCGTTGTCGCTTTTGCTTTGGTTTTTAATAACTTTAGTATTGTGTGAACAACCGGCGTGATCAGGTAGTTTTTCCAACATTTCAAACTGTTTTTGTAGCTTATTTTCATCAGTCCAATAATCATCGCCTTCACAAAGAGCAATATATTTAGCACCACTATTAAGGCATCTAGGATAAAGATCATCAATAACAGATTTTCCCCCTGTATTTTTTTCAGGAAGAATCAACTCCAATTTAGAGCCATACCTACGTCGAAGATCAAAACACTTATCTCTCGTACCATCAATCGAACAATCATCTAAAAGAATCAATTTAAATGTAAATGTTGTCTTTTGACTCATGACTGATTCAACAGCTTGTTCAATATAATCTATATGGTTATAAGTACACATCCATACGATTACTAAAGGAGGATTATTCATTATAACTCCATGAAAAACAGTTATTATAGATACGTCTTCCCATTGAACATAAGAACGTCTATGATCGAAAGATTACTGACAAACTCATTAGAAAACTGGTCATAGACCAAAGATTTGTTCTCCATAAATCTTAGTTCAATATTGTTATTTAAGAATGCACCTCCAGCATAGAGATCCCTCCCACCGAGTGCATTTATATATACACTAGCACATTCCTTTTGGCATATGTCGATTATTCTATCTTGCCCTTTTAACTGGGAGTTATTGTAGCGAGACGAGCTTATAACGAACTCTGAATTAATATCTAAGTGTTTAGAAATATTAACTATGCTATTGGTTATAAAGTCAGATAAGCTCTCTGATTTATAACCAATGATTTTACTTACCAAAGCGTAAGTTTCTTCAAAATGAGGGGCTCTTTTATAATTTAACTCAATTGTTTTAAGAAATTTGCTCTTCCATAATGAGATTTGGGGAGATAGCAATATTTCATTTATACGCCTATTCTGGCTAGCATTAACCAGAGGCATTGTAAACATTTTTGGCTCTCCGGATATTAATATCCGATTCCTATTTACCCATCCTTTTTTTATATAGTTGACATCATCATAAATTATAAATTTGTCGACTGACTTAATTAGCTCAAAATAACCGAAGTATGGGAAAAAGTAGGGTTGCATTATTGCTACTTTCATCGTGAGGCCCTAATCACATCAATTACGTTACTTGCATCATCTATATTAAGGTCAGAGTATATTGGGAGGCATAAAACTCTAGCACTTATTTTTTTTGCAACGCTAAGACTACCTTGTCTAAAAATTTCTCGATTGTTTTTATAAACATCAAAATCAGATACTAGCGGATAAAAGTATTTTCTAGATAAAATATTGTTATCTTTTAATATTTCATAAAGCATATCACGATCAATACCAAATTCACGTTCATTAACTACTATTGGAAAGTATGAGTAATTATATTTTACGTTATCAGATTCCTTCAGAACTTCGATACCAGGCACGTCAGATAGCTTTTCACGGTACAAATCAGAAATGCTCTTGCAATGAGTGATTTGCTCCTCAACATACTTTAACTGAGCTAAGCCAAAAGCAGCCTGTACTTCATTCATTTTGCCATTAATCCCAATATCAACCACCGATTCTTCTCCAGCAAAGCCAAAGTTTTTCAAGAAATCGATCTTTTTCTTCATATCAGGACAGTTTGTTATTAGAGCTCCACCTTCAATCGTATTGAATACCTTTGTTGCATGAAAACTCATCATTGATAAGTCACCGAAATTTAAAATAGACTCACCGTCAACTTCAACACCAAAGGAATGAGCTGCATCATAGAAAACTTTCAAATCATATTTATCAGCAATAGATTTTAGAGCTTTTACATCACATGGGGTTCCATAAACATGAACTGGCATTATAGCTTGCGTTTTTTCAGAGATTAAGCTCTCTATCTTAGAGGGATCCAAATTATAGCTATCGGGATCTATATCACAAAACACAGGGGTACAACCATTCCATTCAATTGCATGAGAAGTTGCTACAAACGTAAAAGGAGTGGTGATAACTTCTCCAGTTATCCCTAAAGCTTTGAGACCAGTCAATAAAGCAATAGTACCATTACAAAATAAAGAAACGTACTTAACTCCAAGATGGTTGGCTAAAGCTCTTTCTAGTTCTTGGTGATAATGCCCCCCATTAGTAAGCCATTTCCTATCCCAGATATCCTCTAGCATTTGGTTAAATTCACTAAGAGGCGGAAATGAGGGCTGTGTTACTTTAATTTTCATGTCTTATTCTCCCAAGGAAAAGAGCCATCGCTCTCAACACGAACCCCTACAAAATCCGCAAGCTTTTGATAAGAGTTTGTCTCCGCAACATTTAAAACCAATAAATTTTCTGGCTTATCTTTAAAGAATTCTTTTACGTCCTTCTCGTGCTTTTCGTATAAATCCATGTAATGCTTCTTATCATAAAGCGGTACGTTTGGATAACCATACATAACTTTCATTGCATCCAAACTATACCCCTTATAGCGATACATAGAGTTATCTAGATCATGTTTAGAGGGTAAGCTATTCTTATCAGTTGAAAAGACTTTGGAATGAAACCGAGTAAGAGACTCATACCACTGCTCTGAAGAATCTCTCAACGTCAAAATAAACTTGGCATTTGGGTATTGTTCAAAGATTTTTATATATGTTCCAGGTAGAGAAAAAGGAATATCTTGAAAAGCGTCAGCCATTTCACAAAATCTGAGTATTTTTTCAAATTGATTATTATTCCAATCAAATATTAGCATTTCCGCTGTTGCTTGGTCCCCTAAAGTAAAACCAAATAATCGAAATGCATTTTCTAATGAAGTTGTACCTGTTTTATTGAACCCTATACAGAAATACTTTGTGTTATTGTTAATTGCACTCATTTATATATCAACCATTATATATCACTCTAGAATTACAGTAGCCTCTGATTTTTTCTAAATCTCTTTCACTGTTAACTTAGGAAACACATGAACTTTGGACCATAATGTTATTTCCGGTCTAACTTTAACTTTAAACAAGTAGGCATTAGGTATTGCATCTATAAAATTATAGGACACATTTTCCACTAGTGTTGACGTAATTGTAGCTTGGATTGAGTAATGGTTATATTGTAATGGAAGTCTAAAGTCATAATCGACAATATGACGACTTCCTTTCTTTATATCAATTAACTCCCCCTCAGAAAGAAGGCAACCTCCTGATATAATATTAATTTTCTTGTCATCAAAAACCTGAAAATTAACGCTCACTTTGTCTTCTATATCACTTTCGATATGTATTCTTAGTCTAACTTCTTCATTAAAGTCAGCCTCATGCACTAATTCGCCATTCTTGTCTAAAAGTTCAACTAAAGTTATGTTTGCGCCGCCTGAACCGTATCGAAATTCTGCAACACGCGTCTTAAACACTTTTAAGCTCTTTAGATCTCTTGTCTCTTTGAGCTCAGCACGTGGTAATATATTGGAATTCAGTTCGGGTTTATCAACCACAGCAAGGTCTTTAGAAATACGATCGCTTTGTGCCTCTCGCATCTCTCTCATATATAATTCAGCGACTTCTCCAGCGTGACCTTCAGCATGAAGAACTCCATTTTTTATGTAGATTGCCCTCTCACACAAACTCTTCACACTACTGATATCATGACTAACGAAAAGAATAGTAGTGCCATTCTCTTGAATTCTTTTCATTGCTGTCATACATTTAGCTTGAAAGTTCATGTCACCGACGGCTAATGCCTCATCCACAATTAGTATGTCGGGATCAATACTGATAGCTATAGAAAATGCTAATCGTGCAAACATCCCCGAAGAATAACCACGCACAGGTTGATTAATGTGATCACCTATGTCTGCAAATGCAATGATCTGATCTAGTTTTTTGTCGACACTTTCTTTAGACACTCCCATCAAAGAACTGTTAACATAAATATTTTCAATTCCAGTCAGTTCATTATTGAATCCGGTTCCTAGCTCCAATATAGATGATACAACGCCGTTTACTTGAGAAGCTCCTGATGTAGGAGTTAGAACTCCAGTGATAATCTTGAGAAGTGTTGACTTACCTGCACCATTTTGACCAATTATTCCAACAGTTTCACCTTTGTGGATATCGAAGCTTACATCTCGAAGTGCATAGAAGTCTTCATGGTAGACTTTTCTAAATGGGTGAAGAGCCTCTTTAAAGCGGTCCTTTGGATTATGGTACATTGGATAAGTCTTGGTTACGCCTTTGCAACTTATGGCAAGTTCATTCATAATTTAAACCTTCTATAATACATCCGCAAAGTGCGGCTTTAATCTTTTGAAACAAACAACACCAAATAATAAAGTAACAAAAGTCACAAACCAGAAGTATGCGGTCCAACTCATAGACTCCCAAAACCAAAGATCCGTTGTTAATGTGTTTCTATAGCCTTCAGTAATATAGAATACTGGGTTTAATTTAAATACCCACTGATATTGTTGGGGCACCATTGCGATATCCCAAAAAATCGGAGTGCCCCAAAAACCTAATTGTATTAGAACTGCGATAAACTGACCGATATCACGGAAGAAAATAACTATAGACGAGGTAATCCAAGACACTCCAATCATCAAAAGTAGTGAGCATATTAAGTAGTATGGTATTTGAAGCCAATTTAAACTTGGGTAATAACCATAAGCAAACGCAATTGAAAAAAGAATGGCTATAAAGAATAAGTGAATAATTAGTGCTGATATCAGTTTTACTATCGGTAGTAAACTAACCCTAAAAACAATTTTCTTTACAATATTTGCTTGTTCTACAATTGAATTAGTCGCATTTGACAACATTTCTGCTATGAAGAACCAAGGAATCATAGCTGAGACAAGCCAAAGTGTAAATGGAACTCCATTGGATGTAGGCTGCGCCTTAAAGCCAACTTGGAAAACGAACCATATAACCATAATCGTAACAAGTGGTTGAATAAATGCCCAAACACCACCAAATAGAGAGCCTAGGTATCTATTTTGGATATCTCGCTTGGCCATAGTAATTAATAACTCACGACTACTATAAATGCCCTTAATGAACTTTAATGGTATTTTATACATTTCCCTACCTTAAAATTTAATATAATAGCTTCTTAAGTTTAAGCTATTTAATCACGAATTATCAAACTATAGTGGAATGATTTCGTTAATTCTTTTTCCTATACTATCTTTTTCTGACAGAGTTGGTGGACTCTCAATTGGCCATTTAATATTTACGGTTTCATCTTTCCAGAATAAACAGTGCTCAGCTTCAGGGTTATAATAGTCCGTACATTTATAAACGAACTCTGCTTCTTCACTAGTCACATAAAATCCATGAGCAAAACCTTCCGGAACCCACAATTGACGTTTATTTTCAGCAGATAATAATTCCCCCACCCATTGTCCAAAAGTCGGTGAGTCTTTTCTAATATCAACAGCCACATCAAATACCTCACCGGACACAACTCGAACTAGCTTTCCTTGGGTATTTTTGGTTTGGTAATGTAAGCCACGTAAAATACCTTTTTTAGATTTGGAGTGGTTATCTTGAACAAATGACGTTGCTTTACCGGTTACGAGCTTTTCAAATTTATCTTGGCTCCAAGTCTCCATAAAGAAACCACGCTCATCACCAAACACACTCGGCTCTATAATTTTTACATCGCGAATAATTGTATTAATTACTTTCATTTTATTCTACCAATGATTTATAATAAACTGTTACTGCGTCACTGTTAATAATACTACCCTTATATTCTTTGTATCCAACCTTAAATTTATTATCATTAGTGTCATCAATAACAAAATCATAATCATCATTTAAGTTAAAGTTAGCTTTCTTGCACTGATAGTATCCATCCTCATTGGATTCATGCCACACATAACAACCTGACCTTGAATATAATGTGAATTTATTGTCTATTTTTGTTCTTATATATAAATTCATTACTGAAGAGGAATAGTCCAAATAATTACCCTCTTTCAAGTTGTAGTAAATATTCAAATCCTTATTTCCTTCCACCTCGTTCAAATAACTTGAAATAACCCCTAGCCGAACCTGCTTTGCTTTCGAACTTGAAAGTTGGGTGACACTAATAACACATGTTTGATACGTAAAAAACACAAAAGTAACTATAAACATAGCTCTCGCTGATCTATTCTTCCACTTTAACATCTCAGAATTTTCAAACATATCAGCGAATACATAACAGCATGAAAGAAAGATTAATAGGTTTGCAGCACTAAAATAGTAAAAACCTGAGGGCATTTTCAATGCAAATATTCCAAATGCATATGCATTTGCGCCTAGAAACAAGACAAACGCTCTCTGCAAATATCCACTACTTAATCCATTAATAATAAAAACAATAGATATAGCCAATGATAATAATAAGAATGGATAGTGGTATAACCCTTGAATACTGAAAGTGTATTCTAAGTATTGGATTAAGTCTCCTCCTTGCGTATATAATTCCCCCTTTGTTTGTAGTGATTGAATAATAATATACGAAATAAAGAACAGTACACTCATTACTAGCAAATACAATTCAAACGATAACTTTTTATACCAAAATTTCAAGTCAAGAATATCTTTATAGCTAATGATATTTTTTGATATCTTCAGGATAATCATTGCAGCTGAAAAAGCCAAATATATGACTAACGTAGGTTCTTTATAGTAAAGAGAAATACTTGCAAAAAGCAGACCTAATTTAATTCTACGTGTATCAGTTGATTCAAATGTAAAATAAAGGAACAGTAACAAAAAAAACAGTTGGTTTCGTTCCGGTATGATCAGGTTTGAAAATGATACTGATAGTGAGGAAATAAATATAGGGATTATCAATAATAACTTTAAATTATTACTTCTAAGTGGGATTAATTTATACAAGCAGAAAATTGAAATCAATGATTGTATAAAAGGGAGAGAAAACAAGCCTAAGAATCCAAACTTTTCTAATGTCAAAAAGTTGAATTCTTGGTGACCCAATGGAAAAAATCTCCCACTGTATAAAACAGGCCGTATGAGTGAATTTAAATAACCTACAGAGTCAGAGTGACGATATTCCAACGGTAAGAATAAGTTTAGCGCATAGATTGAAACCCCACCAATGAAAATAGCCACAACAATTACACTGAAAAAAGTTTTCTCTTTTAAGATTTTAACTTCAATATTATCTTTAAACATACCACAGACAATCGACTTCGGCTTGATGAAAATTAATATGGGGATTATCACTCCAAGAAAAACTAGAGAGAAGCAAATTTGGTCCAAACTCATGTCTAAAAACCTTATTATTCTATTTAATAGATAGTAATACTATACCAAATATAGTTAATACAACCCCTGATATTTGCAATCCACTTAAATACTCAGAGAATATAAAAACACCACTGAGGGTGATGCATAAAATAGTCAAGCCAGCCATAACAGGCGAAACTATCGATAATGGATACATAGAGTATATTTTTAGTGTAATAAGAAAACTACCGCCATAAAAAAATAGTGCCAATAACACACCATAGAGAAAACCATTACTTATAGATAATGGAAACACACGCCCACTACAGTATTTAAGTAATACCTGTGCAGAAACATTTAGTGAAATAGCAATAGCTATATATAAGATCCCTCCCATAATTATATCCTATTATTATTTTCTGTAACTCTGTCGATAATATACGTAGGTGCTTTATTCACTTCTATGAAAACCCTTCCTATATATTCACCAATAACGCTTAAGCCGATTAATTGAATACCACCTAGAAAATATATTGGCAGTGTAATTGACGCCCAACCAGGAACAGTTCCACCAAATATAATTGACATTGATAAAATATATAGCGACATTAAAATGCAAGTGAGAACAATAAGACCACCAAGTGCTGCAAACAATCTAAGAGGGACTATTGAAAAGGAAATAATTCCGCTTAACGCAAGATTCATCATTTTTTCAAACGTATATTTACTTTCACCATGTTCTCTATCGTAAACATCAAACTCAACAATTGAAGATCGTAAACCTAATGTTGGAATGATCCCACGTAAGAAAGGGTTTTTCCCATCATGTGACGACAAGATATCTAGGGCTTTATTTGACAAGCCTCGATAATCAGCATGACCCGGAACTAGGTCAATGCCTAGTTTTTTTGCTAATCTATAGAAACATTTTGCTAACGTTTTTTTTAATAATCCATCTGTATTTCTATCTTTCCTGACACCATAAACCACATCATTCCCATTCTTAAAGTCCAAAATGAAATCTTCTATTACAGAAGGGTCTTGTTGCAAATCCGCATCTAGGGAAATAGAGAAATCACACTTGTCTACCGAACAATCCAAGCCTGATTTCAGTGCGACTTGGTGCCCTTTATTAATGGAAAGCTTGATTCCTTTTATTTTATCATTATTTTCGGCTAGTGCTTCAATTCGAGACCATGTATCATCTTTTGAACCATCATCCACAAACAATATATCACTGGATATGTCAATCACCGCTCTATCAATGAGGTTTTCATATATAACTAATAGCTTCTCTGCACACTTATTAATATTAACTCCTTCATTGTAAGAAGGAATTATAAGTCTTAGTTTATTCATATCTTTTTATACCTAATTTTAGTCTACTCACCCAATCGCTTGCATTTATCCCAAACGTATTACGTATTAGTGTTGTATTGAGCTTAGAATTTTCTGGACGCTTAGCGAGAGTTGGGTACTCTTCAGTCGTTATTGAGTTAACTGCTGGTGAACACTTCAGGACACCTTGTTCAACCGCTTCATCAAAAATAGCTTGCGCAAACTGGCTCCAGCTTACATGTGGTAATCCAGAGAAGTGGTAAATACCAAACCTATCAGTTTCTCCATTACAAATAGCCTTAGCGATAGTTACTAACGCAGATGCGATATCACCGGCATAAGTCGGCCCACCAAACTGATCTCCCACAATACTTAGAGATTCATAGCTATTTGCTAAACGCAACATGGTCTTAACAAAGTTATTGCCATTCTCACCAAACACCCACGCAGTACGAAGGATAATATGTTTTTTACACTCTTGTGCTACGGCGATTTCACCTGCTAGTTTACTTTTACCGTAAACACCTTGAGGGTTTGTAGCATCCGTTTCTGCATATTCGCCTACTTTATCTCCATCAAAAACATAATCCGTAGAGATATGCAGCATTGCAGCACCAACGCTCTGCGCTGCTTGTGCGAGGTATTTTGGACCATCACGGTTTATCGCATAAGAAAGGTCAAGCTCCTCTTCAGCCTTATCAACCGCTGTATGTGCCGCTGCATTAATAATGATGCTAGGCTCAAATTCAGCCACAATAGCATTAACGGCCTCTTGACTAGTAATATCAAGATGCTCTCTATCAAGAGCTAATACTGCTATATTTTCATTATTGGCTAATTGTTTAGTTAGACAAGAGCCCACTTGACCATGACAACCGGTAATTAATACACGCATTAAGCATCAGCCCTCTTTTGAGATTCACTAACTAGGCGCGTTAAGTACTGACCATATTCATTTTTCATCATTGGTTTAGCTAGAGTCAGAACTTGTTCATCACTCAACCAACCGTTACGCCAAGCGATTTCTTCTAAACACGCGACTTTCAAACCTTGGACATTTTCAATCGTTTGGACGAAAGAAGAGGCTTCGTGTAGGCTTTCATGCGTACCGGTATCTAGCCACGCAAAACCGCGACCTAATAATTCCACATTCAGTGAACCATCGTTTAAGTACATTTCATTTAGCGTGGTAATTTCTAACTCACCACGATGAGAGGGCTTCACTTGCTTGGCCATTTCCACCACGCGATTATCGTAGAAATACAAACCCGTTACCGCGTAATTGGATTTTGGTGTTGCCGGCTTTTCTTCAATCGAAATCGCTTTCATCTCTTCATCAAATTCGACCACACCAAAACGCTCTGGGTCTTTGACTTGGTAGCCAAAAACTGTCGCACCACTTTCACGGCTGGCAGCATTTTTTAAAGTGTCACTAAATGATTGCCCATAGAAGATATTGTCGCCGAGTACTAAACAAACAGAATCATCACCAATAAAATCTTCACCTATAATGAAAGCTTGTGCTAAACCATCTGGGCTTGGTTGAATAGCATACTCAAGACTAATACCAAAATCAGAACCATCACCAAGCAAGCGCTTAAAACCTGCATTATCTTCTGGAGTCGTGATAATCAAGATGTCTTTGATTCCAGCTAACATCAATGTAGAAATCGGGTAAAACACCATTGGTTTGTCGTAGATCGGCAAGAGTTGCTTTGATACACCACGAGTCAATGGGTACAAACGAGTGCCTGAACCACCAGCTAGAACAATACCTTTCATTATTTACTTCCCTTTGATTCAGTTTTTTCTACACCTAAACGCTCACGTTGGTAACTACCATCTTGTACATTTTGACACCACGCTGAATTGTCTAGATACCATTGCACCGTTTTACGAAGACCTGTTTCAAACGTCTCCTCGGGTGTCCAACCTAACTCACGCTGCATTTTAGATGAGTCAATGGCGTAACGGCGGTCATGACCAGGGCGGTCTTGAACATAGGTAATTTGTTCTGCATACGCTGACTCTTTCGGTACTAAAGTATCTAAGATGTCACAAATAGTGTTTACGACTTCGAGGTTTTTCTTCTCGTTGTGGCCACCAATATTGTATGTCTCCCCGACTTTACCTTCAGACACTACTTTGTAGAGTGCCCGTGCATGATCTTCAACAAACAACCAGTCACGAATTTGGTCGCCTTTACCATAGATAGGAAGGTCTTTTCCTTCTAAAGCATTCAAAATGACTAATGGGATCAATTTTTCAGGAAAATGGTAAGGACCATAGTTGTTAGAGCAATTGGTTACGATAGTAGGGAGACCGTAAGTACGTAACCATGCGCGTACTAAGTGATCACTTGATGCTTTTGAAGCAGAGTATGGACTTGATGGTTCATACGAGGTTGTTTCCAAGAACATTGGCAGCTCAGTCCCTTCTGGAACTTCATCCGGATGCGGAAGGTCGCCATACACTTCATCAGTAGAGATATGGTGAAAACGAAATTCTGCTTTTGCACCCTCTTCAAGCTTATTCCAATATTCACGTGTCGCTTCTAGCAAGGTATAAGTGCCGACAATATTGGTTTCGATAAACGCTGCAGGGCCGGTAATAGAGCGATCAACATGTGACTCAGCAGCTAGATGCATGACAGCATCCGGTTTGTGCTCAGAGAACACTCGGTCAAGCTCTGAACGATTACAGATATCCACTTGCTCGAACGCGTAACGTCCATTCGAATCTACTTCTATAAGAGATTCTAGATTACCTGCATAAGTGAGTTTATCAACGTTTACCACACTGTCCGTTGTCTTATTTATAATGTGACGTATAACTGCTGAGCCAATAAAACCAGCACCACCGGTGACTAATATCTTCACAAAAACTCCTAAAATAAACCTTGATAATCAACAGACCAACACGCAGTAGCACTACTATCAGGCACGCTACCGCCCTTTGGTCAATAAGCGAAAACCACACTGCGCATTTAAAACTAAAAATGTAAATACAGCTATTATCTATGTAACGGGAAATATAATCAAAAAAAATCGTTAAACTTTGCTCCTGAGAGTGTTCAAAGTTTGATAATCCTATGTACACCAAACTCCAAATCTCGCTATACTCTTGGCCTATAGTTTTTCGCCCAATAACGAATAAGAGTTCAAGGTATGCAAGAGTTAGTTCCATTTGTTCAAGATAATATGATTTTAGCCATCGTATGGATCGGCTTGGTTGTTGCCATCATTGCGAACGTTATCAAGACATCAAACGCAGCTTACAAAGAGATCACGGCAGCGCAAACCACACACATGATTAATCGTGAAAACGGTGTTGTGGTTGATATTCGTACTAAGGATGAGTTCAAAAAGGGCCATATTACTGACGCAGTTCACATTTTGCCGTCAGATATCAAAGCAAATAGCTTTGGTAGCCTTGAAAGCCACAAAGCCGACCCAATCATCGTAGTATGTAAGACAGGTCAAACAGCTCAAGAAAGCGCTAACCTACTGGTTAAAGCTGGTTTCGAAAACGTAAGCGTGCTGAAAAGCGGCTTAGTGGCTTGGAGCGAAGCTAACCTACCTTTGGTGAAAGGTAAAAAGTAGTTAAAGGTAAGCTGACCTAACTAAACGAATATGACTTTAAGGTTTTGTTCAACAGAGATGGCGAACGAAGCCTAATTATAAATTTTTAAGGATAAGAAAATGGCTGAAGCAGCACAACAAGACGCACAACAGAACTTCGCAATCCAACGTATCTTCCTAAAAGACGTATCTTTCGAAGCGCCAAACTCTCCAGACATGTTTCAAAAAGAGTGGAACCCAGATGTAAAACTGGACCTAGACACTCAAAGCCGTGAACTTGGCGAAGGCGTGTACGAAGTAATCCTACGTCTAACGGTTACAGTTAAGAATGCAGAAGACACTGCATTCCTTTGTGAAGTTCAACAAGGCGGCATCTTCTCTGCAAGCGAAATGGAAGCTGGCCAACTAGCTCATTGCCTAGGTGCATTTTGCCCGAACATCCTGTTCCCATACGCTCGAGAAACAATTTCTAGCCTAGTGGTTAAAGGTACGTTCCCACAACTGAACCTAGCACCAGTTAACTTTGATGCTTTGTTCATGAACTACCTACAAAACCAAGCTCAGCAAGCTGAAGGCGAACAGGCTTAAGTCTCAAAGTAGAACTTAACTCCAACGATTCAAGCGCTAGTTAGCTTTTAAATGCACATCGCAACTTCTGCGATGTGCATTTTTTCTTTACACTGTACTAAAATTGAAAGCTCCTCTGATTTTAGTGGAAAGCTTTTCCAGAACTCTTCGATTTCCCTCATTATTTTTAGGTGGAAGCATGACAGAAACAATTCGCCCGACAATCTCGACAAACGCTTACGGCAAAGAGATCGCCATGACAGTAATTGGCGCAGGTTCTTACGGAACCTCTTTAGCTATCTCTCTAGCGCGTAACGGTGCAAACGTTGTTCTGTGGGGGCATGATCCTGTTCACATGGCTCGTCTCGAATCCGAGCGCGCAAATAATGAATTTCTACCAAATATCGACTTCCCAGAAAGCCTAATCATCGAGTCAGACCTTGAGAAGGCAGTAACAGCAAGTCGTGATCTTCTTGTTGTCGTCCCTAGCCACGTATTTGATATCGTTTTAAATAGCCTTAAGCCTCACTTAACAGATTGTTCTCGTATCTGCTGGGCTACTAAAGGTTTAGAACCGGAAACTGGTCGCCTGCTAAAAGATGTCGCTCACGATGTGCTTGGTAATGGGTACTCGTTAGCAGTTCTATCAGGACCTACCTTCGCCAAAGAGCTTGCGATGGGTATGCCAACGGCAATCTCTGTGGCTTCCCCTGATGCAGAATTCCTTGAGCAACTTCAAGAAAAGATTCACTGTGGCAAAACGTTCCGTGTGTACGCAAATTCAGATTTTATTGGCATGCAGCTTGGTGGCGCGGTTAAAAACGTTATCGCCATTGGTGCTGGCATGTCGGATGGTATTGGTTTTGGTGCCAATGCACGTACTGCACTTATCACTCGCGGTCTAGCTGAGATGAGTCGACTAGGCGCAGCTCTTGGTGCGCAACCAGAAACCTTCATGGGCATGGCTGGATTGGGTGACCTAGTGCTAACCTGTACTGATAACCAATCACGTAACCGTCGCTTTGGTTTGGCACTTGGCGCAGGTAAAGATGTAGATACAGCACAAGACGAAATTGGCCAAGTAGTGGAAGGTTATCGCAACACCAAAGAAGTTTGGTTACTATCAGAACGTATGGGCGTTGAAATGCCCATTGTTGAACAGATTTATCAAGTGTTGTATCAAGGGAAAGATGCACACCTAGCAGCACAAGATCTGCTTGCTAGAGACAAAAAGTCAGAAAGATAGTAAGAGCAGATACGAAATTAGAGTAAGCGAGATACGAAGAGAGTTAGAGGTACGGGTAATCAAGATGCGAATAGCATAAAGTAAATGACCCGAACAAAGTTCTCCAACTCGCTCGTACCTCACTCTTGAAGATGACGTTAGTATAATGCTCGTCATTGAAGAATGAAGTATCTGGAATCTCATTTACGCTAATTGGCTTTTCTAAGCTCTTCATATCTCTCATCTCGCTACGCGTATCTGGTTTAAAGGAATGGATGGAAAAATGAAACACTGTGAACAGCAAAAAGTTTGGCAATGCATAGTGAAGGAAGCTCGACAGCAGTCAGAGCAAGAACCTATGCTTGCGAGTTTTTATCATGCCACGATCATCAACCATGAAAGTTTAGGCGCAGCCCTTAGCTACATCCTAGCAAACAAGCTAAAGACGGCTTCAATGCCAGCAATGGCAGTACGTGAAGTGGTTGAACAAGCATTTAAGCAGGATCAATCGATTATTGATGCGGCAGCTTGTGATATTTGCGCGACGGTAAATCGAGATCCTGCGGTCGAGATGTACTCGATGCCTCTACTTTATCTGAAAGGCTACCACGCTCTGCAAGGTTACCGAGTAGCTAACTGGTTGTGGAAACAAGGGCGTATCGCACTTGCTACTTACCTACAAAACCAAATTTCAGTTGCTTGCCAAGTTGATATTCACCCAGCGGCTCGTATCGGTAAAGCTATCATGCTCGACCACGCCACTGGTATCGTGATTGGTGAAACTGCTGTCGTCGAAAATGATGTATCGATCCTTCAAGACGTTACCCTTGGTGGTACTGGTAAAGAAGGCGGCGACCGTCACCCCAAAATCCGCGAAGGCGTAATGATTGGGGCCGGAGCTAAAATACTCGGCAACATTGAAGTAGGTGAAGGCGCGAAGATTGGTTCATGCTCTGTGGTACTACAAGCCGTGCCACCTCATACAACAGTCGCAGGCGTTCCTGCAAAAATTGTCGGAAAACCGAAAACAGATAAACCATCTTTAGATATGGACCAAGGCTTCAATGGTCGCTCGCAAAATTTCATTCATGGTGATGGAATATAAGAGCTGATTCTAGGTTCGATGAGCCGAGATACGAAAGACTTAAGAGCAGATGCTGAAAACTAATAAGAGCAACATGACGATAATGATGAAACCAGTCCAAGTAATTAGCACTGTTCTTTTGATATCTTCCAGCCTTTGCGCTGTTCTTTTCTCTGCATCGCCACTTGCCGCATCGAAAGGGGAGCTGAAAGGTGTGTCGAGTGAGATATCTCGTCAACAAAAAACACTATCCTCACAACAGAAGAAGCTCGACAATTTACAGGCAAACCTCAAGCAACAAGAGCTCTCTATCTCCTTGCTTGAAAAAGCCATTAAAACAAGTAAAAAACAACTCAATACCGCCAATGCTAATGTTGCTAGCTTAGATAATAAGATTAAAGCGCTTACAGCACAGAAAAAAGCCCATACCGACAAGTTAGAGCAGCTGATTCAGACTTACTACATGACCAGCAGAGCCAAAGCCTCTTCTCACATCTTAAATACTGGCGTTGAAGAGGACCGCATTAGTCACTATTACCAACACCTCGCCAAAGCGCGATCTGCAACAATCAAAACGATCGAACAAACTCAACTTGAATTAGAAGAAAGCCATAAGCAACGCCAACTTGAGCAAGAACAAATAGCAACGCTGTTAAATCAACAGGTAGCAAAGCGCAACAAACTATCGCAGACCCAAACACAGCGTAAAAAGACTGTCGGCAGTATTAAGAAAAACATCTCTGGCGACAAAAATTACTTAGCCGAACTTCAACGTAATGAAACTCGCCTAAAAGCCGAAATAGCGAAAGCAGAAAAAGCCGCACGAGAGAGACGCAATGCTGTCCCTATGGATGGCTTAGCCAAACGTAAAGGTAAACTGCCTTGGCCAATCAAAGATAAAGTTCTGCATAACTACGGCTCACGCCAAACTGGCCAAGTAAATTGGAAAGGCATGGTGATCAAAGCGAAATACGGTCAGCAGGTAAAATCTGTTTACTCAGGCACCGTCGTATTCGCAGAGTATTTACGTGGGTATGGCTTAGTGGTGCTGCTTGATCACGGTAAAGGCGACATGACACTGTATGGCTTTAACCAAGCGCTTTTAAAGAAAGAAGGTGACAAGGTTAAAGCGGGTGAGGCGATAGCTCTCGCCGGTGACACTGGTGGACAAACCCGACCATCGCTGTACTTTGAAATTCGTAGAAACAGCCAAGCTCAAAACCCGAAAAGATGGTTGGTTAGGTAAAAACAGATACGAGATATAAGTAACCGAGATGCGAAGAACAAGCCCAAAGAGCTGAAAATTTCCGAATTCGCATTAATCAAACTCAGTCATTCCAGAATTGAGGGACGAAATATCTGGAATCTCGCTTGAGATTGCTACCCTCGAGGATAAAGAGAGATTCCCTATCACGCTCGTTCCTCGCTGTAGGGAATGACGTCACGATTTATATCCCACCACTCGAATCTGCGCTTTTCCGCTCTCGTTACCCGAATCCGACTTACCGCTTACCCACATCTTCGCTTTTATTTGCTGTTCAGCGCTCTTACACCATCTTCTAACAATGTCAGTTGCTCAAAGCCTTGAGTCGTTGCAATCGGTTTAACGGTTGCGATCATCTGCAGCATTCCTTGGTGAACAACTTGCTCCGTAATTTGAGATTTTGGAGACATCGCCGACTGATACGCCAACCAACCCGATGCGATCAAGTGGAGAGATGTGACCATCGACTTCATTTCTGTATCTGTTGCTTTTAGCAAGTTCAACTCAACAAAAGCTCTCATAATATCCACAAGATTCGTTTGCAGCTTTTCTTGAACGGCCATGTAATCAAGATGCAGCTTTTCATCACGAGACAATATTTCAGGCAGGTTCGCATAGAAGAATCGGTACTTCCACATCAATGTGAAGATTGAATCTAAGTAGCTTTTTAGTAGCGTCAGGCTTTCTTGCTGCCCTTGAATCGGAGTAAACCTTTCAAGTAACTCAGTCGAGTAGAGAGTAAAGATATCACGTACAATTTCTTGTTTGTTGCGGAAGTGGTAGTAGAGGTTACCTGGGCTGATTTCGATGTGCTCAGCAATATGATTGGTCGTAATACTACGCTCGCCGTGCTCATTAAAAAGCTCTAGAGCTGCGTAAACAATCTTGTCACGTGTTTTCATTAGTAATTAGATCCCTATCCGTTTAGTGGTTCAGTATATCGCCACTAAACAGATAGATCGACCTGTTCACATCTGGTCGAATTAGCTCTGACGAAAATGGATAGAATATCTCAATTAACATCACTACATTACACTAGAATTAAAGAATTATTCCGCTAGCTCGCTTCGTTTGTTCCTTGCTATACTCGTGTGAGTTTGTATTCAAAAAAGTAGGAAGAAATATGATTATCGTAACTGGTGGTGCAGGCATGATTGGCAGCAATATTGTTAAGGCGCTCAATGAAGCAGGCCACAACGATATTCTAGTTGTCGACAACTTAAAAGATGGCAAAAAATTTAAGAACCTGGTTGACCTAGATATCACCGATTACATGGATCGTGATGACTTTCTAACTCAAGTTATGGCTGGCGATGATTTCGGTCACATTGAGGCTGTTTTCCATGAAGGTGCATGCTCAGCAACCACAGAGTGGGATGGCAAATACATGATGCTAAACAACTACGAATACTCGAAAGAGTTGCTGCATTACTGTATCGAGCGCGAGATTCCGTTCTTGTATGCTTCTTCTGCTGCCACTTATGGTGAAACCGATACCTTTATTGAAGAGCCGCAGTACGAAGGCGCGCTAAACGTATACGGCTATTCAAAACAGCAATTTGATAACTATGTGCGTCGCTTAACTGCAGATGCAACCGCACACAACGAAACGCTTTCTCAAATCACTGGGTTTCGATACTTCAATGTCTACGGTCCACGTGAACAGCACAAAGGCAGCATGGCTTCTGTCGCTTTCCACCTAAACAATCAAATGAACGCTGGTGAAAACCCGAAATTATTCGCAGGAAGCGAAACCTTCAAGCGTGATTTTGTGTATGTTGGTGATGTTGCGGCCGTAAACCTGTGGTTCTTAAAAAATGGCGTATCAGGTATCTTCAACCTAGGTACAGGTAATGCCGAATCATTTGAAGAAGTCGCAAAAGCGGTGATTAAGCATCACGGTAAGGGAGAGATTGAAACTATCCCATTCCCTGAGCATTTGAAAGGTGCTTACCAAGAGTTTACTCAAGCTGATTTAACTAAGTTGCGTAATGCCGGTTGCGATGTTCAATTTAAATCGGTTGCTGAAGGCGTCAGCGAGTACATGCAGTCAGTTAATCGCTAGATTACACTCTCCCGAAAACAAGCTAACGGTATACTGTTAGCTTGTTCAATATATATCGCCAGTTAAAGGTTTACAGTGACAACTCAACGCGACGACTACGATCCTAAAGCATACAACCCCAAATTCATCAGTGCGTTTTTATCACCAAAACACTGGGGAACTTGGCTCGGGCTATGCCTATGTCTACCCATTTCTTTGCTGCCAAACTCGATTCGAGTAGCCATAGCAAAATTCGTGGCGACAAAAATGGCGAAGAAGCAACGTGGCTCAGTACAAAAGGCACGTATAAACCTCGCGCTTTGTTTTCCAGAAAAGTCTGTTCAAGAGCGTGAAACCATTCTAACCAATTGCCTAACAACTGCTGGCGCCTTTTTACTTGGTTTTCCTGCCATATCATTACGCAGTAAACGTTGGCTTGAAAAACACTCAGAAATCATTGGATTAGAACACTTACAACAGCTACAAAAAGACAATCAAAGTGCTATTTTGCTCGTACCTCACTCTTGGTGCATCGACATTCCGGCTATCCTTTTAGCTTCAAGAGGCTTGCCCGTTTCTGCGATGGCAAATAGCCAGAAAAACCCTCTGACCGATTGGCTCATGCACAAGCAAAGAGTTCAGTATGGCGGACGAGTTTATGATCGCAGTGGAGGCATTAAGCCTTTTATCAAATCAGTCAAAGATGGCTACTTGGGATATTACCTGCCAGATCAAGACCATGGCCCAGAGCAAAGTGTATTCTCAGATTTCTTTGCGACTGAAAAAGCAACCTTGCCCGGACTAGGAAAACTAGCAAAAGTAAGCCGAGCGAAGATCGTTCCAACCTTTGCCAGCTATAATATTGAGACGGGTAAATACGAAATTGAAATCAAAGCACCCATTGAGTTATCCGGCGATGAACATCAAGACGCTAGGGCAATGAATGAAGTCGTTGAAGGTTTTGTTAATCCGAAACCTGAGCAGTACATGTGGATTTTAAAGTTATTAAAAACACGTAGGAACGGACAAGACCCATATGTGGGTTATTAACCTACATATGGGTATAAACCTACACGTAGGCATATAGACTCGATTGATTAGTTAGAAATTTCTAACTAATCAATAACTTAAAATCTTTGATGTTAATAAAGGCACCTTGATGCTCTTTGATTTTTTCAAGTGGCCATTCCCACCACTGTTCCATTAAAAGAGCTTCCCTTTCCTCTTCAGTAAAGCGCTTCTTAATCTCTTTCGCTGGAACACCGCCCACAATACTGAATGCTTCTACATCTTTGGTCACAATAGAACCTGTTGCAATCACTGCACCATGCCCGATAGCCACTCCTGGGAATATTTTCACGTCTTCACCAATCCAAACATCGGATCCAACAACAACTTGATAATGCTCCTCAACATACTTAGTATGCGAGTAAATAGTACCTTTGTTAAAATCCAATCCTTGTTTCTGCATCAATCGATGATCTGCTCGATGAAAGCAAGGGTGAGTCGACACATAATCATTGATCGGGTGGTTATTTAGGACAATTTTCACATTATTAGCAATCGAGCAAAAACGACCTATTTTGACATTGTTCATATTACAATGAGTATCAATATAAGTACCGAAGCCAATATATGAAGCATTCACATCACAATCGCTTGCTACAGAGTTACAGCCTTCAAATTGAGTGTCTGTAAAGTTTGATTTTCGAGAAAGGAAGTTCTTCTGTTTTTTTTGATCACGAATGAATATTAGCTTCTTAATCTTGCGTATGATTTTTTTCATAATGAGTCTATTCGCCATTACCAGATAGGAGTTTGTGATAAAAACCATCAACAGTGTAATCTTCAAGCTTAATCAAAACTGATTCGTCAAACTCGCTAGAAATAAAGTATTCCATACTACCAGTAAGTTCATTTAGAGAGTCAAATATAAGAAAGTTATCTTTTGAGTATAAAGGATGATTATAAAGACTCGTATTATTCGTGATTACTTTTTTTCGAGCATACAATGCTTCTTTAACCCTCATAGTATCAGACGTCTGTCCATCAAGAACCATTTCCAATACACATTTGGTATTGAGCATCACGGTTAGGTATTCAACATAGGAATAAGACGGTTTCTTGTCAAAAACAATAAAATTGCACTTAAAACCATCTAATGCACCTTTTATTTTCTGAACCTTTTCTTTCCTTCCTTTATCCACGCCGACAAAAGAAACATCGAAATCAGATGTTCTTTCTATCTCATCGATGATTTTTAGTTGAGGCATAGGTAGGTAAATATGCTTAAAGTCATACTTTGCTGCATCACCTTCATCAAAAGTATATGTTTCAAAACCTTTTAGGTGATGGTTCAGGCTTCCATCTGTGACATTTCTAAAAACAATCACCTTCCTCCCATCAATCTTTGATATCGACTTTATATCTCTCAGAGAATCGGTGGTGAATATGACATCGAAGCCATTTAGTGCCTTTATTTTTCGTCTCATGATCGCTCCATAAGCCTCATGATAATGTTTTTTACTATAGAAAAATAAAAAGGAAATTAATTTAACTAGCCACTTACTTAGGAATATATGATGCTTTTCATAATCAGACGATAGGACGTCAATTTCTAGTTTTTCATACTGTTGCTTATAGCCTACAAAAACCAGTTTCGGTTTCAATTTATCGTTCATAAGGCAACCTTTTAAAAGACTCGACAATACTTCCTAATGCACTATTGGCTTTACTACCTTCAACTACCTTCTCGTAATAACTAACATACGCTGCAGCCATGACATCGGCATTGAATTGATCTCTCGCGTATTCATTGCAACGAGCTGAATCATAGGTGTCAGAATTTAAGATCCCTTCTACGAGATCTTGTTCACAGCTCGATAAAAGACCTACCTCACCAGAAACTAATTCCGGCAGTGAGCCATAGGGTGTACCAAACACTGGACAACCAAAATACAAACTCTCTGTAATCGCTAAGCCAAACGGTTCATGCCAAGTCACGGGGAATATCAGACCTTTTGACTGAGTCATGATCTGAGATTTCGTTGTATCGTCCACCATCCCTAAAAAACGAACATGACGATCTAGCGTTAACCTAAAACCCATTTTTAGGTTCAATCGATGGCCGCCCAAGACATCAAGCTGCTGGCCAGCTTTCTTGGTAATATCAATGGCACCTTGAACATTTTTAACTCGCCACGCCGCTTTCCCAAGAAAATGAAAACGCTCTCGTTTCAAGTTAAAGTTAGGCTTTTGGTAGTTGTCCCAATTCAAGCCATTGTAAACATAAGCCTGTGCACCATGATTTTTTGCATGCTGGGATGAAACAAAGACGGTATTAGGATCAATAGGGCCGTCTGAATTACCATGCTGCGTTAAAATGTAGGGATGAGAGATAGGCTCTAGATCAGAGTGGAAATGCACAACATCAATATCATTTGGAAGCTGACTTTGCAGTGGTACATTCGGTTGATACTCTATGACTCTCGCCCAATCACACTTTGTGCCTTTGCCAGCGAGCAGCGTCACTCGGTGCCCGGCAAGATGCAAAGCATAAACTAAATCCCAAATGACTCGTTCCGTTCCACCGTAATTCACCACAGGTAACGTGGCTCTTGTATACATTAAAATATTCATAATCACTTAATTTTTAAAAGCTTTTACTTTAGCGACAACTGCTTGATGAACACACTCTGGAACAAATTGCTCTATGTCTCCACCATGAATAGCGACTTCACGAACCAATGTTGATGATAAAAAAGCAAACTCTTCTGAAGGTGTCAAAAACAGGCTCTCTAGTTCTGGTTTTAACCGACGATACATTGTCGTCAAACCAAACTCATACTCAAAGTCCATTGTCGTTCTTAAGCCACGCACCAAAATTGAGGCATTTTGCTCGGTCGCGAAATCAACCAGCAAACCGCTAAAACCTTCAACGGAAACATTAGGTAATTCATGGCAAGTTTCTCGCAATAAGGCCACACGCTCATCTAAGCTAAATAAGGTGGCTTTACTTGGGCTCTCTGCGACACCAATGACAAGCTTTTCAAACATACATGCGGCACGTTTAATTAAGTCATAGTGACCGTTAGTCACTGGATCAAAAGTACCTGGGTATATTGCTATTTTCATGACATTCCTTTATTCACTGGATGTTTTCTTGTTTTTCAATCGGCCTAATACACGCTCTAGCTGCTCAATCACCGATTCTGTAGAAATAAGGGCCATAAGATCTTTTCCTTTTACTCGGGTTCCCCATGGAAGATCGCTAACCGCTTTGCCGTGTTGCTCTTCAGCAATCTGTTCATAGACAGAAACCACACTGTCTAAACTATGATAAGGCCCTGTTCGCATTGGGTTACTGTGCGCATACAAACCAATCACGGGGACACCTTGAGTCGTCGCAATGTGTGCAGGCCCTGAATCAGGAGCGATCACAACACTGGATTTACCAATCACTGCGGTAAGCTGCTTTAACGAGGTTGAGCCTACTAAGTTAATACAAGGTGATGTCATGTGCTGAGAGATATTGTCGGTTAAATTGCGCTCTCTATCCGTTGGAGCACCACAAAAAACCACTTTAAGGCCTAACTGATAAGCGTGATCGGCGACAGCGGCATAGCGCTCAACTAACCAGTTTCTCTCATCTTTACTCGCGGCAGGGCTAATAACAATATACGGCTCATGCGCAAGCTCCATCGATAGTCTTTGGTCTTCATCAGACAAAGCAAGATCCCATGTCGGCATCTGCTTGGGACATCCCAAAAAGTAAGCAAATTCAGAGAAATTATCTAACACATGAGATGCGTCCGTTTTTGGCAACTTACGATTGGTAAAGAGCCATTGCCCCTCTTTGGCACGTGTCCAACTAAAACCAAGTTTTACTTTAGCTTTGATTCCTAGAGTTAACAGGCTAGCTCTCAGTGCAACTTGCATATGCAATAAATAATCAAATCGAGTTGGACGCAGGGCTCTCCATACTTCTTTCATACCTTTTAGGCCGCGTTTTTTATCAAACACGACAACTTGAATTCCAGGTATATCTCCAAGCAATTGAGCTTCGATTTTTCCCATCACCCACGTGATCTGACATTCTGGATAGGTAGCTTGAATAAGTTGCACGACAGAAAGGGCATGACAAACGTCACCAATGGCAGATAAACGCAGAATACAAATAGATTTTGGAGCAGAAAGAGCGTTATTCATTGATCGATTCCAATGGCATCATTTCTAGAACAGCAGAAACAACGTTATCTGGCTTGATATCTTGAAGGCATGGCGAATAGACATCATCGCTAATCTGACATCTGTTTTTATAGCAAGGGACGCAGTTACGTTCAGATTGCACAAGTCTAATATTGGCGACTCTTTGGGAGCTAACACCATTGCTGTATAAATTGTTCGTTACATCAATTGGCTCTTCATATGGCCAAGGTGACCACATGCTTGCTGGTGCCACGCTAATAATAGATACAATTGGGATAGAGTAACCTGATGCGAGGTGACCCGGGCCACTATCAGGTCCAACAAAACCATCACTGTGTTTTATTAATACCGAAGTTTGAGCTAATGATAATTCCCCTAAAACACTGACCAGTTGGTTCGACTCAGGGACTTGACTCATGATTTGTTCAACAATGGTCTCATCGCGTTCTAATTTAGCGCCAGATAAGACAATGTTATAGCCTGCAGAGATCAAACGATTGATGACTTCAACCCAATACGAGACTGGCCACTGCTTAATTTCGTTGGAGGATGGCGCATGCACAACAATGTAGTTTGATGGCAATCTCTTTTGAACCACTGAAGGTAATAACTCTTCGGGAGAGACTAGCCGTGCAATACAATTAACATCTATGGTATCCAGCATACGAGCAACGCGACTCATTTTATGCTCAAAGCGATGCTGTTCTTTAATGTAATGAGTATAAATTAACTTTTTAACCCAGGCGCCAGAAAGCGATTCATCAATTGCACCAAGTCTTTTCTTACCAAAGATAAAACTATAGATAGCTGTTCTATCATTAAGCATTTCATTGACGACTAAATCATATCGACCATGCGTTTTTAAAATCCGGTAATAGTCCTTAACGGATGCTCTTGGCGGAATTTCAACTAAAGAGTCAACGTCTGGATTGGTACCAAAAACCATCTCCCCTCTAGCATTAACTAAAACATCTATTGTTGCGGTCGGAAACGCTTTTCTCAGACTATGGGTAAAAGCAGAGATCAACAAACTATCACCAATGCAATGAGTGGCAACAACTAATATTTTTTGGTAACTACATGAATCGTTCATTAATCTGTTCGGCGTTTGATATACTGTTCTACCAAGTATGCCATAAACTCCCCAATACGAGACAGTGATTCATGTTTACAACAAAGCAAATCCATAAAACAACGTACTGGTATAATCCTAAATTACTCACCGAAGACGTTGAATTGGCTTTTTCTGTGGATTATTGGAAGGCGAATCAAGCAATACTGGGGCACGCTCAAGGTAGAGGAACAACATGGTTTGTTAAGGGAGAAAAAAGCAATTTCGCTCTTCGACATTATCATCGCGGCGGCTTGTTTGGAAAGCTAGTTAGAGACAGCTATTTATTTACTGGATTAGAGAACTCACGAGCATACCAAGAGCTAATGTTACTTGAGCTTCTAGCCACACATAAAGTTAATGTCCCGACACCCGTTGCTGCGAAAGTTTCGCAAGAAGGGCTCGTTTACAAAGCCGATATTTTAATTGAAAAGATTTCCGACGCAGAAGACTTAGTAAAGATACTATCAAACAAAAAACTATCCGATTCCCATTTCAACGATATTGGTCATCAAATTCGAAAAATGCACGATGCCGGGGTCAATCATACCGACCTCAATATCCATAACATTCTCGTTGATAAAGCAGGCAAGGTTTGGATTATCGATTTTGATAAATGCCTAACGCAAACAGGTAATAGCTGGAAAGAGAGTAATTTAAAGCGACTTAAGCGCTCATTCGAAAAAGAAGTTCGATTAGGAAGGATTGATGCTCAGCACTTTGATTTTTCACAAATAGAACAAGGGTACAAAGTGAGTACCCTTGAGAGTCTATGATTTATTCTTCTTTCAAACCAAATAACTTACGAAGTTTCTTTTTCTTTTTATAGATATGCCCTCGAATCACTTCAGCAAGAGGGCGCTTGAAGGACACTTCTTTAGCTAAGCGTATTTGCTCTTCAAATGGTTTATCTCCGTGTTCTTCAAAGAACTGTTCCAACACCGTTCTCGCCCAGTCTTTTCGTCCACTCGTTGAATAATGATTGAGCCAAGCTTTCGCTGGTTCAATATTCACCTGTGTAGAGAGCGCTTCAGATAACGCAAACTGTTCTAGAGTGTGTGCCTCACACCCTTCTTGACGTAACGCTTGAATCAACACATCGGCATAATCAAAAGCTGATGTGTGTTTCCCGGTGATACCGATGACTGCCGACGCCCACATAACTGAGTCTGGATTGGTGCGGTAGACACTGCCATCCATAAGCTTTATATCTCTATCTCTGATATGTGCGTATTCATTGGTGCTTGGCAAAGTATTGATGTTCACTTCTGAGCAAAACAGTAACGCGTTTTTATCCGATATAGAGTCGAAATAAACGTTTGTTGGCACGTTAAAGTACGTATCTGTATCTAAAAAAAGCAGTTTATCTTCAGGACTCAACTCTAAATTATCACAAAGATATTTTAAGCCGCGGTTCTTGATTCTGAAGTGATAAGTATTGCCTAGACTCCATTCAGCCTTTTGAGCTGGCGATATCGGAAACACTTTAATTGGCATATTAGCGAAGTGCTCAGGCTCTTCTGCTAGAACAGAAATTTCAGGCCTAGTTCCATTTGCCTCAACCCAATTGGCTAAAAAAGACAAAATGCAAAATCTTGCGCCTTGATAGTAAGTTCTATCATTGCCATAAATGACAAATGTTAAGTGTTTTCTAGCCAATTCTGATTTCATAATTTAGTACTTCGTAATATTTTTAAAAAGTGCTTTGTGCTTGCTGCTGACATGGCTTCGAACATGAGTTCGGTATCCCTCTTTAAACCAACTTCTAACCGTCGCATAAAGTCCTGAGGTTCTACCACTCAACTCACTATCAAATGCACCGGTTTTACTACCCTGACGAACCAAAGGTGGGTGTGTCCAAAAAATATTGTACTCTAATGTCGTTCGCTCATTACCAATATAACCATCAATAGGTGCGTCAGTTATATTGCTTTCCATATGCTCTACCATTGCACGAGCAAAACTAAGGTCATAAAGCAAACCACCAGTAAGCTTGTTCGTTTTACACAAGTACAGATGTTGATTTGGTACTCTTACTGATGTGGGTACTAAACTCGACGCCTCTTCAATATTTACAAGATACTTTTCTTCACCAGCAAGCTCGCTTTGGAAAGCTTCTAGTTGCTCAATAAAATCGCTATTTAAAAAAGCATCATCTTCTAACACTAATACTTGTGGAATTTGTTCTTCTACGACTTTTTTCATCACTAAGTAGTGCTTATAAAAGCAAGACTTCTCAGGGAGCCTCAGTGAGTCGTCAAAAAAACCATTTCTAACGTCATCAGATAGATCATCGATATCACCAGCTAACATATATTCGTAATCAGTGATGCCCACTTCTGGCAGGTGCTTATCTATATGTTTTCTACGTTCTTCGTAGCCTTTGCTTACATGAATAACAAAAGTTTTGATCATGGTGATGTCTCAATATTGGTTGACTGATTATTGGTGGCTGAATGATGTATCAATTGGAGTGTTTTATGTAACGCACCTTGATTCTGTTGAACTATACCATAGCCTATTCGCCCTTTTTCAATTAACTCTTTAGGCTTGTATAATGCACTGATCATTTGTAAAGCAAGCTCATTCTCATCGGCTACAACAGACAGTGCGCTCGAGTCGATCAATTGATTCGCCAGGTCTGCAAAATTGAAATAGCTCGGCCCTGTTAAGCAGTATTTTTGAAGCAGCGCAGGTTCGATGAAGTTATGCCCTCCTACTTTCTTTCCAAGTAGGCTTCCTCCCATAAAGACGAGATCGCTCGCAGAAAGCATAACCATAAGCTCTCCCATCGTATCCCCTAGGTAAACATCGACATCGAGCGGTAACTCGTCAACAACTTCGGTTCGACGCACTAACAGTAAATCTTGGTTTTTGGCCAATTCTGCAACTGAATTAAACCGTTCAGGGTGACGAGGTACTATCACTAAGAGTAATTTTGGCAGTTCTCTTTTGGCTTGCTGGTAAGCTCTAAATATTTGTTCATCTTCACCCTCATGAGTGCTCGCGGCGACGAAAATCTGCCTACCCTGTCCAAAAATACTTCTAAGATGTTCACCTTGTGCGATTATATTATTATCAATCGACACATCGTACTTGATTGAGCCTGTGACAATGACTTTTTCGCTCGGCGCACCTAGCAACTCAAATCGAGATTTATCATCAGAGTGTACCGTCAATATTAAATTTAACTTAGAGATAGTCGGATAAATTAACGAACTCATTTTTTGATAATTACTGGCTGATTTTTCGGATAATCGTCCATTAACTAATATCATCGGAATATCATTTTTAGCAACGGTGTTAATGGTGTTTGGCCATAATTCCGTTTCAATAATGAGCATGTTATCTGGCTGAACGCGGTTGATAAAACGTTGAACACACCAACTAAAATCAATAGGCATATAACGATGGCTAATCGAACCGCTCATCTTTTCGACCTGCTCAGCGCCTGTACTCGTTGTTGTAGTGATCAGTATTCTTTTATCTGGGTTTTGTATCGCCAGTTGCTCGACTAACTTTTTACTCGCCAGCACTTCCCCTACTGAAACGGCATGAATCCAAATCACACCCGATTGTCTATTCTTAATAGGCGGTGTAAATCCGAAATGCTCTTTCCAGCGATGACCAAAAGGCGGTTTGTTTGCTTTGGAGCGATATAAGCCCCAAAGCAGAATAGGGCTAACAAGGAAAAGTAGCGCGGTATAGGCCCAACGAACGACGATGCTCATATAACGACCTTATTTATATTTTGCCTTGGGAAATAACATCAAACTGCTCAATAGCACTAATGACTCTACTCGGCATTAACTCAGTGAGGCACTTTAGGTGCTGCTTGGGACAAGTTCGTTCAAAGCAAGGTCGGCACTCAATATCGGTATTGATGATCGCCAGTTTGTTCGTTAGCGGAGGCGTATATTTAGGTGAACTAGAGCCATAAACAGCCACGACATTACAGCCCACCGCGGCGGCCACATGCATCAACCCAGAATCATTGCTAACGACAGTACGACAAGCCCCGATCAAGTCTACAGCCTGAATTAAGCTCGTATCTCCAGCTAAATTGAAGCAATGCTGCTGCATATTAACAGGGACTTGTTCGATTATCTTTTGGGTTACTTCACGATCTTTAGCCGAGCCAAACAACCACACTTGGTAACCTTGCTTTATCATCGCTGTCGCTGCTGTTGCAAAGTGATTATCAGGCCAACGTTTCGCAGGGCCAAACTCAGCACCAGGACATAAACCAAGGACAGGCCTTTGATTGTTTAAACCAAATTGCTCCATAGCCTCTTGTTGGCTGGAGTCAACAACTTGTAGGCTTGGAAAAGGTAATGATGACAATTCACCTAAACAACCACTACCCGTCATTTCAGCTTTAGTGTGCGCTAACGCTACATATCGCTCTAACATGTATTGAAACGCTTTTTTATTGGTTCTAACGTCATTAAGCAAACCAAAACGCATTTCACCTTTCCAGCCAACTCGTTCAGGAACGCGTGCAAATAGGGGAATTAAAGCTGATTTCGCGGAGTTAGGTAATACGTACGCTTTATCGTACTGTACTTCCCTCAACGATTTGCCGATCTTATAACGAGATTTCAGATCAAATTGCCCATGCCCTAGTGGCATTTCAAGAGCTTGATTGACTTGTGGCATTCTTTCCAAAATAGGCTTACACCATGCTGGCGCTAAAACATCAATTTTTGCGTCAGGATACTGTCTTTGTAACTCAATATATAAGCCTTGAGACATCACCATGTCTCCAACCCATGACGGGCCAATAATCAGAATTTTCATTTGTCTTGCTCATTAATAGCGTGTTCGTTAATAGCTTGGCCAGATAGTCTAAAATATTCTTGAAGTGTTTTAATGCAAACCAATTTTTCTAGTTGTTCATCTTGGAAAGGAGCAAGGTATTCATGCGCATTTTTGATCATCTGTTCAGACTCTTTAGGGTTGTCTAAATAGTATTTTATTTTTTGCTCAAAATCCGACCAGTCATCCTTCACCTCTACATAATGTATGCCTGGTTGCAGAGTGCCTTCCATAAACCACGTTTCAAACTTCATTTTTGGAGTAACGACAAGTGAGTTCGAAGACATCGCCCATTTCAAGTTTGATGCAACATCGTTCCCTTCAAGGCAAATAATAAATTTGTACTGAAGCTGCTCTTCTACTGTCATAAATGGCTGTTGCCACTCTGGGTGCTGCTCTGAAACATTCGATTGACCTGCATTCATCAGTGGATGACCATACAGAGTTTCCATAAAACGAATTCTGTGTGGTTGAGTCACGGCACCACGAAACACAGCCATATTTTTTTTATCAGAAAAACTTAAGCTATCATCTACGAATCGGAAATGACGACGCTTATCTAATTTAAATAGTACAGAGTTACTATTGTTCCCATCAATCGGACGAGCTTTAAATAAAGTTGGAACTGGCTCTATATGCGTTTCATCACCAAAGTAGTAACTGAAACGAAAGTACTTTGGAAAATAATGAAGAAACTCTTTAAGATCAAAGAAATAAGATGTATATCCTTTTCGAGAATAATTATTAATCTCGCAGCTTAGACTAGCCTTATCAAAGTCGCCGAGCCCTTTCACATAATAATTTACTCTGGTTTTTATATAGTCAGCTTGACCGGAATATGAATTTTCCAGCTTTTCAAACTGTTTTGAAAAATACAAACGAGGTGCGATAGAGAGCAGGGCATGTTTTAGATAATAAAATATCTTCATAGTTTCTCTTTATATTTTATTTTTGCGTAATGTAACGAAGGCAAAGTCAGCAGCCATAGGTAAGGAATTATCTACAAAGCTCTAGAGGTAGACTCTGCCTTTAGAAATGAAGACGACAAATTCCACAATAATACCTGTAATTTTATCAGATAAAGTGCCCTAGACACAGCTTCAAGTGATATCAACTTCTGTATTGAGAAGGACACATCTATACCTGACAGCTAGAGCAATAAAACGTGTTTCTTTGCCCGATTTTAAGTTCCTGAATCAGCTCTTCACAGTTAGGACACTGTTCACCAGCCTTACCATACACTTGCAGTTCTTGAGCGAAGTATCCAGGCTTGCCATCCGCTTGGGCGAAGTCTTTGAGTGTGGTGCCGCCTTGTTTGATGGCGGTAGCGAGTACTTGTTTGATCTCTTTGGTTAACAAGACCCACTCTTCTTTTGTCACTTGGCTTGCTGCGCGAAGTGGATGAATTCGCGAAGAAAACAGCGCTTCATTAGCGTAGATGTTACCCACACCTACCACTACTTTGTTGTCCATAATGAACTGTTTGACGGCAACCTTACGCTTTTCTGCTTTCTCAGCAATGTAATCTGCGTTGAAGTCGTCAGTTAGTGGTTCAGGGCCAGAGCCTAGTAGCACAGAATGAACCTCATCCGATGCCGACCACAACCACGCACCAAAGCGACGCGGATCGTTGTAACGCAATATCTTGCCATTGGTTAACTTAAGATCCACGTGATCGTGTTTTGCTGGCGGGAAATCGGCATCCAACACGCGCAGTGAACCCGACATACCAAGATGCACAATCGCAGTGCCTGTATCTGTCTCAATCAATAAATACTTTGCGCGACGCGAGATTGAGCGAATCACCTGCCCTTCTAATCGCTTAAGTTCTTGAGGGATATCCCAGCGCAGTTTAGGAGTACGAAAAGTCAGAGTTTTAATCTTCTCTCCGACTAAATGAGGCGAGATCCCCATGCGGCTTACTTCAACTTCGGGTAATTCAGGCATAGTTATTCGTCCGATTTAGGTGGTTTTTCTGATATAGATAGCTTGTCTGACTTAAATGAATCTTCTGAGCCAAAGCTTGGAAACAAGTAACTCTCTTCAATAGACACCGCCAACCACTGATCATTCCAGTTTTTTAGCAACCAAAACTCAGCAAGTTGATAATAGGTAATACGCTGTGGCTCTTCTTGGTCTTGATACCAAACTTCAATGGTGTGCGGCGTATTAAGCTGGGGAGTCAGGTCGGTATAAGTTTTAGCGTCGACTTCCGTGCCTACTAGCTGTTGCCAGCGTTGCGATAATTCTTGGGCACTCACACTTTGCTCTGAGACAGACTCTTTCATTTGATAAACCCAATGGCCGTCTTCTTGCACTACCGACCACTTAGTAAAGTGTAAGGCTTGAAGTTCTGCTTTTGGGTTTAAAAGATAAGGGTAAGGGCTGCTTGCCTGAAGTTCAGGCTCAGGTTCGATAAGGTACGTTTTGATCAATGTTGGAAGGTTTAGCACCCCAATAAAAGCGATCACGCTTAACATGAGTATGTTGTTCCATCGACGTCCACGATATCTCATCTGATTCTGCTCATCTAACCTATTGAGTGTTCAGTATATCGTGAAAATGGCGACACATTCTATCCTGAGTAATTTTCTATCACATAAGCTCATCGGCAAGTGTAACGTCTACCGGCTAGGTGCCAAATTGAGCCCATACTGCTGACACTTATCAAAAACACTGAGTCTTCTCGAAAAACTTAAGCTTGTCAAAAAGCCTCAGGTTTCTCAAACACAGGAAGGGGCTTCCCAAATTTTGGGCATAAAAAAACCCAGCTATAAGCTGGGTTTTTAATTTATTCTTCTATAAAAGAAGAGACAAAGGGGCTATCAATTACTTGATTTTAGCTTCTTTGTACATAACGTGCTGGCGAACTACTGGATCAAACTTTTTGATCTCAAATTTGCCTGGCATGTTACGCTTGTTCTTGTCAGTTGTGTAGAAGTGACCAGTTCCAGCAGAAGATACTAGACGGATTTTCTCACGAATGCCTTTAGCCATTGCTTAATTCCTCTTAAACGTTTTCGCCACGTGCACGGATATCAACAAGAACAGCATCGATGCCTTTCTTATCAATAATACGCATGCCTTTAGCAGTTAGACGTAGTTTAACAAAACGTTTTTCGCTCTCTACCCAGAAACGGTGAGTTTGTAGGTTCGGCAGAAAACGACGCTTGGTAGCATTGCGTGCGTGTGAACGGTTGTTACCCGTTACTGGACGCTTACCAGTTACTTGACATACTCGGGACATGAATGTCTCTCCAAATCGTTTCAGCTCGATATCAACCTTGGTGGCCGAACCTCTCTATCAATTCTGAAAATAGAGGTAAAAACCATAATGGAAAATCCATTCAAGGCTATCAAAGGTCGCGTATTATACTAACTTGACATGCATTGCTCAAGACCCGAACAGATCCTTTTTAAGGATTTCGTGATCTTTTTTTGAACAGGGCAGCTATTTGAGTAATCAGAGCTGATTTAAGGTTCTAAAATGTGGGCGGAATGATAGCAGATTTAACGCAACTAACAACCTAAAATGTGATTCAAATCCATCCGCGCTCTGCAAAAGAGATAACTTCGCCATCTCCAACGACAAAATGGTCGAGAATTCGGATGTCCACTAGTGCCAATGCGTCGGTTAATCTACGTGTAATTCGCCTATCTGCTTGGCTTGGCTCCGCGACACCGGAAGGATGGTTGTGCGCTAGGATTAAAGCGGCTGCATTATGATGAAGTGCCCGTTTAACCACTTCTCTCGGGTAAACAGATGCTGCATCGATGGTTCCTTCAAACATCACTTCATCCTTTATTACTCTGTTTTGGTTATCTAGGAACAGTATATAGAAGGCTTCTCGCTGGCGATCACGCAATATACTCGAAAGATACAACTTGGTGTGACTTGGGCTAGTTAGTGCATCCCCTCGAGATAAAGTCTCGGCCAAATAACGTTGCGTCATCTCCAAAACAGCCTGCAACTGGACATATTTCGCCTGCCCCATCCCTTTATGGGCACAAAACTCAGCCTCCGTTGCAGAAAAAAGATGGCGAAGCGAACCAAAATCTTTGATCAACTTGTCTGATAGCTCTAAAACATTCATTCCTTGTGTGCCCGTTCGAAGAAATATCGCTAACAACTCCGCATCACTTAAGGAGTCGGGGCCTCTACTCAGTAACTTTTCTCTTGGCATCGACTCAACAGGCATTTTACTTATAGGCATATAAAGGCTATCTAGGGTGATGAATACGATCCATCAGCCTAAACCGTTTGTCTACGGAGAGCTTCCACTGCGTTATAAAGAAGACTAATGCCTAGCAAAACCGTGTAATTGATAAGTTTGATAACATCAACTTGATGAGTGTCAAACCTGTTCCAATTCTGCTTCTAGGCACTAATCCTTTGTTCTGATATCGTTAGTCCCAGAGAAATTAAGGAACAGAATCATGCAAACATTGGTTAATCAACTGGATAACGCTGACCAACAAGGCCTAGCTGGAAAAAAAATCCTACTTGGCATTAGTGGTGGTATCGCAGCTTATAAATGTGCCGAACTGACTCGACGCTTAATCGAACGTGGTGCGCAGGTACAAGTCGTCATGACTAATGCGGCTAAGGAGTTCATTACTCCTCTCACCATGCAAGCTGTCTCTGGAAGGCCAGTGTCTGATAGTTTGCTTGATCCTGCTGCTGAAGCTTCCATGGGGCACATCGAACTGGCGAAATGGGCTGACCTAGTCTTATTAGCACCCGCAACCGCAGACCTTATTGCGCGTATGGCCGCAGGCATGGGTAACGACCTACTGACCACTTTGGTTTTAGCAACCGATGCGCCAGTTGCGGTATCCCCAGCAATGAACCAACAAATGTACAGCCACCCTGCAACTCAAGAGAACATCGCAACGCTAAAACGTCGTGGATGTGAAATCTGGGGTCCGGCAGCTGGTGAACAGGCCTGTGGCGATGTTGGTATGGGGCGTATGTTAGAGCCAATGCAACTGGTCCATCGTTGTGAAGACTTCTTCCAACCTAAACCTCTGACTGGCCGTTCGGTGTTAATTACTGCGGGTCCAACTCGCGAAGCGATCGACCCAGTTCGTTACATTACCAATCATAGCTCGGGCAAGATGGGCTATGCACTGGCTGAAGCGGCCGCGAAACAAGGTGCTACGGTAACTCTAATTAGTGGCCCTGTATCACTCGCGACACCAAATCAGGTTAATCGCATTGATGTAGACAGCGCACAACAGATGTTTGATGCCGTGAATGCCAATGCTGCTCAGCATGATATTTTCATCAGCTGCGCTGCGGTTGCTGATTACCGCCCAGAGACCATTGCAGACCAGAAGCTTAAAAAAGTCGATGGTAAAGATGACATGACCATTCAAATGGTTAAGAACCCAGACATTGTGGCTTCCGTTGCCTCAATGATCGAAGATCGTCCATTTACTGTCGGCTTCGCAGCAGAAACTCAAGATGTCGAGAAGTATGCGCGCGGAAAATTGGAAAGAAAGAACCTCGACATGATTTGCGCCAACGACGTTTCTGTCGAAGGCCAAGGCTTCAATACCAGTAGTAATGAGTTGCACCTTTATTGGAAAGGTGGCGATAAATCTCTACCTCTAGATAGCAAAAACTCTCTTGGTTTCCAGATCCTTAATCAGATCCAACAGCTTATTGACGTATAAACGCACAAATTTTACCCTGACAATACGCTGACACCTCTCGATTCTGTTGACCTAGGTCTTACAAAACTAGGAACAGAATTGAATGGTGTTTATAATCCTTCTTCACTCAATCCTCATCTTTAGGAAAGGAAGTAAATAGATGGCCGGTACTCGAAAATCAAACCGTCGTGAAGAAATCCTGCAAGCTCTAGCACAAATGTTGGAATCGACCGAAGGCGCTTCTCGTATCACAACGGTAAAGTTGGCCAAGCAAGTTGGTGTTTCTGAAGCTGCGTTATACCGCCACTTCCCAAGCAAAGCTCGCATGTTTGAAGGCTTGATCGAGTTCATTGAAGAAGCGTTGATGTCTCGAATCAACCGTATTCTAGATGAAGAGAAAGACACACTAGAGCGCATACGCCTAGTGCTACAACTTATCTTGGTTTTCTCAGAACGTAACCCAGGCCTGACTCGAATTTTATCGGGTCATGCTCTAATGTTTGAAAATGAACGCCTACGCGATCGCATCAATCAGCTTTTCGAACGTATTGAGACACAACTTCGTCAAATTCTACGAGAAAGAAAGCTTCGTGAAGGGAAGTCATTCCCGGTTGATGAAAAAATCTTAGCGGCTCAATTGTTAGGTCAGGTTGAAGGAAGTTTAAATCGATTTGTTCGCTCGGACTTCAAATATCAACCGACAGAAAACTTTGATGCTTATTGGGCTCTACTCAGCGCTCAGATTAAGTAAACTCAATATCTTAAGTGATGGTTATGACGACGAAAAACTCTCCTGCAAGTAGCACGGTACAACACGTTATTAATAAGCCACCTTTTACCCTAGCACTACTGCACCCTAAATATTGGGGAGTTTGGTTTGGCTTTGGGTTACTGGCTTTTATAGTCAACATTCTACCTTACCGAGTATTACTACTATTAGGCCGTTCGTTAGGTGCTCTTGGTGCCCGCTATGGAAAAAAACGCGTAGCGGTAGCGACACGTAACTTGGAATTAGCCTTCCCCGATAAGCCAGCAGATGAAGTCGCGGCAATGGTCAGCGAGAATTTTAAAAATACTGGTATGGCATTGGTTGAAACCGGTATTACGTGGTTTTGGCCAACATGGCGCTTCAAGCGCATCCTAGTTGATAAAGATACCGAAGTTCTTCGTAGTCATCAGGCTAACGGTAAAGGCGTTCTACTATGTTGTGTTCATGCCTTGAATCTAGAGATCACAGCCCGAGCAATGCCGATCTTGGGTATTCCTGGCCTAGGTGTTTATCGCCCGCATAACAACCCAGCTTATGAGTTCATTCAATACCGCGGTCGAACTCAAAACGGCAACCGTCTAGTTCACCGTAAAGACGTAAAACGTATGATCCGAAGACTGCGACAAGGTGAGACCCTTTTCTACCTCCCTGATCATGACTACGGTCGCAATAAATCTGTATTCGTACCTTTCTTTGCAGTAGAGGATGCAAGCACCACCACTGGAACCAGCATTTTGGCTTACACCAGTCGATGCGCGGTCGTTATTGGGTCTGGCTTTAGAAATGCCGACGGAAAATATGAAATCATGGCCGACGAATCAATCGAAGATAACTATCCGCAGAAAGATGAAAAAGCGGCAGCAGCGTATATGAACCGCTATCTTGAGAAGATTATCTTAAGAGCCCCAGAACAATGGATGTGGCTACACAAGCGCTTCAAAACCATGGAAGATCCAGAAGCGGAAAAAGGCATTCGTTACAAGTAAGCGAGCCTTGTTCTGTCCAATAAGATTTAAGTAAAAAAATGCCCGAAAGAGTTTCATCTCTCGGGCATTTTTCTTTTTTAAGCTCTAAACCTAAGGCACTAAACCATTAGGTTCAACTTCTTCAGTTTACGAATTAGATTCCGTATTGAGTTCGGTACGCTTTTACTGAATCAAGATGTGCTGCGTCTGTGCCTTTCTCTTCAAGAAAAGTCACTAAATCAGTCAGGCTAACGATTGAGATAATCGCACAGCCGAAGTCGCGCTCTACTTCCTGAATCGCAGACAACTCGCCTTTGCCCTTCTCTTGACGGTCGATAGCAACAAGCACACCCGCTAAGTCAGCGCCGTTTGCTTGGATGATTTCCATCGACTCACGGATTGCAGTACCTGCAGTGATCACGTCATCCACTAACATGATGCGACCTTCAAGTTCGCTACCGACTAGGTTGCCACCTTCACCGTGGTTCTTTGCTTCTTTACGGTTGAAGCAGTAAGGCGTGTCCACATCGTGGTGATCAGCAAGTGCAACCACTGTTGTTGTTGCGATTGGGATACCTTTGTATGCAGGGCCAAATAGTACATCGAACTCAATACCTGAATCTGCTAATGCTGCTGCGTAGAAGCGACCTAAGCGTGCTAGGTCACGACCTGTATTAAACAATCCAGCATTGAAGAAGTAAGGGCTCTTACGGCCAGACTTTAAAGTAAACTCACCAAACTTAAGTACTTCTTTCTCTAGTGCAAATTCAATAAATTCACGTTGATATGCTTTCATGTTCTTCCTCTACGTTTATTCAATAAAACTTAACTTACGCTCTGCACTACCCTTTCGGGTTTTACAGACAAAAAAATAGCTCCTTGTGAAAGGAGCTATCTAAAAACTATTCTGCTAACGCCGACTTCTGCGCTTCAACAATATCGGCAATGCCCTTATTCGCCAGGGCTAAAAGCTGCATCAGCTCTTCGTGGCTGAACGGTTCGCCTTCTGCGGTGCCTTGAATCTCAATCATCTTACCGTCTTCCGTCATTACAACGTTCATATCGGTATCGGCTGCTGAGTCTTCAACGTACTCAAGGTCACACAGTGCTTGTGCACCAACGATGCCCACTGAAACTGCCGCTACGTGGCCTTTCATTGGGTTCTTCTTCAGTTTGCCGCTTGCTAGTAGGCTGTTGATAGCATCAGCCATTGCAACGCTTGCACCTGAGATAGAAGCAGTACGAGTACCGCCGTCTGCTTGGATAACATCACAATCGACAGTGATCATGATTTCACCCATTACTTTCAGGTCAACAACAGCACGTAGGCTACGAGCGATCAGACGTTGGATTTCCATCGTACGACCACCTTGCTTACCGCTCGCCGCTTCACGACGGTTACGAGTGTGCGTCGCACGTGGAAGCATGCCGTATTCAGCCGTTACCCAACCCTTTCCTTGGCCTTTCAACCAACGCGGTACGTTTTCTTCTACCGTCGCATTACATAGAACTTTAGTGTTGCCGAACTCAACTAATACAGAACCTTCAGCATAAGCAGTGTAGTTACGAGTAATTTTAATTGGACGAATTTGATCTACAGCGCGGTCATTTGGACGCATTGGTATCTACCTTATTAACAGTCTGAAGTGATTTACTATCGAAAGAGTGCATCACCTAAGAAAGGGGTGAGACAGTTTTGATTGGGGCAAGATTATATAGCAGTTTATCTTTCAAATCTATTTACCATTCAAAGTGGCCTACTACTTAAGGCGACTTACGACTCAAAGATACTTACCGTGAAGGCTATTTATAACGGAAAATCGACAAGCTTCGGGAGCACACCATATCGTGATACTATGCGTGCGCGTTATTTTCAGAATGATAAAAGACAGGAAAATTCGATGATTTATAGTATGACCGCGTACGCGCGCAAAGAAGTAAAAGGCGATTGGGGTACAGCAGTATGGGAAATCCGTAGTGTAAACCAACGCTACCTAGAAACTTACTTCCGTATGCCTGAACAGTTCCGTGGTTTAGAGCCAATCCTACGCGAGCGTTTCCGTAAGCGTCTAGCTCGCGGCAAGGTTGAATGTAACCTACGTTTTGAAGCAAACCCAGCAGCGAAAGGCGAGCTAAGCATTAACGAAGGTTTGGCTCAGCAAGTAATCAATGCTGCTAACCAAGTAATGACGATGACAGGTGAAGACAGCCGTTTGAACCCATTCCAAATTATGAACTGGCCTGGCGTAATGGAAACGCCAGAGCAAGACATGGATGCCATCAACAAAGATCTACTTGAAGCATTCAACGATGCAATCGCAGAGTTCATTGACGCTCGTGCTCGTGAAGGCGAAAACATGAAAGCGCTCATCGTTCAGCGTTTAGATGCAATCACTGAAGAAGTCGTTAAAGTTCGTGCACGCATGCCTGAGATCCTAGAATGGCAACGTGAGCGTCTTCTTACCAAATTTGAAGATGCGAAGATTGAACTTGAAGGTTCTCGCGTTGAGCAAGAGCTTATCCTACTGGCTCAGAAGTCAGACGTAGCAGAAGAACTAGACCGCCTAGACTCTCACGTGAAAGAAGCGAATGTAGTATTGAAGAAAGGTGGCGCTTGTGGCCGTAAACTTGACTTCATGATGCAAGAGTTCAACCGTGAATCAAACACGCTAGCATCTAAGTCTATCAGCACAGACATCACAGCATCGGGCGTTGAGCTTAAAGTTCTTATCGAACAGATGCGTGAGCAGATCCAGAACATTGAATAACAGTTCGTCAGTAACACACTGTGGATAGCCACTAGCTGAATCAGTGTTGATTAGATCAAGATAAGCTCCTAGTTTTAGGGGCTTTTTTTATGGATACAATAATGACAATCAGGATGAGTAAGTTGAGCAGGTTGTTACGCAGGAGATGTACTTAGCACAAAAAATAGATACAGCGATAGATAGAACTGATCAGGTGTACAAAAGGATTTTTAATATTTAGAGGAGGTGTTGCAAGTGGAGGAGAATGTTACGGTAAAACTGAGGGGAAACTGGTTTGAGAGAGAAAGTGACGCAAGTTGCTATTGCAACCTGCGCCGACTTAAAATCTTATAGAGCTACAACGTTTGCAGCTTGAAGACCTTTTTGGCCTTGCTCTACTTCGAAAGACACTTGTTGGCCTTCTTTAAGAGTCTTGAAACCTTCAGAAGCGATTGCACGGAAGTGTACGAATACGTCAGCGCCGCCGTTGTCTTGAGTTAGGAAACCGAAGCCTTTCTCTTCGTTAAACCATTTTACTACGCCGTTTGTTTTGTTAGACATGATGTGTCCCTTATATAAAAATAAAAAATTAATCGCCAAAAGTGCGATGCGCTGAAAGCTTGAATTATTTAATGTATCTATGAAGCCAAGGGAAACACTGAGAATAACAATGAAGCAATACTAAGGGTTTTACTTTACAACTGGATGTTTCATTTAATAACCCTGAAAACAGAGCAAGCACATTCTTGGTGATCCTGACCAGGTTGTAAAGCGTTATTTGAATAAAATGACTATTTTTTGTTCAATTAACTTCTATTCAGCCCCACAACATCACTGAACTTCATTTACAAAGCTATGATCTGAAGAAATTTACTCTTCCGCGGTTTGGTTCGGGCAACACACACGGCCAGTAATAATGTTCTACTAGAATCAAGAGTACGACAAAAGCAAAAGCAAGCGCCGTGGCAGCACTCTCCACGTAACTAAACTACCTGTATCTTCACACCAAGTTCTCGTAAAGCATCAAGCACCTTAGGGTCAGCGCCGTCATCTGTAATCAATGTGTCAATCTGAGAAGCGGTAGCGAGTAACTTTCCACCATGTTTACCTACTTTGCTGCTATCTATCAGAGCCACAATACGATCACCATACTCCAGCAGCTTTTTCTCTGCCATATAGACCAATAGATCAGAGGTATGCACACCAGCTGTCGTAACACCCGTACCCGTAAAGAAGACAAAACGACTTTTATGGTCATCTGCTGCTTCTTCATCTGGAGAAATAGTGATCTGACGTTCGGGTAGATATTGACCACCAAGTATGATGATACTTTGATGATCTTGACTAATCAGCTGATAAGCCAATGGCATAAAATTCGTCACAACTTGCACATCACGATGCGCTAAATGCTCTCCCATCAAAAAAGTCGTATTGCTACCACTCACAATAATACTGTCGTGTTCTTCACACATATCTGCCGCAGCTTTAGCAATTCGCTTTTTCGCTACATAGCTTTCTATATCTGTTTCGCAGGGGATAAAGCTGCTTGGTGCATGAGTTGCGGCTAGGGACGAGTCAAAATTGATTACCTCTGCCCCATTACGGATTTTTTTCAGCCTCCCTTCTTCCGCCAACTTTGTAATGTCCCGACGAGCTGTAGATAAAGAGATATCTAACATCTTCACATAGTCATTTGTCGTTATAAACGTATGACTCGTTAGATGATCTAACAAGCTTCTATGACGCTGAGCTTCATTCATTGTTCATACCATTAAGTTCTTTTGAATTATTTTGACGCATTATGAACTTTTGAGCAATTAGATTCTCAAAATGAACTCTTTTGAATTAATTTGACTCACAATGTGTGATCGAAACCATTATTTCGCTCATAATAAATCAAAAATGACTTTACGTGACCGCATTTGACCACTTATAGTCACTTTGCGTCATGAGATATCACTGGAGAGTAAAATGAAATACCAAGCAGTAATGATTGATTTAGATGGAACACTGTTAAGTGATGCTGAGCAGATCTGCGTGACTAACAAACAAGCGATTTGTCTTGCCGTTAATAATGGATATCAGGTGAGCTTGGCGAGTGGTAGACCGCACCAGTTGATGATGCCATATGTTGACCAGCTTCAATTATCACAACCAATCATCTGCTGCAATGGTGCCTATATTTATGACCCTAAAACACAACGTGTTCAACATCAGCACACAATTAGTCATGAATCACTAACGGGTCTGTTGAGCTTACTGAATGATGGACATTTCGCCTTCACCATCTATTCAAGTAAAGGCATCTTTGCTCAAAAAGAATCAACTCATACAAAGGGTTTAGAAAAAAAGGCTGAGGTTATTAATGCCGCAATGGAGCTGCAGATTATCCCAACGCTGACCGAACTCATCGCTCGCAGTGGCGATGTATACAAAGTATTAGTGTCTAGCCAAGACAAAGAATCTCTAAACCAGTTACGAGATTCCTTAAAAACGCACTTCCAAGCTGACTTATCAACACCGAATAAATTGGACATTACGTCTAAAGCAGCCACCAAAGGTCACGCTCTTCAACAGTGGCTAAATGACCAAAGAATTTCATCTCATAACACCATTGCTTTTGGGGATGGGGACAACGATGCCTCTATGTTCCGACTTGTCGGAGAGCCTGTCGCAATGGCTAATGCCAGCCCTGCTTTAAAAGGCATGGCTAATCTAATTGTTACCAATAACAACGGCTGTGGAATTGGCCAGTACCTTCGCTTGATAGTGCAAGAAGGCCAACACACATGCCAAAACACTTTTAGTTACTAAGGATAAATCATGAAAAAAGTAAAAATTGCCGCAGGATTAGCACACGTAGATTACGGCCACATTGCAGACGTAGTGAAAGAAGTATCTGATGCTGGTGCCGATTACATCCACTGTGATGCAGCAGATATGCATGACCTGAAAAACCTGCAATTGATGGGGGGGCATCAAATTGTTGAAGGCATTCGTCCTTACACTGAAAAGCCAATTGAAGTTCACGCTTACTTCAAAGATTGCGACAAATTATTTATCGATAAAATCGCAGCTGCTGGTGCAGACATGCTGATTCTACCAGCTGAGCATTTTATCGGTGCTCCTCTGTGTTACATCATTAAGTACTGTCAAAACCACGGTATGAAATTTGGTTTAACCGTTGGTGCATTAACGCCAGTGTCATTTGTTAAAGAATCTATCTACTACCTAGACCGTTTACACATTGTTATTCACGGCATTACTGATGGCGATGATGAATGGTTATGGCGCAAATCTGCGATTGCAATGATCCGCGAAGCACGTGAACTCATCAACGAACGCAACCCTAACTGTGAGCTATGTGTAGATGGCGGTATCCGTAACCACAACATCGAAGAACTGCTTAATGAAGATATTGATGTGATGGTTGCATCGACAAATATCTTTGGCCACAAAGACGGCATCACAGCAGGCGTTCGTGACTTCCGCGCAGCAATCGACCAACTGGAAGATAAAGCAGCGGCAGATACAAAAGAAGTCGAAACCGTTTAAGTAATTGCCTAGCGCAGTTTCTATCGAATCGATGCGCCACAGCAATCTAGAAATAACGGTGCTAAACCTACCCCCCTCTATGCTCGGGTTTGGCACCACTACCAAGGATTAAACCATGACACAGTTTCAACACTATCAACCGACCAAGCTAACCTTTGGTGCGGGTGAGATTCAGAAAATAGGTCAGCTTATCGCTCAATATGGCACACGTTGCCTAGTAGTATCCGAACCTATTTTTGATGCAGTAAAGCCAGCCTATGACCGCATTTTTACTTTGCTTTCAGAGCAAGGAATTGAAGTGACTCATTTTGATGGTGTCGTACCGAATCCGCCTACAACCGTCGTTGAACTTGGCCGCCAAGTGGCCATCGGAAATAACTGTGATGTGGTTTTGGCTATTGGTGGTGGTTCATCGATTGATACAGCAAAAATCATTTCGGCAACGATCAATACAGAGTCTCTAGATTGGGCCCATTGGTTTGCCACTTATAATTCACCGTTTGGGGACGTCAACCCACTACCCGCGAAAGTCGTACCTTTGATCGCTGTACCTACAACATCGGGAACTGGCTCTCAAGTGACGCAAGCGGCAGTGATTACCGACCTTGAGCAACATGCAAAACTAACACTGTTTCACCCTGAATTTTTCCCTTGTGAAGCGTTAATCGATCCAGAGCTCATGCTGACACTGCCTCCACGTATGACAGCTATGACCGGATTTGATGCTTTTTCACATGCGTTTGAATCATTTACGGGTACTCGACCATCTCCATTTGTTGATGGTATGGCGTTAGAAGCAATGAAGCTTGTCATTGATCACCTACCGAGTGTTGTCGACAACGGCGCAGATTTACATGGCCGCTGCCAACTCGCGAAAGCAGACACACTTGGCGGGATCTCGCTAGCTAATGGCGGTGCGGGGGCACCACACCCTTTAGGCGAAATCTTAGGTAGTAGCAAAACAAACCTACCACATGGGTTAACACTCGCAGTGGTTTATCCAGCTTATGTACAACTTCAATGGCGCAAGCAACCAGAGAGATTTGCTCAAGTGGCTGAGTTATTTGGTGCTGTGGGAAGTACCGAAGAAAAAGCTCAATCATTAGCGGCTGCTCTTGTGAAATTCCTTGAACGTATCGGTCTTGAATCGAACTTAACTCAAGTAGGTGTCACCAAAGAAGATGTTCAAAAGTTGGAGCCGGCTTTTTGCTTTGATCTACCACTAACCAGTGGTGAAGAAATGAAAAAAGTATTGCAGGCCAGTTTGGTTGAATAAGCGACAGTCACGAATTCACGTTTGTCATAATTAAAGAAAATGGAGATTGAAACATGGAATGCAAGAACAACACTTTAGGTCATACAGCTTTGAAATTGGAAAGAGAGGAATTCATTGCCAGTAACCTAAAAGCGTTGGTCTTTGACTTCGATGGCCTTCTCGTCGATACCGAAACCTGTATGTTCAAAGCCTGGGAAGCTTTGTTAAAACCATACGGAGTTGAAGTTTCGCCACTCCAGGTTGCTGGCCTAGTTGGGAGCTCAGCGCCAGCAACCTACCTTTATCAACTATTCAACAAAGCGTCGAATCAAAAGCTGTCCGATTCACAAATTCGCGATCGAGTGATCGCTCATGCCTACCAATTAATTGCTTCAATAACAGAACGAGAAGGTGTCCGTCAGTATCTAGACTTTGCTAAATCACACTCATTGAGCATTGCACTGGCCACCAGCTCAGAGGCTGAACATTACATGCCAATTCTGAATCGTTTGAACCTTACACCCTATTTTGACTGTTTTATCGGAGCAGAAGACATTGCCTCAGATAGACGGAAACCACATCCCGATGTGTATTTAGCGGCATTAGAACAACTCGGTGTATCTGCCCATCAAGCCATCGCTTTCGAAGATTCCCCTCCTGGAATTATGGCGGCTCGATCGGCAGGAATACCAACAGTTGCAGTAACCAATTTGCTCACTCGTCACCTCGATGTCTCGCTAGCCAACGTGGTGCTGAGTTCGATGAATGATCAAACGCTACTGCAATTGATAAACCAACTTACCGAGAATGAACGATGAATAAATTAGAACAACTGAAAAAGCACACCACTGTCGTTGCCGACACAGGTGATATTGATGCTATTGCTGCATTTCAACCTGAAGACGCCACAACCAACCCATCTCTAGTACTAAAAGCCGCAGAAATGCCGCAATACGATCTCTTAATCGCCGATGCGATCACTTGGGCAAAAGCACAAAGCAACGACAAATCACAACAGTTGATCGACGCTGGAGACAAACTGGCGGTCAACATTGGTTTAGAAATTCTAAAAACGGTACCGGGGCGCATCTCAACAGAAGTTGACGCTCGTATGTCATTCGACAGAGTCGCAAGCTTGGCAAAAGCTCGAAAGCTTATCGGCATGTATAACGAAGCTGGCATCAGTAACGACCGAATCCTAATTAAGTTAGCGTCAACTTGGGAAGGCATTCGAGCAGCTCAAGAGCTAGAGAAAGAAGGCATCAATTGCAACCTAACGCTGCTGTTCAACTTTGCACAAGCCAAAGCCTGTGCAGAAGCCGGTGTATTCTTAATCTCACCTTTTGTCGGTCGTATCCTAGATTGGTACAAAACCAATACCGATAAAAAAGAGTACCTTCCTCATGAAGATCCTGGTGTCGTTTCAGTCTCTGAAATTTACAACTACTACAAAGATCATGGCTACAACACGGTTGTGATGGGCGCGAGCTTCCGCAATGCCGATGAAGTCCTAGCATTAGCGGGCTGTGACCGTTTGACCATAGGCCCTGCAATTTTAGACCAACTTGCAGCACAAGAAGGCTCTGTTGAGCGCCTACTCTTTGCCGACCGTGACACCATCAAAGAGACACCAACAGCTATGACTGAAGCACAGTTCCGCTGGGAGATGAACCAAGACCCGATGGCAACAGAAAAGCTCGCCGAAGGCATCCGTAACTTTGCCGTCGATCAAGGCAAGTTAGAAACCATGATCGAAGCACGCCTGTAGGAGAAGCAGAATGATTACACGAACTAAATTAGCTGACGCTATTCGCGTTCTAAGCATGGACGCTGTACAAAAAGCAGGCTCGGGCCACCCCGGAGCACCGATGGGCATGGCCGATATCGCTGAAGTTCTATGGCGTGATTTTCTAAAACACAACCCGAGCAACCCTAACTGGGCCGACCGCGACCGTTTTATCTTGTCGAATGGCCATGGCTCAATGCTTATCTATAGCTTGTTACACCTATCTGGTTACGAGCTATCAATGGATGACATCAAATCTTTCCGTCAATTACACAGTAAAACCGCAGGTCACCCTGAATACGGTTACGCTCCAGGCATTGAAACCACTACCGGCCCATTAGGACAAGGCATCACCAACGGTGTCGGCATGGCTTTGGCTGAAAAGGTTTTGGGTGAACAGTTCAACCGTGAAGACCACGATATTGTTGATCACCACACCTACGTGTTCATGGGTGACGGCTGCATGATGGAAGGTATTTCTCATGAAGCATGTTCACTTGCCGGTACGCTTGGACTAGGGAAGCTGGTCGCTTTTTGGGATGACAATGGCATTTCGATTGATGGCGAAGTCGACGGCTGGTTCTCTGATGACACACCAAAACGTTTTGAAGCCTACGGTTGGCATGTTATTGCTGATGTTGATGGTCATAACGCTGATGATATTCACAAAGCGATTACTGAAGCTAAAGCCGTAACAGATAAACCAACCTTAATTTGCTGCAAAACCGTGATTGGTTTTGGCTCACCAAACAAGTCAGCCAGTCATGACTGTCATGGTGCTCCGTTAGGTGCTGATGAAGTCGCATTGGTTCGACTCAACCTCGGCTGGGACCATCCTGAATTTGAAATTCCTCAAGATGTATACCAAGCATGGGATGGGAAAGATAAAGGACAAAGCAATGAAGATGACTGGCAAACACGTTTCAATGCTTATCAAGAGGCGCACCCAGAATTAGCCGCTGAGTTTTTGCGTCGTAGCCAGAACCTATTACCTGAAAATTGGGATCAGCACACTCAAGATCTAATCCAGACTTTGCAAGCGAATCCACAAACCATCGCGACTCGCAAAGCATCACAAAATACTATAGAAGCATTCGGACCATTACTGCCTGAGTTTTTGGGAGGTTCAGCCGATTTAACCCCTTCAAACTTAACTAACTGGTCAGGCTCAAAAGCAATTACCGCTCAAGATGCGTCAGGAAACTACTTGAGTTACGGCGTTCGTGAATTTGCGATGTCTGCAATGATGAATGGCGTGGCGTTGCATGGTGGCTTTATCCCATACGGCGGTACGTTCTTGATGTTCATGGAGTACGCTCGTAACGCGCTTCGTATGGCAGCACTAATGAAGCAACGCAGTATCTTCGTTTATACCCATGACTCTATCGGTTTGGGGGAAGATGGTCCGACACACCAACCGGTTGAACAAATCGCATCGCTTCGACTTACTCCAAACATGAGCACTTGGCGTCCTTGCGACCAAGTAGAAACCGCGGTGGCTTGGAAGTCTGCTATCGAACGTTTTGATGGCCCAACGTCATTGATTTTCTCTCGCCAGAACCTTGTTCAATTCGAACGTGATCAAGATACGCTTTCCAATGTAGCAAAAGGTGGATACATCCTTTCTGACTGTGAAGGTGAACCACAGCTGATTCTAGTCGCTACGGGCTCTGAAGTGGCACTCGCCATGGAAGCAAAAGCACAGCTAACTCATGTTCGTTGTCGTGTTGTTTCAATGCCGGCCACCGATATTTTTGATGCACAAAGCGCGGAATACAAGGAACAGGTTTTACCAAGCCATGTTACAGCACGAGTTGCCATAGAAGCTGGTATCCGTGACTACTGGTTCAAGTATGTCGGGCTACACGGTGACATTGTGGGAATGACAAGCTTTGGTGAATCAGCACCAGCAGAACAACTCTTCGAAATGTTTGGATTTACGGTTGAAAACATCGTTGAAAAATCCCTAGCGGTTCTGGAGAAGTAATATGAGCATGGCACAACGCTTTATTGAAAACCAAAGCCAAGACTGCCTGCGAACTAAGGCTGCAAAAGTAGCCTTAGAGCAAGTCCTAAAAACGCTAACACCTTCTAGCGTGATTGGTATCGGCACTGGTGCAACAGTTGAAGTCTTCATTCAACTATTGAAAGAAAGTGGCGCTGAGTTTGCTCATTGCGTATCCAGTTCGGTTCGCTCAAGTCGAGCTTTATCCTCTGCAGGGCTGAATGAGATATCCATATCTGAATGTGGCCGTGTTGATTTCTACATTGATGGCATTGATGAAGGTCTTACAACCGGCATGACCGTGAAAGGTGGTGGTGCAGCACTGGCTCGTGAAAAAGTACTCGCGACGCTTGCTCTAAGCTTCATCACCATCGCAGATAGCGGTCGATTGGTCACTCAACTCGGAAAGTTTCCACTCCCTGTAGAGGTTTTACCTGCCGCACAAACCGCTGTGTTTAATGCCTTACAAAGCCTTGGTGGACACCCGACGTTGCGCCAAGACTGCACCACTGATAACGGCAATATCATTCTCGATGTTGCTCATTTGGACATCGCTGAACCAAAGCAATTAGAACTCCAAATTAACGCTATTCCTGGCGTCGTCGAGAACGGTATTTTCGCGCAAAGAACGGCCGATTTCATGGCTTTTTCGAATGCAGAAGGTACGTATTTATTATCAAAGCAACACGTTCAATAGCTGGGATTTATAATCAAAATGAGACCTCGCTTGCAAGTCTATTTACAAGCATGTCAGTAAGGATAATTTAGGAATAAAACATGACGGAAAGCAATTTTTCAGCTCAAACACTGCGCTATTTTGATTCAAATATTGAAACGTTTACGCATGATCTATCTGAGCTAATTGCTATTCCGTCTGTACGAGATATCAGCAGCTGTTCACCCAATGCTCCTTTTGGTTTACCGATTAGAAACGCATTCGACTTTCTCATTTACTGGGCGAAACGAGAAGGGTTTGAAGTCCGTGATCATGATGGTTATGCCTTGGACATCAGCTTTGGCGAAGGCTTACAAGAAATCGGCATATTGCATCATGTAGATGTGGTAGAAGCAGGTAATTTGGACTCATGGTTAACCCCTGCATTTGATATGCACCAACAAGGTGATGACTTATTGGGGCGAGGCGTTACCGACAACAAAGGCCCGTTAATGGCCAGTCTGTATATTCTCAAGATGTTTAAAGCGCTTGATGTAACACTCGACAAAAAAATAAGAGTGATCATCGGCGGCGCAGAAGAGACAACTTGGGAATGTGTAGAGCATTATTTTAATCATAACCCTCAACCGGATTATGGTTTCTCTCCAGATGGCGACTTCCCAATCGTTAATGGAGAAAAAGGCATCCTATATGCGTCATTGCAACGAGAATTCCCAACTCACAATGGCCTAGGAACTTGTCAGATCGTAAGCATTGAAAGTGAGCGTGACAGAACATCCACCTGCTATCAATTATCGATTTATCTGACAGGAGAAAAAGCGGCTGAAGTAGCAGCAACATTTGAAACTTCAGCAACGGTCACTCTTGCCAATGTGGCACAAAGTGACAACCACCAACAAAAGGAGTTGTACTGCGTTGAGTTGTCAACGCCGTGGGAGAAATCTCGCAACCCGCATAAGGTCGATAACTGTATGGATCAGTTTGTTCGTCACATGCGACATGTTGAAGGGTTAGACACTAACTCTCGAAATTTAATTGATTTACTAGACGCGTGTTTTAGTGATTCCAATGATGCTTCGAAATTAGGGCTAGCACACCAAGATAATGAAATGGGGTCGACTACATGCTGTGTCTCCTCCATCAATTTGAGTCAACATGGCTACAACTTGGATTTTGATTTTCGGTTTCCTAAAGGACTGACTATCGATCAAGCTCGTACCCAACTCCAGTATGTATCCCAACAATACGGAGTGAGATTGATTGAACACCAGTACTTACCTCTATCTTACCTCTCACCCGAAAGTGAACTTATCCAAGCAATGGGAAAAGCTTATTCCGAAGTTACCAAAATGGACGCTCAATGCTTTAGCAAAGGTGCAGCTTCTTACGCGCGCGCGCTAAACAATGGTGTGGCATTCGGACCTACTTTTCCTGGTGATGTGACTCGTGTCCATGAGCCCAATGAAAGGCTCAGCCTCGAGTCATTAAAAAGAGCAATAACAATATACGTGAAAGTTCTCATATCACTTTAGGAGTAAATTATGAGAGATAAGGTTCAAGCACTTGCTGGAGGTATGATGGTATCCATCATCGTACTGGTTATCGCAGGTATATTTATTGGTGTAGGCGCTGGTGTTGTAAACCAAATGTCTGCTACCGACTCTGTTATTTGGGCATTCTTTAAGCTGATGTTAGATCTTGGCTTGATGGTCATGCGCAATCTACCGCCTTTCTTTGCGATTGGTCTAGCGTTCGCGCTGGCGAAATCTGAAAAAGGTTGGGCAGCCTTCACTGGCTTTACCATGTTCATGTGTTTCAATGTCGCTATCGGATCGATCGCTGCATTTCACGGATGGACTCAAGAAACTACAAGCGTTGCGTCATTAATGAATGATGCTGGCTACGACAAAGTAGCAGCGCAAAACTTCAACTCTTTATGGGGTGAGTCTTTAGGTATCTTCGCTTACAACATGGGGATCTTTAGCGGTATTCTTGTTGGTTGCATTACGGCTTGGATCCACAACCGTTACTACAAATTCGAAATGCCTGCACTCTTGAGCTTCTTCTCTGGCCCTCGTGCCGTAGTGATTTTCGCTTACTTCGCTATCATGCCTATCGCGCTGTTTGTTTACTACGCTTGGCCGCCGATCGCTGGGGCACTGCAGTCCATCACTACCTTGATTACTAGCTCAGGTATTTTTGGCTCTTTCCTATTTGGCGTATTTGACAAAGGCTTATTGCCATTTGGCTTACATCACCTTATCGCCTTCCCTATTGAATACACTCGTGTTGGTGGCGTAATGGAGATTGATGGTGTTGTTTACGAAGGTGTTCGTAACATCATGAATGGCCAAATGAGTTCACCAGAGGCAACGAGCTACATTACACATAACTTTACCAGCGGTCGTATTCCAATCCAAATTGGTGGCCTAACGGGTGCTGCTTATGCAATGTACGTAACAGCAAAAACAGCCAATCGTAAGAAGGTAGCCGCTATCATGGTGCCTGCAGTATTTACGGCTGCTGTTATCGGTATTACCGAGCCACTGGAATACACCTTCCTATTCGTCCAACCATTCCTATTCTTTGCAGTGCATGTTCCGCTAAATGGTCTTGCTTATGTGATCACCGAAATGATGGGTGTTTCAATTCACGGTAATCAGCTGCTATTTATGGTGCCTAACCTACTACAACCTGAAAAGGTTCATGCTTGGGCTCTATTGTGGATTATCCCACTATACTTCGCGATTTACTTCTACACATTCAAGTTCTTCATCCTGAAGTTTGATTCAAAAACTCCAGGTCGCGAAGACGAAGATGGCGATATCGCACTTTACTCAAAGGAAGACTTTAAAAAGAAAAAAGAGCAAACCTCAAAAGGTCTGCCAGTTGAAATCATTGAAGCGCTTGGCGGTGCAGACAACATCGAGAACGTAACAAACTGTGCGACTCGACTGCGTGTTTCGCTGCACGACGAGTCGCTAGCCGCGAGCGATAAAGTATGGAAACAACAGCTCAACGCTATTGGAGTCGTCAGAATGAACAAAGGCATTCAAGTGATATACGGAGCGAACGTTATTACGATTGCGTCTGGTATCAAAGAAGCCCTTGGCATTGATTCTTAACCAAGCACTTCCTCGGTAACCCTACCGTTACGAGTTTATAAAACCTTAGCAATTGCAATCTCTCCTGTGGCTACAAGTCACAGGAAGGGGTTCGTGCACCTGAAATATGGAAATTATAAAAATGAAAACAATAACTAAACATGCAGTTACTTTACTTGCTCTTTGTGTTTCTGGCGTCCTACACGCAAACGAAAATACAACATCAAGCTGGTCTGAGCGCAACCCTATCGCCTTCTGGGGAGATAGAGCCAATGAAGACTGGAGCTATGTCGATGGTCTAGACGAAAGTCAAAAAAGCTTTTCAGAAAAACTCAAACGCTTAGATATTGATGACAGTGGTGACTGGAAAGTCTCATTTAGCGGCAATGTAAAAGCGGCACTCGATAACCGTTGGAATCACATGTACGACGGAGAAAACCGCAAGAAAAATGAACTGCGTACTCGCATGCAATTCTCCACCGATGTGACTTACCAAGACTGGATGCGTGTATTTGGTGAAATTCGAACCAATTACACTAACCTCGATAGTCCGGGTCCAGTAGACGATGCCGGTACTGACTTCCACCAGTTGTTTACCGAATTCAAATTACTCGATGACGGTGAGCAATACCTAAGTACCCGCCTTGGTCGCCAAGAAATATACTTAAATGAATGGCAAATGATGAACCGTGAACCAACGCCAGTTCAATCAAGTTGGAATGCAGCCAGCGCAAAATACAGCGTAGCAGGCATCAATTTTGACGCATATTACGGCGAGGAAGTATTCCCTCTCTACAAAGATGGCAGCTTCGGTGGTAACTGGGATGATAAAACCAATGGCAAAAAATCGACCGGCTTATTCGCTAATTGGAGAACTGACTTCGGGGCAATGCAAGCCTACATAATGAGTAACAAACTCACCAATGAAAGCTTTGTTAATGCACCAGGCGGTGACGTCGACATTCAAGTTTTAGGCTTACATGCACATGACTTTGTGAGTGAAGGGTTTGGTTACATGCTCGACGGTGTTTACCAATTTGGTGATCATGCAGGTAAAGATATCTCAGCCTACATGGCTTATGCCGATTTGAACTACAACTGGAAAGCAGACTGGAACTATCGCTTAGGTCTGAACCTACATTATGCATCAGGTTCAGATAAAGACAGCGACAAAGTGAACACGTTTAACCCTTTGTGGACAGGTGACCCACTGGGTTTCGCGCATGACGGCGCTTACGGCAACGCAATGCAGGTCGGTTCTTACACTGTGATTGAGTATCAGCCGAAACAATCCATCATCGCTGGCTTTATGTCGACATGGCGTGCCAACACAGATGATGCAATCTACACACTCAACCAAGATGTATTATTTGGTGCAGAGTCTGACGAAAAATACGCTTACACCCAGTTCTATCTGCAATTCCATAATTACATCACAGGCAACTTAAAGTCTGAGTTAAATATGTACTACGCATTAGATAGCGACTACACACGTGACGTAGTCGGCAGTAGCAGTGATGACATTTCCCGTGTTGAAATCGCACTGATCTATAACTTCTAACACTGCTTATCAGGTTAGTATGTTACTAAATGAATTCGCCCAGCAGTGCTGGGCGAATTTTTTAGATCATCATATTTCAGTTAATTGAATTACTCATCCGGCTGCTTGGTTCGAAGATCCACATATGGCCAGTAATGGTGCCCGACTCGAATCAAAAGTGTTGCTGCTGCTAAGATAAACGCTGCAACAGACAACCAAACGATGAGTACTGCATCTAACTCTTTCATGCCTAAAGTGATGTAGCGAGCTATTGCCATCATCGCGATGTAAATCGGATATCGAACCGGGATCTTACCGTTCATCACAAACTGCTGAACCATCGCCAACACTTCTAAATAGATAAACATCAGTAGAATATCGGTCAATTGCACTCGACGTTCAGCAAAAACATGCATGAACTCTTCGACCATCGCAAACAAGGTCGCCAGTGTGATCGCTACCAGTAATACCGCTTCCATAATGTGAAATACTTTTAAAAACGGCTTACTAAAAGATTTAGGTAAGTGAGAAGGCATAGTCACTCTTCAAAAAATAATTAATCCAGTCTCTACATTAGCATGCGCTCTAGAGAAGCGACGAATACAAAAATGGCCCCACATTCACTGCAGAGCCATCGACTTGTTTTTTTACTTAGCCACTTTCTAGTGGCTAACTAACCTTACAACAGAATCAGGTACGTTAAGAACACCACACACAGCCCGTAGATCAATGGGTGCACTTCTTTGCGCTTACCTGCAACAACCATTGTGAATGCGTAGCTGATGAAACCCATCGCCATACCGTTCGCTGGTGAGAAGCTTAGCACTGTGAACATGATGGTGAAGAAAGCTGCAATGCGTGACTCTTTCTTTTCCCAGTTAATCTGACCAAGACGACCCACCATGTAGATGCCTACCACAACCATCGCAGGCGCGACCATTGCCGCTGAGAAGATAGAGAAGATTGGGTATAGGAATAGAGACACTAGGAATAAGCCAGCCACCATGACTGCCGCTAAACCTGTTTTCGCACCTTGAGAAGAGGCAATACCCGATTCAGAGAAAGCAGTAATCGATGTGGTACCTAGAATTGAACCAATCACAGTACCGCCCGCATCAGCCACTAGCGCCGATTTTGCATTCGGCACTTTACCGTCTTTGTCGATGATACCTGCATCACGGCCAACACCCACAATCGTGCTCAATCCATCGAAGAAATCGACAATCAAGAAGATAAGTACGATGAACAACAAATCGAACATTTTCTCAGGCGTAAAAGCTGAGAAGTCAAAGATAGCGCCAAAGCTGCCTGCCATACTTGGTGGCATTGAAACGAATTGGTCAGGGATTGGGGCGTTTGATGTGCCCATGAATACATCAGCAAGAATGGTCAGTACGATAGCTGAAACAAACGAGATAAACGTGGCCAACTTAATATCACGAACCATACAGCCCAATGCGATGAAGATGCTCACATAAGCGATGATCACTTTTGGATCGGAAATGTCACCTAAACCAACCAGTACGAACGGGTTAGAAACGATGATACCCGCATTCTTAAGGCCTAAGAAAGCAATAAATAAGCCGAGAGATACGGTAATCGCTAGCTTCAAATCTTCAGGAATTGATTCAATCATCGACTTACGGATATTGGTCAACGAGAAAGCGAGATAAAGGATACCGGATAGGAAGATACCAAATAGCGCTTCATTCCAAAGTACCGCCACAGAACCGCTTAACAGTAGACCTTTGAAGAATCCGTTCATACTCATGCCCGGAGCCAGCATGACTGGGTAGTTACCCCAAATACCCATGATAAGCGTTGCGATAGCAGCAGAAAGAGCGGTAGCCGTAAAGACTGCCCCTTTGTCCATCCCCGGGATGCCCCCCAGAATTGCTGGGTTAACCGCCAAGATATAACTCATCGCTAAGAAGGTAATAAAACCTGCGTATAGCTCAGTGCTGATCGTGGTCTTTCTCTCTGAGAGTTTGAACAGGGTGTCAAGCGAGCCAGACGTTTTCTGGGCTTTCAGGGTGGAGTCGGTATTCACAACAAAACCTATGTAATAAATTAAGAAATTTGAGATTCAAATGCTGTGAGAATAGAGGGGTCTCTACACTAAAAACTGTAGTCACCAAGGTAGGCTCGGTAGTAGAAACATCTAGTCCATATCACTAGATATATACAGCATTTAATCGTTTGCGCGGATTGTAAGGATTGAGATTAAAACTTCAACAAATTTTGTCCAGATCACATAAAAAAGTGAAGATGACGAGCCATTGCAGTTATACAAAGATCCTTGAAAAGATCATTCGCTGATAAATAACGATCAAGCCAGTTGTTCTCAATCATCTAAATATGCTACTCTTCGCCTCCATTTTTCTGACCTAATTTTCACCAGTTGCACCTATTAGTTTTACTAGTTATTCCTTTATAGACGTAACCACCGGAACAAAAATTAGGGTCAGTGCTATCTTTTATAGTGTCGGTTTATCGCCTTCACTCAATCCAACCAACAGTGGAAATATACAGATGGGCATAGGTACTCTTTACATCGTATCTGCACCTAGTGGCGCAGGTAAATCGAGCTTGATCTCAGCAATGCTGGAAACCAATCCAACCTACGCAATGAAGGTATCTGTTTCACACACCACTCGCGGTATGCGCCCTGGTGAAGAGAATGGTGTTCACTACCACTTCGTAGAGAAACATCACTTTGAAGACCTGATTAAGAAAGGTGAGTTCCTAGAGTACGCTGAAGTGTTCGGCAACTACTACGGCACTTCACGTGTTTGGATTGAAGAAAACCTAAACCGCGGTATCGATGTATTCCTAGATATCGACTGGCAAGGTGCTCGTCAGATCCGTGAACAAATGCCTCAAGCGAAGAGTGTCTTCATTCTTCCACCATCAAATGGTGAGCTAGAGCGTCGTTTGAATGTTCGCGGTCAAGATAGCGACGAAGTTATTGCGAAACGCATGAGCGAAGCAAAATCTGAGATTTCTCACTATGCAGAATACGATTATGTGATCGTAAATGATGACTTTGATGCAGCCCTAATGGACTTCAGAGCTATCATTCGTGCGGAGCGCTTAAAAGAAGATAAGCAAGCAGCGAAATACAGCGGCATGCTTACAGCACTACTAGCGGAATAATCTCTGATACCAATCGTAGTAAACAACTGGTCATTCTAGCTTGTGAAAAAGCCTGATAACGTCGTTAGAATTTTTGATTGTAGGGTCACTACTTGTCGAAAAATTCTGCCTTGTTCTCAAACTTTTGTTCGGCGCTATCTCTGAACACTTATTTACTGTGATTGGTATAACTGGATTTTCCATTGAGATAAGTATACGGTGAACTAGAAAGTCTCTAGTTAAACTTGTATACTTTCTCGTCATCAAAAATTTATTAGTTAATTACTATTTGGAGTCCTCATGGCACGCGTAACTGTTCAAGACGCTGTTGAAAAAGTTGGCAACCGTTTCGACCTAGTTCTTATTGCGGCTCGCCGCGCACGTCAAATGCAAACTGGCGGCAAAGATTCACTAGTGCCTGAAGAAAACGATAAGCCAACGGTTATCGCTCTTCGCGAAATCGAAGAAGGTCTTATCACTAAAGACGTACTAGATGCTCGTGAGCGTCAAGAGCAACAAGAGCAAGAAGCGGCTGAGCTTGCAGCAGTAAGCAGCATCGCTCACACTCGCTGATAGAATCAACGTCATTCGAACTAATTAACCTTCCGGGCCTTTAATTTGTATCTATTCGATAGCCTCAAAGACGTTGCCCAAGAATACCTAACAGAGCCTCAAGTTGAGGCTCTGCGTCAATCTTATGTGGTAGCGAGAGACGCCCATGAAGGGCAAACCCGTTCAACGGGTGAACCATACATTATTCACCCTGTAGCCGTTTCAAGAATCCTGGCAGAAATGCGTCTGGATATAGAAACTCTGCAAGCAGCCCTACTCCACGATGTAATTGAAGACACTGAAGTTACAAAAGAGGAGCTAGAAGCTCAATTCGGCAATACCGTTGCTGAACTGGTTGATGGTGTATCTAAGCTGGATAAGCTTAAATTTCGTGATCGCAAAGAAGCGCAAGCAGAGAACTTCCGTAAGATGGTTCTCGCGATGGTGCAAGACATCCGCGTTATCTTGATCAAATTAGCTGACCGTACTCACAACATGCGTACGCTTGGGGCACTTCGTCCTGATAAGAAGCGTCGTATTGCTCGTGAAACCCTAGAGATTTATTCTCCGCTAGCTCACCGTCTTGGTATTCATAACATTAAGACAGAACTAGAAGAGCTGGGCTTCGAAGCCCTTTATCCTAACCGTTATCGCGTCCTGAAAAACGTAGTGAAAGCTGCGCGTGGTAACCGTAAGGAGATGATCCAACGTATCCATAGCGAAATCGAAGGCCGCCTTGAAGAAGTCGGTTTGCCTGCTCGCGTACTTGGTCGTGAAAAGAACCTGTTCTCCATCTATAACAAGATGAAAACCAAAGAGCAGCGCTTCCACACCATTATGGACATCTACGCTTTCCGCGTGGTGGTTGATACACCAGATACTTGCTATCGCGTACTTGGTCAGGCCCACAGCCTGTACAAGCCTCGTCCTGGCCGCATGAAAGACTACATTGCAGTACCGAAAGCCAACGGCTACCAATCTCTGCACACGTCAATGATCGGCCCTCACGGGGTGCCAGTTGAGGTCCAGATCCGAACTGAAGATATGGAGCAGATGGCAGATAAAGGTGTCGCGGCGCACTGGTCTTACAAAGGCAATGGCTCACGCAGTAGCAACGGGACAACCGCACAGGTTAAAGCACAACGTTGGATGCAGAGCTTACTTGAGCTGCAACAAAGCGCAGGTAACTCATTCGAATTCATTGAAAATGTTAAATCTGATCTGTTCCCAGATGAGATCTTCGTATTCACGCCGAAAGGTCGCATTGTCGAACTTCCAGCAGGCGCAACAGCAGTCGATTTTGCTTACGCGGTACATACCGACGTCGGCAACATGTGTGTCGGTGCTCGTGTAGACATGAACCCTTACCCACTCAGCAAATCGCTGAAGAATGGCCAAACTATTGAGATCATCAGTGCTCCGGGCGCACGTCCGAACGCAGCATGGCTCAACTATGTAGTGACCTCACGTGCGCGTACGAAGATCCGTCAGGTTCTGAAAACGATGCGTCGTGAAGAGTCGATTACCCTTGGCCGTCGCCTACTGAACCATGCACTTGGTGAACACTCTATTGCCGATGTCGGTCAAGAGAATATCGAACATGTATTGTCTGATCTACGTCTCGATAACATTGAGGACTTGCTAGCATCGATTGGTCTTGGTGAGCTGATGAGTATCGTTATTGCTCGTCGTTTATTGGGCGATGCTGATGAACTAACTGAAGTGGTAAACAACAGCGATACGTCTAGGAAGAAATTACCTATCCGTGGTGCTGAAGGCCTATTACTGACGTTCGCCAACTGTTGTCACCCGATTCCAGATGATCACATTATTGCTCATGTATCTCCAGGTCGTGGTCTTGTGGTGCACCGTGAAACGTGTCCAAACGTTCGTGGTTACCAGAAAGAACCGGATAAATACATGGCGGTTGAATGGTCTGACGATTACAACCAAGAGTTCACAGCAGAACTTCAGGTCGAATTGCAGAACCATCAAGGTGCGCTGGCTGAGCTAACTAACGTTATCTCGAAAACAGGCTCGAACATTCACGGTATCTCAACCGAAGAACGTGACGGACGCTTGTACACAGTGACTATCTTGTTGACCACGAAAGATCGTGTTCATTTAGCGAGCATTATGAAGAAGCTACGTGTGATGCCACACGCGCTCAAAGTAAGACGTCGTAAGAACTAACGTTCGAACTTATTGGCAACTTTGCTAAGAATTGAAATCCCCTTAATGCTTTATCGTTTAAGGGGATTTTTTATAACTGAATCCTCGAATTTATCTGACTCCATTCCTGCCTGTACAAAAATCCAGTAAAATGCTTGAATAGATTATCTCTCTTACGTTTATGAGCCTTGTTATGTCACAGCTTTTATCTGCTATCCCTCTCAACTCTTTATCTGGAGTCGGCGCAAAAGTCGCAGAGAAACTGGAAAAGGTTGGGCTTAACAATGTACAAGACCTGCTATTTCATCTGCCTTTGCGCTATGAAGATAGAACTCGTATCTATCCCATCGTAAAGCTGCATGCCGGACTGTGGGCTGCTGTGCAAGGCAAGGTGATGCATGTTGATACCATTTTCGGTAAACGTAAGATGCTCGCAGTAAAGATCAGCGATGGTAACGGCACGATTACTCTGCGCTTTTTCAACTTTACTGCAGGAATGAAGAATAACTTTGCCGAAGGCAAACAAGTGCATGCTTATGGTGAGATCAAGCGCGGCAATATGGGGCTTGAGATTGTTCACCCTGACTACAAATTCTTTGCTCCTAGGCAACAACCAGACGTTGAAGCCAACCTGACTCCAGTGTATCCAACCACTGAAGGGCTAAGACAAGTCACGCTGCGTAACCTCACTGACCAAGCCTTAGAGCTGATCGACAAGGCCGCGGTTAACGAGCTTCTCCCATCAGGTTTATACGACCACCAAATTACCCTCGCACAAGCACTGCATACCATTCACAGACCACCTCCGGGAATTGACCTAGAGCTGTTTGATGAAGGCAAGCACCCTGCGCAACTGCGCCTAATTATGGAAGAGTTACTGGCTCAAAACCTGTCTATGTTGTCTGTTCGTAGCAAAGGGCAGCAAGACAAGGCAATGCCTTTTCCTCCAGTAAACACTCTTAAAGATAAGCTACTGGCTCAGCTGCCGTTTTCACCAACCAATGCCCAAGCACGAGTGACCAAAGAGATCGAAGCTGACTTGGAAAAGCCGCACCCTATGATGCGTTTAGTGCAAGGTGATGTGGGCTCTGGTAAAACCTTAGTCGCTGCACTCGCGGCGGTTCGCGCACTCGAACACGGTCAACAAGTAGCACTGATGGCACCAACTGAACTACTCGCAGAACAACACGCGATTAACTTTGCCAACTGGTTTAAGGCAATGGGTATTCAAGTTGGATGGCTAGCAGGTAAGCTCAAAGGTAAGGCTCGTGAAACTGAACTAACACGTATTGCCAGCGGCGAAGCACAAATGGTGGTGGGAACTCATGCGCTATTTCAAGAGCATGTCGAATTCAAAAACCTTGGCTTAGTGATCATCGATGAGCAGCACCGATTTGGTGTCCACCAGCGATTAGAGCTGCGTGAAAAAGGCGCGAAGCAAGGTTATTACCCTCACCAACTGGTGATGACCGCGACCCCAATCCCACGAACGTTAGCAATGACGGCCTATGCCGATCTTGAAACTTCTATTATTGATGAGTTACCACCGGGGCGAACCCCAATTCAAACCGTCGCGATTCCTGATACCAAGCGCGATGACATTGTTGAACGTGTGAAAAATGCGTGTCTCAATGAAGGCAAACAAGCTTACTGGGTGTGTACGTTGATTGATGAATCAGAAGTACTGGAAGCTCAAGCTGCAGCGGATACGGCAGAAGAGCTGCAACGCAAACTGCCCGACGTAAAAATTGGTTTGGTTCATGGCCGAATGAAACCCGCAGAGAAACAAGCGGTGATGCAGGAATTCAAAGAGAATAAACTGCACCTGTTGGTTGCTACAACCGTGATTGAAGTAGGTGTAGATGTACCGAATTCGAGCTTAATGATCATCGAGAACCCAGAGCGTCTTGGTCTAGCGCAACTGCACCAACTGCGTGGCCGTGTTGGCCGAGGTTCGGTCGCAAGCCATTGTGTACTGTTGTACCACTCCCCACTATCTAAAACCGCTCAGAAGCGCTTAGGGGTACTTCGTGAAAGTAACGATGGCTTTGTTATTGCTCAGCGTGATTTAGAGATTCGTGGCCCCGGTGAACTACTTGGTACCAAACAAACAGGCTTGGCTGATTTCAAAATTGCCGACTTAGTCCGTGACCAACGTTTGATACCTGAAGTGCAGCGTATCGCGCGTCATATTCACGATAGCTACCCAGACAACGCCAAGGCGATCATCAACCGCTGGCTGGGTGAACGCGATGTGTATTCTAAGGCGTAATTCGCCCTCATATCTTGCTTAAAACGTAAAAAGGCTTCTACAAGGAAGCCTTTTTCGTGCGTATAGCCTAAGGTTTCACAGGGAAACTGATCTGCGCCTTCAAGCCACCCTCACTGCGGTTATTCACCACCACCGCACCTTGGTGTTGGCTGACAATACGTTTCACGATCGCTAAACCTAAACCTGTCCCTTCACTACCACGAGCCGTGTCACCACGAGTGAACGGTTCAAACAACTTCCCGATCTGGTCTTGTGGAATACCCGGACCGTTATCTTCTACCGTTACCCAAGCCAGTTTGTTATCAGCCGTCATACCAGTCGATACTTTGACCCAACCATTACCGTAGCGCAGCGCGTTCACCACCAAGTTACTCACTGCACGCTTCATCGCGATCGGGTTACCCAACGCAGGTTTCATGGTTTCTGGAATATCGGTTTCAATCTGAACCTCATAGCCTCCTTCAGAGCTAGAGACCTCACGCGCAATATCATCGACAAATACCGCCTGGAATGAGTCTCGGTCCACAGGCTTTAAGTAATCCATAAACTGACTGATGATCTCATTGCACTCTTCAGTATCACTGATGATCCCTTCCGCTAGATAACTATCTTCTGGCGACATCATCTCAGTCGCCAAGCGAATACGCGTGAGTGGTGTACGCAGATCATGGCTGATACCCGCCATTAGTAGGGCTCTATCTTCTTCGAGTTCTTGAATGCCTTTCGACATCTGATTAAAGGCTCGAGTTACCGAGCGAATCTCTTGCGCCCCTTGTACTGGTAAGGGCGGTGGAATATCACCTCGCCCAACACCTTGCGCGGCTTTCTCTAGGGCTATCAACGGCCGATTTTGCAAGCGGATAAACAGCCACCCACCAGCAACAATCAACAACGCCATGATCAGACTGTTACGAAATAGAGGCGCAAAGTCTTCTTCTTGCAGCTCAGACAGGGGAATACGAATCAAGGAGTTAGGCAACTGCGCAATGTCCATCCACAACACGTAACTTTCTTTGCCCAAAACTAATCGCACTTCGGTCTCAGAGCCGAGCTCTTTGGTCATCTCCTCACTCATCAGGTCTATCGCGACCGCATGGTAGTACTCGCCCGACGCTTCACTGTCCTTGGCATGAACCGTAACCCCGAGCTGCTCAAGTACACGCTGACGCAATGGCGCATCAATCTCGATATCACTGCCTTGGTCCAATACTAAGTTTAGTTCGTGAGCCAGGATCTTATTAAACTGCTGCAAACTCGGCATCAATGCATAATTGAACACCGCGTAATAAGAAAAGATTTGGCTAGCAACCAACAGGGTTAAGAAGAGCACTATCGACTGAGTAAAGGAGCTACGTATGCGCATAGAAGACCTAAAGTGAGGGATGATAAAGGGATATAGTGGGAACTATAGCTGTAATACCAATCACAGTAAGTAAATGATCATAAATAGCGCCGGAAAAAGGCTTGAGAACAAGGCTGCAATTTTTGATAAGTAGTTATTCTACAATCAAAATTTCTAACGAAGTTATCGAGCGTTTTAACAAGCTAGGATGAGCAGTTATTTACTACGATTGGTATCTCTCATTGTGCTGAATACAAAACGGGCCATCGCATATTAATGAGATGACCCGTAAATAAGAAATTCTGAATCACAGAACGAGCAAAGCTAGATTACACAGCTTTGCCATCTGGAACGAATACATAACCCAAGCCCCACACCGTTTGGATATAACGAGGTTTACTTGGATCTTCTTCTACTAGACGACGCAAACGCGAAATCTGAACATCGATAGAACGTTCCATCGCTGAATACTCACGGCCACGAGCCATGTTCATCAGCTTATCGCGAGACATTGGCTCACGAGCGTTAGTGACCAGTGATTTCAGAACCGCAAATTCACCTGAGGTAAGAGGCATAGGCTCTTCACCGCGGAACATTTCACGTGTACCTAGGTTTAGGCGGAACTCACCAAACTCAACCACAGACTCTTCTGTGCTTGGCGCGCCCGGTGCTTCAATCACTTGGCGACGCATTACCGCTTTGATACGAGCAAGCAGTTCACGTGGGTTAAATGGTTTTGGCAGGTAATCATCAGCACCCACTTCCAAACCCACGATGCGATCCACTTCGTCACCTTTTGCGGTCAGCATCAGGATTGGTAGCGAGTTGTTTGCGTTTCTTAGACGACGACAGATAGAAAGACCGTCTTCGCCCGGCAACATTAAATCCAATACCATCAAGTGAAAGTTTTCACGGGTTAACAGGCGGTCCATCTGCTCACTGTTTGCCACGCTACGCACTTGAAAGCCTTGCTCTGACAGATAGCGTTCTAGCAGTGCACGTAAACGAGCATCGTCATCGACCACTAAAATTTTGTAGTTTTCTTGCATGTAATGGTTCCACCTATTAAAGCTTAAACCTAAGGTTAAGCATTCTTGGTAAATTGTATATTGGTATAAGACATTAAAAATGTAACATTATTGAGGGAAAAGTCGCCTAAATAATTGTTAACGTATGTTGCCTTTCTATATATTCTATCTTAGATCATCATTTCATTAAGTCAGATTTATGAAAACCAAACTTATCACCCGCGAAGGTTATAACAAGCTCAAAGCAGAACATGACCACTTATGGCACGAGAAGCGTCCAGAAATAACCAAAATAGTCACTTGGGCTGCAAGCCTTGGAGATCGTTCAGAAAACGCAGATTACACCTTCAATAAGCGTTTGCTTCGTCAGATTGATCGCCGAGTGCGTTTCCTACGAAAATTCCTACCAGATGTCACTATCGTGGATTACTCGCCACAACAAGAAGGTAAGGTATTTTTCGGTGCTTGGGTCGAAATTGAAAATGATGATGGGGAAATTAAGAAGTTTCGAATTGTCGGCCCAGAAGAGATCTACGGCGATGCTAAAGGCTATATCTCTATCGACTCACCAATGGCTAGAGCTCTGCTCAAGAAAGAAGTAGATGACGAGTTTACGGTAACCACACCGGAAGGCGACAAAGAGTGGTTCATTAATTCGATTCGCTACGCAGGCGACGAATAATCAAACCTAATAAACACTTAGCGATGAGCTGAGTGTTCAAGCAAACCCAAACGCCAGATAAAAGAAAACCCCGCAAGGCTTTCGCCTAGCGGGGTTAAGTCTCTATCGCAGCAATCCGGCTACTGTTTATCTCTTCGAGATAAGGTGCTCCCTGCATCTTTCCTTGATAGTGGCTAAATCCTTTAACCAATTTCCTTTTTGTTCATCGCCATCCTAGCGGTGTCCATTCTAGCCTGTCATCCTGACTGGCGAATCTCATCCAGAGATTATCACATCCTTGCTGACCACTCATCCTAAGTAATCAAATCTTCATCCTGAAGATACCTAGTCCGTTAGGCTTTTTCCTGTTCCTGCCAACTCCCTGTCGACAAGTTAAATATTACGGTATTTGGGCGAGTTTCCTAGACAGTCCCAAAAAATATTTCAGGCGAGAAATACGCCCACAAACACACAAACACACAAACACACAAACAAATAAAATCAGTAACTTAGATTTATTTTAAGACGATTTCATCGATTTAAAGTGACTTAGTCGCACACCACGTGTGAGAGATCTCGCACAAAGTGGGTATCAGAAACGGAAATTGGACTTCTGACAGGATAATTACACAGTCAAAGCTAGAAAAAGCGTACGCTCACCCCCATGTATTTGTCATGATATTAAATAAGAGATTCATCGGATGAGCCAAGCTATCTGTCGACTGATTGCTGAAGAACTGAATGTTCGTTCAGAGCAAGTCATCGCCGCAGTCAACCTAATTGACGACGGTAACACCGTTCCCTTTATTGCCCGCTACCGTAAAGAAGTCACGGGTGGCTTAGACGATACCCAACTGCGTAACCTTGATAGTCGCCTTTCATACCTTCGCGAACTTGACGATCGCCGCCAAACGATTCTTAAGTCGATTCAAGACCAAGGCAAGCTCACGCCAGAATTAGAGCGTGACATCACTCAAGCCGACAGCAAGACGCGCCTAGAAGATTTATACCTGCCATACAAACCAAAGCGCCGCACCAAAGGTCAAATCGCGATTGAAGCAGGCTTAGAGCCACTTGCCGATACACTTTGGAATGAACCACAACACGATCCTGAAACCGAAGCCGCTAACTTCATCAGCAGCGATAAAGGCATTGCTGATACCAAAGCGGCACTGGATGGTGCACGTGCAATCGTGATGGAGCGTATTGCAGAAGACGCCAACCTACTTGAAAAGATTCGCCAACATCTAACACGCAACTCTGAGCTCGTTTCACGTGTAGTGGCAGGCAAAGAGCAAGCCGGCGAGAAATTCAAAGATTACTTCGAACACAACGAAACACTCAATAAAGTACCTTCACACCGTGCGCTTGCTATGTTGCGAGGCCGAAATGAAGGCTTCCTAACGCTGGCAATGAATGCTGACCCTGAGCAAGAAGAAGGTGTACGTGGTTCATACTGCGAAAACATCATCTCTGATCACTACGGTATTACCCTGAGCAGCGCACCTGCAGATGCATGGCGTAAGCAAGTGATTAGCTGGGCATGGCGTATCAAGGTTTCCATGCACATGGAAACTGAGCTGATGGGCGCGATGAAAGAACGCGGTGAAATCGAAGCGATTGAAGTGTTCGCAACCAACCTTAAAGACTTGTTGATGGCGGCGCCTGCTGGCCCTCGAGCAACTTTGGGCTTGGATCCGGGTTTACGTACCGGTTCGAAAATCGCAGTGGTGGATTCAACCGGTAAGGTTCTAGCAACAGAGACCATTTACCCTCACCCACCACAGAAGCAATACGATAAATCTGCACACGTGGTTGAGCAGATGGTTCGCCAATACAATGTTGATTTGATTGCGATTGGTAATGGTACCGCTTCACGCGAAACAGACAGTTTTGTTGCTGATGTGATTAAACGCGGCAACCTAACAGCACAAAAGATTATTGTCAGCGAAGCGGGCGCATCGGTTTATTCCGCGTCTGAGTTAGCGGCGAAAGAATTCCCGAACATGGATGTATCGATTCGTGGTGCGGTGTCCATTGCTCGTCGTCTGCAAGATCCACTGGCAGAGCTAGTGAAGATTGACCCTAAATCGATCGGTGTGGGCCAATACCAACACGACGTGAGCCAAACTATGCTCGCTAAGCGTCTAGATGCGATTGTCGAAGACTGTGTAAACGCGGTTGGTGTTGATGTGAATACGGCCTCTGCCGCACTGTTAACTCGTGTTGCTGGTCTTTCTAACACCATCGCCCAGAACATCGTGGACTTCCGTGATGAAAACGGTCGCTTCGAAGCGCGTACAACACTCAAAAAAGTCGCTCGTTTAGGGCCAAAAGCGTTTGAACAGTGTGCGGGTTTTCTAAGAATCATGGATGGTAAGAATCCACTAGACGCATCTTCGGTTCACCCAGAAGCTTACCCATTGGTGAAGGCCATCGCCGAGAAAAACCAGAAAGACATCAAGTCTCTGGTGGGTAATACAGACTTCTTACGTGGTTTACATGCGGTTGATTACACCAATGAGAACTTCGGTGTACCAACGGTAACCGACATCATCAAGGAGCTGGATAAGCCGGGTCGAGATCCTCGTCCTGAATTCAAGACAGCAACCTTCGCCGATGGCGTAAATAGCATGTCTGACCTAGAACCCGGCATGATCTTAGAAGGTGTGGTTTCAAACGTAGCTAACTTTGGCGCCTTCGTTGACATTGGCGTTCACCAAGACGGTTTAGTACATATATCAGCGCTAACCGATCGTTTTGTGTCTGATCCTCATGAAGTCGTGAAAACGGGAGAAATCGTCAAAGTGAAGGTGATGGAAGTGGATGTTCAACGTAAACGTATCGCACTAAGCATGCGTATGAAAGATGAACCAGGCCAAGACAACCGAGCGCAACGTTCAAGTGCGCCTCGTACGCAAAGCCGACCAAATCAAAACTCACAAGGTGGACAACGCCGTCGTGAGGAGCCGCAACAAAACGCTGCGATGGGCGGTGCTTTCGCAGCTGCCTTCGCTAAAGCGAAAAAGTAACCCGTTAGCTCATCTGCAAAACGGATGTGCTTAAAACAGAAAACCTGCATCCCTTAGGGTATGCAGGTTTTTTTATTATGTGTTCAAAAAAGACATCGAAGCTTGGTTGGGTCATAAGTTTTCGACTTACAACACGACTAGCATCTCTGATGGAGCATGAGGCGCAACAGCATGACCATAATGATATTTTATGACCTTACGTCGTTTCTCCATCTGTCCCTCCTGAATCGCCGCATCTAAAACATGCTTTGGCAGGCGGAAACGCATGGTATAGCCCTTTCCTTGATCAGCACTGTATGTTCTCAGAGCCAATAAGCTGAACAGCCTGTCAAAAGGATCTTGTGGCTTTTCATGGCTAACCGAATTGGCCTCTGACTCGTTCTCCATTTCATAACCTGGATGGTCTGAAGGATCCCAAGCCGACTGCTGCCTTCGTTTATCGTCTGATTTGACCTTACGCTCTGCATTGGTTCTCGCCAATGCTACTGCGGGAGCAACAGGTTCTCGGACTCTATTATCACGCGCAACTTGCTCTGTTTGCACATTAACGGACGGGGCGATTAGTGGCACACTTACTGCAGTTGCAGGTGACACAATCATCGCGAACTCTCCTCAAGAATCGCCCATCACTGTTGCCATAACACTGTCGTACTGAGTCAGCACAACAGGCATAGCCCAACTTACCGCAATCAACTCATGAGAGAGTTAGGTCTGAGTATCATGCAATGCCTTGGTGTTATACCAATCGTAGTAAATAACTGCTCATCCTAGCTTGTTAAAATGCTCGATAACGGCGTTAGAACTTTTGACTGTAGAATAACTACTTATCAAAATTACTTGTCAAAAAAAAGCAGCCTTGTTCTCAAGCCTTTTTCCTACGCTATTTTTGAACCCTTACTACTGTGATTGGTATTAGGTTATATATCGACCAATCCGGCAATAAATTTAGTGATTATTTTTGCGCGAAGCTAACTAGTTCACTGCAAAAGGCATCGGCTTCTGTCATAAACGGCGCATGTGAAGACTGCGTGAATATATATTGCTCGGTATGAGGCAGCGCTCTACCCAGATCTTTTGCTACCTTGATTGGCACCAATCCATCCAGTCGCCCGTATAAACGCAGCATAGGCACTGAAATCTCCGGCAGTTGTTCACGCAAGTCAACATCAGACAGCATCTTTAAGCCGGCCAATAAAGAATCAGGATTCGGAAGCGGACGAGACAGTACCGCTTGCTTGAGTTGTTTTACATCTTGCCTTGCAGAAGGGCTGCCCATGGCTTGCAGTGCCATAAAGCGTTCGATAGTGGTTTGGAAATCTTCAACCAGCTGTTCGGTAAATGCGCTTAATACGTTTGGCTGAATACCTCGCCATAACACGGGTTCTTTTGCAGCGGCGAATTTAGGAGAACTGGCAACAGTCACCAATTTACTTACGTAATCTGAGTGATGCAAAGCCATGTGTGTTGCGACCAAGCCACCCAGTGACCAACCGACCCAAATAGCCCGCTTTGGAGCTTCGGCCAACAATTGCTGAGCTATCTCTTCAAGATCTTGAGCGTGGCAATGCGCGCTGTGTCCATACCCAGGAAGGTCAACAACATGCACTCGAAAATCAGCTTCTAACGCATCAACGGTTTGTTGCCATACCGCACCGTTCATTCCCCAGCCGTGAACCAACACTAAATCAGGCCCTTGCCCAGAAACATGCCAATATAACGTGTCACTCATTCTCGATATTCCCTACTTTTTCCATCAGCGATAATCCGCGCTTTTCAGTATTGTGAGTAAAAGGAACACCATAACCCAAAAGCATCACGAGCTATGTTATCCGATTGGCTACAAAAACACACACCACGTCTGGTCACACCTCAATGCGACCTGTGTAAGCTAGATAAGTCGCACAGCGATACTCACCCTAGATGGTGTAATTATTGTCTCAAACTCTTTGATCCAGTTCCTCGCTGCCAACGATGTGGTTTAAAAACGCTGCTCACAGTAGAGCAGTGCGGGCAATGTTTATCACAGCCTCCACCTTGGCATCGTCTCTATTGTGTTGGGGACTACACCTTTCCAACAGCACGTTACATTCAGCAAATGAAGTACGCCGATAAGTTTTGGTTTGCACGCGATCTGTCAAAGCTATTAGCTTCACGTATCGAACATCCTGCTTCGATGATCACCAGTGTCCCTCTGCATTGGCGTCGATATATTCATCGTGGCTTTAATCAAAGTCAGCTGCTCGCTAATTACACAGCTCAAGAACTTGGCGTTAAAGATGAGGTGCTGTTCCGTCGAATTCGCTCAACAGCTTCTCAGCAAGGGCTAACTAAATCCGCGCGATTACACAATCTAAAGAGTGCTTTTACGCTTAGAAAACAAGACTTTCATGGAAATATCCCCTCTCACGTCGCGATAATTGATGATGTTGTAACCACCGGCAGTACTGTGTATCAATTATGCCAATTACTACTTGAAGTAGGTGTGAAAAGGATTGATATTTACTGCATCTGCCGCACTCCTGAGCCCTCTGGATAGAAGCTGTGAATCGCTACTTGTACAGCAATCCAACAAAAAAGGGCTGAATTACAAGTCTGACAGGAGTAGAATGGCGCTAATAACCTACAAATCTACTCAGGTATTCGTCGTGTCAAATATTACTATTACAGAAACAGCTCAAACTCACTTTGCCAATCTGCTGTCACAGCAGCCTGAAGGTACAAACATTCGTGTGTTCGTGGTAAACCCAGGCACACAAAACGCTGAGTGTGGTGTTTCTTACTGCCCAACAGATGCTATCGAAGCGTCTGACACTAAGCTTTCTTTCGACGCTTTCTCGGCATACGTAGATGAGTTAAGCCTACCATTCCTAGACGAAGCTGAGATTGACTTCGTGACTGACAAAATGGGATCTCAACTAACGCTTAAAGCACCAAACGCTAAAATGCGTAAAGTATCAGACGACGCAACTCTGATAGAGCGTGTTGAGTATGCAATCCAAACCCAAGTGAACCCACAGCTTGCTGGCCACGGCGGTCACGTTAGCCTAGTAGAGATCACTGAAGAAGGTGCTGCTATCGTTGCATTCGGCGGTGGTTGTAACGGTTGTTCAATGGTTGATGTAACGCTAAAAGAAGGCATCGAGAAAGAACTTCTTCAACAATTCGAAGGTGAATTGACAGCTGTTCGTGATGCAACTGAACACGATCGTGGTGAGCACTCTTACTACTAAGCTCTTTTACGACTAAGCACTCATATAGTCTTAGCCAGTAGATAGTTAAAGATTCAATCAAAAGGTTGATGCGCAAGCATCAACCTTTTTTTGTGTTTAAAACAGCAGAAGCACTCCTGAACCGTATATTTCTCGTTCAATGCTAACAATAGTGAGGCGTTACCATTTGCAGTAAGGTATTCAAGTGATCGCAATCGGTTCCTGCTCCAATAATTCTAGGATATGAAAGCTAGGATCTAGGAACTCACCGTCATTTCCCCTATATTAGAATGACTTTATAAGAAAGAATTCCAATGAGTTAAGGAGTGAGCGCAATGACAAAAAGGACCAAACCAGAAATTTTGGCTCAGCAAACTGTCGCTCAATCAAAACTGTTCTCTATCGAGTCTCTCGATTTACGCTTTTCAAACGGTGAAGAGCGCACTTACGAACGTATGAAGCCCAGCGGCCGAAACGCAGTCATGATGGTTCCGATTACTGAACAAGGCGATATTCTGTTAGTGCGTGAATACGCTGCGGGCACAGAGCGCTATGAACTCGGCTTCCCAAAAGGTCTAATTGATCCAGGCGAACAACCAAATGAAGCCGCCGTTCGTGAACTAAAAGAAGAGATTGGCTTTGGTGCCAACAAGCTGACTCCTCTAAAAGAAGTGATCCTTGCACCCTCTTATTTCTCTAGCAAAATGACGCTGTTTATCGCAGAAGAGCTCTACCCAGAGAAACTAGAAGGTGATGAGCCAGAGCCACTCGACATTGTCCGCTGGCCACTTGCTCAAGCCGAGGAACTGTTAACGCATCTCGACTTCTGTGAGGCTCGCAGTATTACAGCTCTACTATTAGCCCTTCGTGTATTAAACAATAATTAGAACATTCAGGCTCGCTCGAAGAGTAAGAGAATATTTATGCCAATAACAAAAGATTTGTCTCACCTCCTCCCTCCAGTCATTGAGATCGCACGATCGGCTGGACAGCTCATCTTAGAAATCTATGAGAAAAAGGATTACGAAGAGTTCACCAAGAGTGATGACACACCCGTAACCAGTGCCGATCTTGCAGCACATAAGCTGATATTAAAAAAACTCAGTGAATTGACGCCTGATATTCCCGTATTATCCGAAGAAGACGCCGACATCAGCCTAGAGCAACGCTCTCAATGGGATCGTTACTGGTTGGTTGATCCGCTGGATGGTACGCAGGAGTTCATTGCAAGAAGTGGTGATTTCGCGACAATTATTGCCTTAATTGAGCATAACAAGCCGGTAATGGGCGTCGTGTACGCACCCGTTTCAGGTGTGAGTTATTACGCTTACAGTGGTAAAGGTGCATGGAAAATTCCAGACCTTAATGACAGCGTTAAAATCAAAACGCATCGTCACGAGCTGCCAAACCAATCGATCGCGATGGCAATCAGTCGCCGCCAAGACATCAATCGAATCACTAATCGTATGAGCTCTGCTTGGAACTACGACTTAGTTCCTCTTGGCTCTGCTGCGCTTAAGGCATGTTTAGTCGCAGAAGGTGCTGTGGACTGTTATCTACGTATTGGACCAACCGGAGAGTGGGATACCGCAGCAACCCAGTGCATTGTTGAAGAAGCTGGCGGACGAATCTTAAGTACCCAGTTAGAGCCGCTTTCGTACAATGAAAGAGAGACGCTTGAGAACCCGAACTTCATTGTGCTTGGTGATGCTGACTTACCGTGGGCAGAAATCTTACAAGGTAAAGACTAGGCTTACTTGCTCTCTTTAACCGTCAGATATCCTCTAGATTCTCAGAACAAATAAAACGGGCACCTCACTGAGGTGCCCGTTTTATTTATATTTCGTCGTTTAGTAACCCTTAGCTATTTAGCTAAAAACGGCCTTGATAAGTAAATTGGTACTTACCTTGGCTGTCAGGGTTGCCCAACCACTTAAGCTGACTCTGCATCGCAGGTGGGAATTCAGCGCCCGGCTTAAACCATGCGGCCGAGGTGTAGCTTTGATTTGGCGTTACGCTCGCAGAAAACTCACTATCAACTTGAGCACTCTTCTGATTACCTTTCGCTGAAACAGTGCTGTTTTCACAACTGATGTCAGCAATCACAGGGCCAAAATCTAACGAGCCAACCGGAGAATCAACCGCAGCGCCAGACCAAGCAAGCGTACCTTCACCCGATTGGCACCAAGGTTGAGCATGAACCGCATGTTTGATAGTCAGTTCAACTTGTCCTGCAATAGACACTGGCACAGGTATCGCTGGCGCATACTTCATCACGTTACTAGCTGGCATTGATGCCACTAATTTTTCCGCGTAAGCACCGCTCATGCTATACCCGACAAGCCCTTTACCAGATAAGTTCATATCGCTGTTACGTCCAAAGCGAACCGCAAGTTCTACTTTGGCTTGGAATAGTTTAGAGAACTGGAAGTCCCACTGCACTGAGCCGTAATTGACACGCTGCCACGCAATATTGTTAGCGCGACCTTGCCAAACCGTACCCTCAACACCTTCAATGCTTAAACCACGTACAACGGGCGCATGTTTGAGAACAAAAGAAGCCGGCAAGTGCAGCAACAAACTTACCGAGAAAAAAACGATAAAGATGCTGCTAAATAACAAACCATACTTAAAAGATAAACCGCGTTTCACATTAACCTCATTTAAACTGTAGTCGGTTGACGTCAATAACCCCAAGGCTATCAGAGCGATCAATATCCATAAACTCAACCTCAACACCCTGCTTTTCTTTCAGGTATGTCAGCCAATCAACAAATTGATTAAATGGCAAAGGTTTAATCCACACTTGCAGCATCTCGCCACGTGGTTGCACTCGTATCAATTCAATCTTGAAGCGACGCATAGATGCGGGCACGGATTGATTCAGAGGCTGACTAGCACTAATGCCACCATTGCCTCTTAGTTCAACCACCTCATTGGCTTTATTGGTAACCCAAGCCAGTAGTTGCTTTTCACTTTGAATGCGACTCTGTGCCAGTTCAGCTCGCTGACTGAGGGGCTGTATTATCCCCCAATAAATGATACCTACTACCAATAAAATTGAGCAACCAACGACTAATCGTTGCTCTCTTTGACTTATTGAAGTCCACCACGCTTGGAGTGGCTCAATTATATTTCTCATCACTGATCTCCTTGCGCAGTTACTGACGGGGCTTAAGGGTAAAACTGCCAAATACGGCATCGCCATTACGGTTCAATGGCCCTTGTTCAACGGAAAACTTCTCTTCAAGTTTCACTTTAGCCGTCTCAAAATGTTGAAAATCAGCGCTTTTAGCTTGTAATCGAACTTCAGAGCGATTGCCATCATAGCGAATGCTTTCGACTTCGATCGATTTCACTTGTCCTAACGTTTCTGGCAGCAATGCTAACCAACCAAGTAAGGAGTCACCATCGCCTGAGCCACCGTATTTCTTAGCTTCATCATTCATCTGACGCTTAAGGTAGCTTACTGTAGGAATTCGTTGTTTGCCTGGCAGAACGGCTCTAAAGATACGCTCACTCTCCATGCGATAGGCTTGTGCTTGTGCTTCGTATTGCTGCACCTTCAACACTTGTTGAGTCACAATCACGGCCACCAACAAGCAAGCAGCGATCGCCACCTTCTGCCATACACGCCAATATTTACTGAAAGAAGATTTGGTTTTAAAGGTGCCCGTCAGTAAATTTACGCCACTGGTGATCGCTTGTTGGCTCAATAAGGACATCACCAATTCCGCAGGCTTTGCTTGCCATTCCATACCGCTTTGCTGCTGTACATCGTCGCTCGGCATTGCGGTATAGCTGAAGATAGTCGTAGGTTGGTCTTCGTCGTCAGCCACAACCCAATCACTTTGCAAAAACATCGCTAACCATGCTTCGCTGATTGATACGGCTTGATAGTTACCTTGACGTTGAGAGTGACCTTGACGTAATAGCCAATGCTGGTCGATTTGCAATGCACTGATGCCTTGATCTTCAACAGGCACGGCTAGTGTATCTGGTAGCACCTTACGGAAAATAATATTGGCTTTGCGAAACTGGTCTAAAGCTTGTTTTAACCATTCGCGATCTACACCACACACAGTAGCGTGCGTTGCATCTTTATCTAAAATGGTTAGATGTAAGTCTTCGATATCTTGTGCCACTTCATCTTCTAACAAAAATGGCAGCATAGAGTCGAACTGGCGAGCAGCACCTTTCGGAATTTCAACACGCTTAATTAAGCACTCATTTCCCGGCAATAAAGCGATACAGCTACGCTTTTCAGCGTAAGGCGTTAACTCATCAAGCTGATCCCAGCTAGACAGCTCACCACTTGCTATCACTTCTTGTTGGCTTGTCGACCAAACCAACCACTGCACTGGGCTTTGTGGTTCGCTACTCAGTCGAACGGTCAGAAACTCGCTCACGGATTCCTCCAAAACGACGGCGTACTACCGTCACTGTTTCTCTATTACTACTATAGAAAAGCGTTCGTATACGTACACGAGACTGCTCAACTAATACCTCTGCATCTAGCTCAAAATAGGCGCTATCTACAGTTAAATATGCTTTCGCTTGTTTGCTGACTTCAGCACTCACACCAACAATAGCAGGCTCAGCCATAAACGCATCCACCGAATCCCAGCCATCAAATGGGCGCTTGTCTATCAGCTGTTTGGCGTCCGATTCACTTAGACCGGGTGCAAACATTGCTTCCAGTAAAGATGCCTGCTTTTCCGAGATGGTATTCACGTTTAATCGGAAATCATCAGTGGGCAAAGCGCAAATAAATGGATGTACCTTTTCCATTGCCTCACCAGAGACCTGATAAACGGCTCGCAGCTCCGATTCATCTGCTATTAAGCCATTCGCCGCCAAATAAGCTGGCTTCATCGCCTCATAAGTGCTGTCTTCTACACCCGTAGAAGAGGTGGCTCGAGTATCAGAGTCCAGAAATTCCCAACTTGAATTTGCGATAACCTCAGCCTGATAAGGCTCCACATCTTGGTTTTCCAGCAAGGTTTGCCAAACCTTCACTAAATAAGGGGTTTGGTTACTTGATGTCGTCGTAATCCCAGCGAGCGCATTAAGATTGAAACAAGCCTGCGCATCAACGATACGCCCTTTAACTTGGCCATAATCCAATGGGTATACCTGCTCTTCTAACGCCCATGGCTGGCTTAAGTTCACCGTATCACTATCTTTATAACTTTGCCTAATACCGTCTTGGACAAGCGCTTCTACACCAATGCTATACCAGTAAGCCTGTTGGTAATTCAGTTGATTGCCAACGCGCTTGAATTGCGTAAACAGACGCTCCGACATACTGCCAGCTATTGTTGCCATGATCGCCAAAAGCATCAGAATAATGATCAGCGCGACACCACGCTGTTTACGACCCACAGCAGACCTTGTCAGTGCAGGCTTATTAGTTTGATGAATCATTATTCCCCTCATTACTGCCTGAAGAGTCACTATTTGCAGAATCATCGACCTGATCTAAGGCGCCACTTGGTGTGAGATAAACACGTTCTATCTCACCGTAATCTTTCAGTGTCAGCTTAAGTCTCACCGCTTTAGGCAGTGATTTATCGGTTTGCCACTCTTTGCCCCAGCGGCTTCCGTCATAAAACTCGAACTCCAGGTTCTCAACATCATCAAGCAGAGGAGTAATCACACCTTGTTGGCCGGCAGGTGTATCGGGGTAACGCCACCATACACGCTCAAGCGTTTCCTCTTTTATGCGGTAGCCTACTTTGGTGACTTCTCCGCGAGGGAACTGCTGCTGTGGGTTGTGCCAACCAAGGCGAGTAAACATAATGCCAACACTGTCGGAATCCAGTAAATACTCTTTCATTAGGATCAGCTTAGATGATGCTTCTTCACCATTGGTACGAAATTGTCGTACCGCCATCTGGCGAAAATCATTATCTAAAATGACTAAACTGCGTTGCAGTTGATTTAAACGAGCACTGCGCTCAATAGAGAGTTCATTGCTTCGTTGGACCTGATTTACCACCTGATAAGCCGCCATGCTTAACGTGGAAAAGATGGCAATCGAGACCAAAACTTCGATTAAAGTAAAGCCTCTCCCTTTTGAAGATAGACCTTGTTTACGAGGCTCTCGCTTATTGGCGGACATGCTCTCGCTTGGCGACTTGCTCTTAGCTAACGACACGCTTTTAATTGACCACATAACTGCGCACCGTGACCACTGGAGACGCTTTCTTACTGGTTGCTGCACTCACATCAAACGCCTTTAATAAATTATCGCTGGTATCGATGGGAGTCACCTTCCAGAACCACTCTCTTCCCGCTAACTCTTGCGTGCCCTGCGCTTTTTTAAGCTTCTCAGGATGCAGCATGACTAAGGCCATCTGGTTATCAACAACCATCGCCGCGAAGGTTTTTTCTTCTAAATAACTGAGGGTATTAATGTGTTGGGTGACAGCACGAATCACACTGATCGCCGCCGTAGCGAAGATAGCGAGCGCAACTAATACTTCAAGCAGAGTCATTCCTCGAGAACCAAAAGGCATACCACGAGAACGATAAGGAGAACGGTTATTCCTCTTCATCTTCTTCTCCCGGCTCTAGCAGTCGAATCACACCATTATCCAACACCCGAATACGCCAACCATCTTGTATGGTGTCTCCGGTATTTGGATAAAACGATAATACAAATGGCGTCATTTCAGCACTCGACAAGATGTATATCTGAGGTGGCTTGGGCTTTTTTTCCTCTTCAAGATCCGCAAACATATCTTCATCAAACAAGCTTCCGGGATTGAACAAACGATCATCGTCTTCCCATGCGCCACCACCTAAAGTCAGTGACAACGCGAGTTCTTCCGGTAATTCAGTTGAAGAGGGGATTTTTTCAAATTCGACTTCTTGCCAACCTTCTGACTTCAGAGCCATCAGAACGTAAGTCGATTTCTTTTCATCGACACGAACGCCAAAATCCAAGCCACTCAAAATAGCCTCTTCATTGAGTAATTGAACTCGTTGATAAAAACTTTGAGCGTATTTTTTGGCGACATCTTTGCTATTGGTCGGAATAGTCGCGATCACCGCGACCGCCGTTACTGACAGTAATACCAACACCAAAAGAATCTCAATCAAGGTGAAACCTGGCTGTGTTTGCTGAGTTTTCACCTTGTAGACTCCATCTGTTTACGTCCTACCATCAATAACGTATCAAGCTCAATAACTTATCAAACAATAAGCCGAAGCTTATTGGAAATCCTGCATGTTCCAGTTACCGATATCCGCAGCGATACCTTCACCGCCTTCTTGGCCGTCAGCACCAAGCGTAAAGATATCGATAGTACCGTTATCACCTGGGCTTAGGTATTGATACTCATTGCCCCATGGGTCGTTAGGCAGACGCTTAATGTAGCCACCGTCACGGTAGTTACGAGGCTCTGGACTGCTTGGCTTAGAAACCAATCCATCAAGGCCTTGATCCGTTGTTGGGTAAACACTGTTATCCAGTTTGTACATATCTAGCGCGTTCTCTAGCGCCACGATATCCGTGATGGCTTTCTGTTGATCCGCCTTCTCTTTGTTACCCAAAAGGTTAGGAACAACAAAGCTGGCTAAAACACCAAGAATAACCACAACAACCATCACTTCCAATAGAGTAAAGCCTGACTGTTTTTTCATTTTATTTTTCATTATTTTCTCCAAATTACAGATAGCGAGTTGAAGGTAATAATGCCCTTCTTCTCGATAATCCAAAAACTAACGTCTGATGAGCAGTACGTTATCCACTCATTAAATTGTTCATTTCAAGCATCGGCATCAGTGTCGCCATCACGATAAACAGCACCAAACCGGCCATCAACGCGATAAGCGCTGGGGTGAAAATGCCTAACGCGATATTGACCGTCGACTCAAAGCTTTGGTCTTGGTTGTCTGCCGCTCTTGTCAGCATCTGTTCCAACTGACCACTCTGCTCACCACTGGCAATCATATGCAGCATCATCGGTGGAAAGAGTTTGGTTTGATCCAACGCTTTACGTAGGCTTGCGCCTTCTCTAACACTGTCTGAAGCCTGTAATACTTGTTGTTTCACATGTTGATTCGACATCACATCAACCGCGACCTTCATCCCTTCAAGGATTGGAATCGCACTCGAGGTACAAATTGAGAGTGTTCGTGCAAAACGAGAGGTATTGATCCCTTTCGCAATCTTGCCGATCAGCGGAATACTCAATAGTTTGCGATCCCAGTTCATGCGAACACCCGGCTTTTTTAGCGCGGTCTTAATCAACACAATCACACCAATGATCAACAACAGTAATTGGATGCCCCAATTCTGGATAAATTCACTCGATGCCAATAAAAATTGTGTCGACTGAGGAAGCTCTTGGCCCATTTGGATAATAGGCTCGACGATCTTAGGTACCACGGTTGCCAACAGGAACGAAACAATCGTCACCGCAAACACCACCAGAACCACAGGGTAGATCATCGCTTGTAGCAGCTTAGAGCGCATCTTCTGACGATTTTCTGCGTAATCGGCCAGTCGATCCAATACCGCATCTAAGTGACCAGACTTCTCACCCGCCGCAACCATGGCCCTAAACAGTTCATCGAAGATGTGTGGATAATCAGACAAGCTATCCGCTAGCGAATAACCTTCTGTCACTTTAGATCGGACTGCCAGTAACATAGTTCGAATACGTGGCTTTTCAGACTGCTCAGCTACCGCTTTCAAGCACTCTTCTAGCGGCATACCTGATTGAACGAGCGTGGATATTTGACGAGTAATCAACGCAAGATCTGGCGTACTGATACCACGCTTAAAGCTGGTCGAAGGCTGAGTACCTTTCGCATTTTTCGCCTTAGCTTCGGTCATCTCAACCGGCATTAAACCTTGTTCTTTTAAACGTTGGCGAGCCTGGCGAGCATTATCCGCTTCAATCGAACCCTTTTTGCTCTTACCTTTGGCATCCAGCGCTTTGTATTCAAATGCCGCCATACTAGACTTCCTTAGTCACTCGCATCACTTCTTCTAAGGACGTTACCCCTTTCAGAACTTTGCTCAAGCCATCATCTCGAATACTTGGGGTTGTGCCACGAATCGCTTTCTCAATTGCCTGTTCACCAGCTTCACTGTGAATCAGCTCTTGTACCGAATCGTCAATCATCAGTAGCTCATGAATACCGGTACGACCTCGATAACCTTTATGGCCACACTCTTCACAACCTTTTGCATGGTAAAGTGTGAGGCTCTCTTTCTTCTTCATACCAAACAGCTTTTTCTGTTCTTTATCTGCTTCGTAAGGTTCTTTACAGTCGTTACACAGAGTACGAACCAAGCGCTGAGCCAAAACACCCAGCAGAGAAGAAGAGATCAAGAAAGGTTCAATGCCCATATCACGCAGACGCGTGATCGCACCGATTGCCGTATTGGTGTGAAGAGTCGACATGACTAAGTGACCCGTCAAAGAGGCTTGAACAGCGATCTCAGCAGTCTCTAAATCACGGATCTCACCAATCATTACCACATCCGGGTCTTGACGAAGAATCGCACGTAAGCCGCGCGCAAAGGTCATATCAACCTTAGGGTTTACCTGTGTTTGACCAATACCATCAATATCAAATTCGATTGGATCTTCAACGGTAAGGATGTTGCGTTCGTTACTGTTGAGTTCTTGCAGGCCAGCGTACAAGGTCGTTGATTTACCCGAACCCGTAGGACCGGTAACCAAGATAATACCGTGTGGGCGCTGAATAAGTTTACGGAAGTTCTCGTGGTTCTCTGCCGTCATACCCAAACTGTGTAGATCTAGACGAGTGGCGTTTTTATCCAACAGACGCATTACCACACGTTCACCGTGTGAAGAAGGCATGGTAGATACACGCACATCAACCGCTCGGCCACCGATACGTAGAGAAATACGACCGTCTTGTGGCACGCGTTTTTCCGCAATATCCAGCTTAGCCATAACCTTGACACGCGAAACCAACAGCGGAGCCAACTTACGGCTTGGTGCTAATACATCGCGCAGCACACCATCAATACGGAAACGGATCGACAGTGACTTTTCGAAGGTTTCGATATGAATATCCGAAGCGCCTTCTTTAATCGCCTCACCCAACATCGCATTAATTAACTTGATGATCGGTGCGTCGTCTTCTGATTCAAGCAAGTCTTCGTCTTGTGGCAACTCTTCCGCTAACGAGAAAAAGTCGTCATTGTCGGCACCAATATCTTCCATTAACTGTCGAGCTTCCGACGAGTCACGCTGATACGCGTCCGTCAGTTTTTTATCAAATTCGTCTGCGCTGATCGCTTGTGGCGTGAAGCCATTTTTCACAACACGGCTCACTTCAATGATCGCCGCCGATTTCAGAGGTTCAACATAATAAAGCACCGGCGCGCGCTCCGGGTGCTGATATTCCAACACCATCTTGTAGCGATTCGCAAAGCTAAACGGCAAGCGCTGATAAGTACGTGCCGCCCCTACCAATTCAGCCATTATTCTGCTTCCATTTGATCGATGAAGGCTTGGATTTCAGCAGGATGATTCATGCTATCGCCAAACTTAGGAAGTACTGGAATATTATCGTTATCCATCAGTTTCAAGCCTTGCTCTGCCTTGTACAGTTGCTCAGCACGAATAAAGTTGTATTTGCGCTGCGTGATACCATCTGCAGTCATGCCATCACGAATAATGGTTGGCTTGATGAATACCATTAGGTTCTTTTTCTCAACCTGAGTACTGGTTGATTTGAACAGGTGTCCAAGGACAGGAATATCACCCAAGAATGGGACCTTAGACTCACTCTCCAATGCGCGCTCATCAATCAGGCCACCCAACACCAGCATTTGACCATCTTGAACAATCACTGACGTATTTAGCTGACGCTTAGCAAAACGAACATCTACTGCTCCGTTTGCCCCTAATACGTTCGATACTTCTTGTTCTATTTGCAGTTGAACCGAGTCACCTTCATTGATTTGCGGCACGACTTTTAGCTTAATACCCACTTCTTTACGTTCAACCGTTTGGAATGGATTATCGTTGCTTGAACCTGCTGTAGAACCGGTTAGAACGGGCACCTCTTCACCCACAATGAATGAAGCCTCGCCGTTATCCATTACCGTAATACTTGGAGAAGACAGAATGTTTGAGTTTGAATCGGTTGCTACCGCACTGATCAACGCTGTCCAGTCGCCCATAACCACACTCATTGCAGCACCATTAACGCCAGAAAGAGCAGATGCTAACGTTGAATAGTCACCCTTTTCTGTCGTGGTTTCATTACGTAGGAAATTATTATCCTTATCGTAAACCGCTTTAGTTGTTGTCGAGTCTTTTGCTTCTTCTAGACCCACCATCACACCGCCAATCGATGCACCGGTATTGCTGTACTGAATCATGGCACCCGTTTCTAGGTTGCCCCACTGCACACCCAGGTTAACGCCGTCACCTTCTGCCATTTCAACAATTAAGGCTTCAATCAAAACTTGAGCACGACGGATATCGAGTTGAGCGATCACGTCTTGCAGCGCGTTCATGATGTCTGGCTGTGCGGTAATCACCAACGAGTTAGTATCGCTGTGAGCCGAAATCATCACTTGGTTGCGCTGCGATGAACTGCCTTTGGTTGATGTTTGTTTCTCTGATTGCAGGTTGTCAGACACGCCTTTCAGCACATCGACTAAGTCTTCCGCTTTTGCGTATTTAAGGTAGATAACTTGGTTGTTACCCTTAGTCGCCATTTCAACATCAAGCTGTTCAATCAACTTTCTTAAACGACTGCGTACTTTAGGGTCGCCTGAGATAAGAATTGCATTGGTACGCTCATCGGCAACTAATTTAGGCTGCAGGAAGGCAGGGGTGTTTTTAGCATCTGTGGTTTTACTTAGTGCATCGACTATACGCACCATCTCCGCGGCGGAAGCATTCTTTAGTTCAACGACCTCAATCTCTTTATCACCCGCTTGGTCTACACGCTTGATGATCTCTGCTAAACGGTTTACAACCGCCGCACGGCCGGTAATCAAGATGATATTTGCAGGATCGTAGTGCACCACGTTGCCCGCGCCCGCGTTGTCATTCAGTTGACGAAGCAGAGGAGATAGCTCACGAACCGAGACATTACGAACCGTCACAACACGTGTCACAACGCTGTCGCCTGTGATCGAATCACGGTCGCCAACAACTGGGATTGCCGAGGTTTTAGAATCTTTCGCTTTGATGATCTTAAGAACACCCGAGTCCATTTCAACGACTGCATAGCCGTACACTTCTAATACGTTTAAGAAGAAGCTGTAATATTGCTCTTCATTGAGTACGTCGTAGCTGCGTACATCGATTTTTCCGCGCACCGAAGGGTCGACGATGATCGTCTTCTCTAGATTACGACCAACAATATTAATAAACTCTTGAATATCAGTGCCTTTAAAGCTGGCACTAAAATCACTCGCGATGGCGGCGGGTGTGCAGATTAAGCTTCCTGCCAATAACCATGCACTTTTCTTAAACCAATGCTTCACGTACTTCTCCTACACTTTCGTCCTTCGTTAGACGCAAAGTTTTAAAATTCAATAAACACTTCATGTTGTTGACCATCTCTCTCGACGACGAGATTTAGCTCTGTCAGCTCTGAGATAGAACGGAATATGTTGCCCATAGCAGCGGGGTCTGTCAGGTCTTGCCCATTTAACTGAGTCGCGATATCTCCGTTTTGGAGCCCTACTGAGTTAAAAAGTTCTGAATCTTTGCCTGGACTCACTCGATAACCAATCACTTTATCGTCGCGCTTGACCTGGGACAGTCGAACATATTGGAAGATTTGTTGCGGATCTTTCATTATCTTCGCTTTAATTTCATCTAGCTTTTGCTCTGCTGAAACAGGGTTATTACCACGAACCGAAGAAGAAGCGCGAGGTGGCGCAGGGGCTGAGACAGCTAAACGCTTGTACTCAATACCTTCAAGCATCAAGGTTTCGTCTCGACCTGAGTTATCAATAATGACACGGTCGACTAATACGGCTTTAAGCTTAGCTCTAGTGCCTTCTATCTCTTCATTAATTCCGTAGGTCGCCTGCGTACCGCGATTAGCGATCACCGCTAAGCTCCGTTTTGGATTAGAACTGGCAACAGCACCGACTAAAACTAGATTTAATCGTGTCTTTGGCGCATCTTGGATAACTTGCTGTTCAACCACAACTGGCGTGCTTGGGTTATAGGCACCAAAAAGGTTGCTCCGCTGCAAAGAAGAGATATCAAGGGTCGATTGAGGAGTAGAAGACGATGAAGCTGTTGCTTTCCAAGGCACGACGGTTTGCTCAGCAGGTTCAATAAACCATGCAAGCTGTCCTAAAATCCATGCGGAAGCTGCAATCAACATACAACACATCGCTAGGCTTAGTTTCTGCTGAAGTACAAATCCATTTTCTAATAAGCGGCTCAACACAGGAGAATTTCCTGCGCGATTCTTGAGCTCTAAAAAGTTCACTTTCCTTGCCCCTTTTCATGACGACAAATGCTGCAAATCATTAAACTTTCAGCTTTTTTATTCATTCGTTCGATACCAAGCTTATTTAAGCATAAGATCCTGAACTATATCATAGCAAATCTATAAAGCGGCATTACATGGCTATTTTGTATTATGACTTGAAAAAAATGCCAACCGCCTCCACTTTAAGCTTCTACTTAATGTAATTAAAAGCATGTTGCGCACTGTTCATTACAGTTAAACCGCATTCATTTCTCACTTAATAAGGCACAGCCCTATATGAAAACTACTAATGAAGCTGTCAGACTCGATAAATGGTTGTGGGCAGCTCGTTTTTACAAAACCCGGTCTATTGCTCGCAATATGGTCGATGGTGGCAAAGTCCACTATAATGGTCAGCGCAGCAAGCCAAGTAAAATTGTCGAACTTGGAGCAGTGATTACCCTGCGCCAAGGTAATGAAGAAAAGACGGTGACAATCGAGAAAATCTCGGCCCATCGTGGTGGAGCTCCTATAGCTCAAACCCTCTATGAAGAAACCACCGAGAGCTTGGCAAAGAGAGAAGAGTTTGCAACACAACGTAAACTGAACGCTCATAGCCCAGCACCAGAACGTCGCCCAGATAAAAAGCAACGTCGTGACATAATCAAGTTCAAGACTCAATAAGCTAGAAGGAATAGCCAAATGGCCAACCCAATGTCTACAAGTAATGTTTTAAATCGCTACCTATTTGAAGACCTATCAGTTCGTGGTGAATTGGTACAGATGGACGAAGCGTACCAACAGATTATTTCTAGCAAGGAATACCCAGCGCCAGTACAAAAGCTGTTGGGTGAGCTACTGGTTTCAACGACGCTACTAACAGCGACTCTAAAGTTTGAAGGCTCTATCACGATGCAACTGCAAGGTGATGGCCCTGTATCTCTAGCTGTTATCAATGGCGATAACGATCAGAAGATCCGTGGCGTTGCTCGCTTTGATGGTGACATTGCCGACGACGCTGGCCTGCACGATCTAATAGGTAAAGGTCACCTAGTGATCACTATCGATCCTAAGAAAGGTGAGCGTTACCAAGGTATCGTTGGTCTTGAAGGTGACACTTTAGCTGAAGTCCTTGAAGGTTACTTCGCAAACTCTGAACAGCTAAAGACACGTCTATGGTTGCGCACTGGTGAGCATGAAGGTAAAGCACACGCTGCTGGTATGTTGCTACAAGTGATGCCAGACGGCACTGGTACGCCAGACGACTTCGAGCACCTAGAGCAGCTAACTGACACAGTTAAAAATGAAGAGCTATTCACTCTAGAAGCAAACGAACTGCTTTACCGTTTGTACAACCAAGAGAAAGTACAACTGTTCACACCACAACCGGTTGAATTCTTCTGTGGTTGTTCACGTGACCGAAGCGGTGCCGCTATCATTACTGTCGCTCAAGAAGAGATCTACGACATTCTTAGCACGGAAGGTAGCGTTGCTCTACACTGCGATTACTGTGGCACAAACTACTCGTTCGACAAGAATGATGTTGACGCTCTGTATGCAGAAGCAGCAGATAAAGGCAGCAATACGGTTCATTAATTTACGGCGTACCAAAAACACGTAATTTACCCCAAAAAGGTCAGCGCAACGCTGGCTTTTTTTGTGATCAAAATATCGCAAACTCCGTAACATCTCGTAATAAAATCACCTCTTAATTTTAATCAATTAATAATGTTCTCTCCTCTAGCGCAAAGGTTTGCGTACAGGATAGACTAGTCAGGCCAATATGTGATGAGGCGCTTAAAACCCCATGGTTAATATGGATATTTTTTGAGCTATATCCCTGTTTCCCCCGAGCCTCGTTGCTAGCATGGTGAGCAGATAACAATAAAAAATTAATACAAAATCCCTACAAAATATCCTACAAGGAGCACCTATGACCGTTATGGAACATACTAAGGCTGCACAAATTGATCTAACTAAGCACGGACTGACTGGCGTTACTGAAGTTCTTCGTAACCCTAGCTACGAGCAGTTATTCGTTGAAGAGACACTGCCAGGTTTGGAAGGCTACGAAAAAGGCGTAGTAACGGAACTAGGCTCTGTTGCGGTTGACACTGGTATCTTTACTGGCCGCTCACCAAAAGATAAGTACATTGTTAAAGATGACACCACGCGCGATACCATGTGGTGGTCAGATCAAGGCAAAAACGACAACAAACCGATTACAACTGAAGTCTGGGGTGAGCTTAAAGAGCTTGTGACAACTCAGCTATCTGGCAAGCGCCTGTTTGTCATTGACGGTTACTGTGGTGCTAACCCTGATACGCGCTTAAGTGTACGTATTATCACTGAAGTAGCATGGCAAGCGCACTTCGTTAAGAACATGTTCATTCGTCCAACAGACGAAGAGCTAGCAACGTTCGAACCTGATTTCGTGGTAATGAACGGTGCTAAAACAACTAACCCTAACTGGGAAAAGCAGGGTTTAAACTCTGAAAACTTCGTTGCTTTCAACCTAACAGAGCGCGTTCAAATCATCGGTGGTACTTGGTACGGCGGTGAGATGAAGAAAGGCATGTTCGCAATGATGAACTACCTACTTCCTCTGCAAGGCATTGCTTCAATGCACTGTAGTGCTAACGTCGGTGAAGAAGGCGATGTAGCGATTTTCTTCGGTCTATCAGGCACAGGTAAAACAACCCTATCAACCGACCCTAAACGTGAGCTAATAGGTGATGATGAGCACGGTTGGGATGACGATGGTATCTTCAATTTCGAAGGTGGTTGTTACGCCAAGACCATTCGCCTATCTAAAGAAGCAGAACCTGAAATCTACAATGCAATCCGTCGCGATGCGCTACTAGAAAACGTAACGGTTCGTGGCGATGGTTCTATCGATTTTGATGACGGCTCAAAAACCGAGAACACTCGTGTTTCTTACCCGATTCACCATATCGACAACATCGTTAAGCCAGTATCAAAAGCCGGTCACGCTCAAAAGGTTATCTTCCTGACTGCTGATGCATTTGGTGTGTTACCACCTGTTTCTAAACTGACTCCAGAGCAAACGAAGTACCACTTCCTATCTGGCTTCACTGCGAAACTAGCAGGTACAGAGCGTGGTATTACTGAACCAACACCAACGTTCTCTGCGGCATTTGGGGCGGCATTCCTAACTCTTCATCCAACTCAGTACGCTGAAGTACTTGTGAAGCGTATGGAAGCAGCTGGCGCTGAAGCTTACCTTGTGAACACTGGTTGGAATGGCACTGGCAAACGTATCTCAATCCAAGATACTCGTGGCATCATCGACGCTATCCTAGATGGCTCAATCGACCAAGCTGAGACTAAGGTTATCCCTATGTTTAACCTAGAAGTACCACTAGCGTTGCACGATGTTGACCCAGCGATTCTTGATCCACGTGACACGTACACTGACCCTCTACAATGGGAAAGCAAAGCGAAAGATCTAGCAGAGCGCTTCATCAACAACTTTGATAAGTACACAGACAACGCTGAAGGTAAGTCACTGGTTGCGGCTGGCCCTCAACTGGACTAACCCAATCATCTGCTCGGGCCAAGCCAAAAGCGAACGCCCAATTTAAAATGATATTTTTGTAGCAAGCCCCTCTTTTGAGGGGCTTTTTTGTTGATGCTTGACCCTTTTTGTTCCACTCTGTTTTAAGACGATTGAAATTTAAGGCTTTCAGGGAATGAAAAAGGTATTCATGGTGTTCGGCATTGCGTTGGCTATCGCCGTTGCAACTATCGCAGCATTGCTATTAAGCCTGCAAACCCAATACCGTACGGATATTACTAACTTTTTTATCAAACATGCGATTGAACAACCTGTGCTCATTGAAGATGTTGAGTACCAGTCGCCTTATCACATCACCTTAATGGGCATTACCCAAAGCCAACCTGAAAAACAAACACCGCTGTATATCGACAAGATTGACCTTTGGTTCAGCTCCAGCTCGATTACGGAGGCCAAACTGGTCTTTGAATCTGTTTTGATCAGTGGCCTACAGTTAGAAGCCGACGACCTAGAAACGCTCACCTCTTTATTTACCCAGCCAAGCATTAAGATCCACCAGCTGGCCATCAACAATCTCGACTTTTCAACCCCAGACTTTAACGCGCGAGGCATCGACCTTCAGATCTCCGACCCAACGTGGAACAACGACAACTCACTTCTACCTTATGGAAAAACCCAACTTTCTGCCTCACAGCTGTATTGGCAAGGCGAAGCGTTCGATAACCTGTTGATTGACCTAGATCTTAAACCAAGTGATAGCACCCTGTATGGCGCTTCGTTTGACTGGCGTGGTGCCAAAATTTCTGGTCAAGCAGAGCAGTATCAGCAAGATTGGTCGTTGGTGAATGTGACCGTCGATGGCTTGCGACTCAATCAGAAACAGACCCAAAGCCTACTAAGCAAAGAATGGGATGTGGCAGGTATTCAGATCAATCACATCAATAGCTTAGATATTCTGCGTAGCGATGTAGAGTGGCAAGATGGCCACCTCGCAGCTTTTGATGCCTCGTTAGAAAATATCCAACTGCCTTTTGAGCTGTGGAAGCAACAGAGAGCCATTTTCTCTCTGCAAGCAGAGGGAGTGAGCATTGATGATGACATGTTCATAGAGCCAAGTATCAAGCTCAATTTAGATCCGAACCAGATTCTGATTGAAGACTTCTATACTCAATTCCTACAGGGCACTGTTCAACTTAATGGCAAAGTAACCCCTAACAGCATTCTATTAGCACAGCTCGACCTGCAAGGTATAAAGTGGATTACGGAAAGCCAAGATAGCCCTCTACCCGCCACTCGCTTGATACCTTGGCTCACGCAGCTCCAGAATGTCGAAATTAGCCGAATTAACATAGAACGCAACCAACTTATCCAACTTGCACAAAAGCCTTACTGGCAGGTCTCAGGATTACATATCGAGGGGTATCAAGTTCAACTTTTACAGGATAGAAAGCTAGGTCTGTGGCAAGGAAAGCTGATGGCCAGCGCGAATGATGCCAGCTATCAAAACATTATTAGCGCACAGCCGGTGGTTGAGATGAATAGCGAGCAAGGAAAATGGACGCTGACACGCCTGTTTATGCCACTAAAGCACGGCTATATTGAAGCCAACGCAACACTCGACTTCAACAAAATCAGTAAACCATGGAGCTTAGAGATCTCTGCCGATGGATTACCGATAGCACCCATGTTACAGCAACTTGAACTACCGCTCGACGCAACCGGTTATGGCGAATTTGAACTTAAAGCTGCGGGTTTATACGGCGATTCATTAATGCTCGGCTATTCCACAACAGGTCAACTCACTGGTAGCGTTCGCCAAGGTGTGATGACCTTTAATGATAAGCTTTCTGAAACATCGACTGATAACGTATTTGAAATCCCAGAGCTCAATGCGAATTTTGACCGTGGACGCTTCACACTTGAACCAGTGCACATTATTGGTGCATCGGCAGCAGAGCAAAGCGAACAAAGGATTCAAACGTTAAATGGCGAAATTTCTGGAGAGCTCGACTTGCTAAAAACCGAGCAACACACTCTCTCTATTTCACTATCCGACCCATGCCACCAAATATCAGGAAAGCTCACCCAAGCTGAGTATTCCGAGATTAACGACTGCCAACAAAAAAGCGCCACTCCACAAGAGTAGCGCCTTCTATCTGTATCTTTATCTGCTAGCCATTGTCAGCTATACGCTTACGTTGGAGTCTGTTGATAATCTCTTTTTGTAGTCAGGGATCAGCATATAGGTTCCCGTAAACTCAACCGCCTCCACGTCGCCACTGTTAATGGTCACGTGAATGATGATACGAGCTTTTCTTCCAGACGCGAGGCGATCTAAATCGCCACTGATCCCATCCAATGACGTGGATGCCACTGGGTTTTGCTCAACTGGATGACGGTAACGAATATTACTATCTGCTAGTACGATATCACCTGTCAACCCACGCTCCTTCATTAGTAACCAAGTCATACCCCAACCGGTTAAGGTCGCCAAGGTAAAGGCTGAGCCAGCAAACATGGTGTTATGAGGGTTAAGGTTTGGATTCAACTGAGCACTACACTCGAACTGATAACCCGTGTATTGGTTAATCTTGATGCCCATCTTGTCACTGATCGGGATCTGATGCTCCCAGCGCTGCTGAAGCTCATTACACCATTCTGGTTTGCGCAGTACATCAGCCATTGGATCAAGAGGTTTTACCATCTGTTGGTGACGCACAGGCCCACGTTGGTCGTTAATCTCACCACGACGCTCAAACTCATTCTTCTCATAGAATGAGATCGCATCTTCACGAGCATTACACACCAAACGCTTCGCACCTTCTTGACGTGCCAGTGACTCTAGCGCAACCAAGATAAGTGAGCCCATGCCTTTGCTTTGGCGAGAGTTCTTCACCGCCATATAGCGAATCTGCCCCTCTAGATCTGGGGTGATATAGAGACGACCAATCGCCATCGGGCGACCTCGACCATCAACAATCATGCGATGGTGACTCATTGGGTCATATTCATCGCGCTCTGAACCGACCGGCATTCGCCAAGGTTCACGGAGCATTTGCCAACGAAAATGGTAATACTTGTTCAGTTGATTTTCGGTGGTCGGGGTTATGAGTTTAAACATGCTTATTCCTTTAAGCCTAAACCTGCAGCCAGAATGTCACTGGGCCATCATTAACCAAAGACACTTTCATGTCGGCTGCGAATCGGCCACGTTCCGTTGGCAACACTGATTCACATTGGTCAGAGAAGTAGTTGTAAAGACGCTCTGCATCTTCTGGGTGAGCACCGCGAGAAAATCCAGCTCGTGTCCCTTTCTTGGTGTCAGCTGGCAAAGTGAATTGAGACACCACTAATACCTTACCTTCTACCTGCTTCACGTTAAGGTTCATTTTATCGTCTTCATCTCCAAAGACACGATAAGTGGTCACTCGTTCCATCAAACGTTTGGCTTTGGCTTCGTCATCACCTTTTTCTACACCTAACAGAACTAATAAGCCTTGCTCAATCTCACCCACTACTTCGCCATCAACACGGACGGCAGCTTCACTTACTCTCTGGATCAGTGCTATCACTGTTGTTTCCTTGCTCTGTAATTTTGTCTTTATCCGACGAGTGTACCATTTCTTGAGAGTCACTCCACTGTTCCTGCTCGCCCAACGCGGCCGTCACTTCAGCACCCACTAACACAATCAACCAGCACAAATAGACCCAAACAAAAAGAATGGGAATCGCCGCTAATGCGCCATAAATCAACTGGTAAGACGGAAACTGAGTAATGTAAGCTGCAAAGCCTTTCTTGCTGAGTTCGAACAACAGAGCCGCCACTAGAGAGCCAGCTGCCGCATGAGAAAAGTGAATCTTTTTGTTGGGAACCAACAGATACAGACCGAAAAACGCAAAGAATGAGGTAATCAAAGGGAGCTTGCGAATCACTGTATTAAAAGCACTCGACACGACTTCGTTTTGTAACAAGTTTAATGATGTCACATACGACGTTGCAGCAATGCTCGCTCCGATCAAAATAGGCCCAAGAGTTAGCACCATCCAATACATCGAAAAAGACAACACAGCACGTCGCTTTTCCGTTACTCGCCAGATGTAGTTTAGGTTTTTATCAATATTGGAGATCAGCATCAGAGCGGCAATGAATAAGAACACACTGCCCACCGCCGTCATCTTGCCGGTATTAGCAACAAACTCCAGTAAAGCACCATGCACCGCATCCCCGGAAGCGGGAACAAAGTTGGTAATAACGAAGTTTTGAATCACTAAACCAACATCAGCAAAAACTGAAAATGACGACAAAATAGAGAGCAAAACCGTCAACATCGGTACGATAGAGAGCAAAGTAATGTACGCCAAGTACCCCGCATTCACATTAACTCTATCGTGCGTCATCCGCGTAAGAAGATAGCGGGAAAACTGGATGCTTCCTGTAGCTGCCTTTTTTATCTTCAACTTGTAACTCCCTGGTAACTCGTTCATAGTCCTAATTAATATTCCGTTATATTAATCACAGTAAGTAAATGTTCGAAAATAGCGTAGGAAAAAGGCTTGAGAACAAGGAAGAGTTTTTCGATAAGTAGTCATTCTACAATCAAAAATTCTAACGCCGTTATCGAGCATTTTAACAAGCTAGGTTGAACAGTTATTTACTACGATTGATATTATCTAACTATAGGAAACTAGGATGCCTTATTTAATAGTTATAGTCCTCTCTATTTTTACTCTTACTGGATGCCAATCAGCTTATTACTCCGCAATGGAGCAAGTGGGTTACCACAAGCGTGACATTATGGTCGACAGAGTGGAAGACGCTAAAGAGTCGCAACAGGACGCTCAGGAAGAGTTTACTAGCGCACTTGAAGCTTTGAGTAGCCTGACTAATTTTAGTGGCGGCGACCTTGAAGACATGTACAACAAGATTAATGATAAATACCAAGACAGTGAGAAAGCCGCACAAAATGTCAGTGACCGAATTGCTGCGATTGAAGATGTGTCGGATGCGCTATTTGCAGAGTGGCAGGGAGAGTTGGACCTTTACACCAGCGATTCACTGCGTCGTTCAAGTGAGAAAAAGCTGCGTGAAACCAAATCATCTTACCAGACCATGCTGTCAGCGATGAAACGGGCTGAGAAGAAAATGGATCCGGTACTCAACACTCTTCGCGACAACACGCTTTATCTCAAACACAACCTCAATGCGAGTGCCGTTGGTTCATTGCAGGGAGAGTTTATGAGCTTAGAAAAAGACATCGCCTACGCGATAGAACAGATGAATGCGGCGATAGCAGAATCGGATAAGTTCTTGGCTCAACTGAACCAGAAGTAGCACTACAGAGAAACAACAGCATGCAGCCTATCATTATTACTGGCGGCCCCGGAGCCGGAAAAACAACTCTGATTAATGCCTTGGGTGACATAGGTTACCCAACCTTCGCAGAATCCTCTCGCCAATTGATAGAACAACAGAGCCAACTTGAGAACGGTATCTTACCTTGGTTAGACCTACCGGGCTTTGCTCGCTTGTGTTTAGACGTGATGAGCGAGCAAAAAGAGCAAGCGAAGCAGCACCAAATTGCTTTTCTTGACCGTGCGATTCCAGATATCTGTGGTTACTTAGATCAGGCTAATCTTGAGATTGATGCGAACTACCGAGAAGCGAGCCAAGGCTACCACTCACAAGTCTTGTTCTGTCGTCCTGAGGCATCGATTTACGTACAAGATGATGTGAGACCTTATCCGTTTGAGGAAGCGTTAGACATTCACCACGCGCTAGTCAGAGTCTATCAAGAGCTTGGCTATGAGGTTGTCGAGGTGCCATTTATATCAGTCGATGAGCGGCTTCAATTCGTTGAGCGTTACTTAGGTATCAAAAGCTAGATCCCCAACTCGGTCGTCCCTCCCTCTTGAGGATGACGAATACTTAAACGCCTTTCGTATCTCGCATCTCGTTTACCCGTATCAACTCTAACACCACATAAAACAAAAGCCCCGAGCAGCTAGGCTACTCGGGGCTTTCTTATTTATTCTAAAACGTATTGCTTGAATAGCTAGAAGCTAGTCAGCTGGCGATTAAGCCTTAGCTGGACGTGCTGCACGCTTACGTTCGTTTTCAGTAAGAAGCTTCTTACGGATACGTACGTTTAGTGGCGTTACTTCTACTAGTTCATCTTCATCGATAAACTCAAGAGCTTGCTCTAGAGTGTGCTTGATCGGTGGAGAAAGAACTTGTGCTTCATCAGTACCAGATGCACGAACGTTCGTTAGTTGCTTACCTTTCAAACAGTTTACTGTCAGGTCGTTTGAACGGTTGTGAATACCGATTACTTGACCTTCATAAACTTCATCAGCGTGCTCTGTAAATAGACGACCACGAGCTTGAAGGAAGAACAATGCGTAAGTCAGTGCTTTACCAGTCGCGTTCGAGATTAGAACACCGTTGTTACGTTGACCAATGATACCGCCTTTGTAAGGACCGTAGTGATCGAACGAGTGGTAAATAAGACCAGAACCAGACGTCATTGTAAGGAATTCAGTTTGGAAACCGATAAGACCACGAGAAGGCATCATGAAGTCCATGCGAACACGGCCTTTACCATCTGGTGCCATATCTGTTAGCTCACCCTTACGTAGACCGATGCTTTCCATGATCGCACCTTGGTGCTCTTCAACTACATCGATAGTAACCGTTTCGAACGGTTCCATTTTCTGACCATCTTCTTCTTTGATGATTACTTCTGGACGAGATACTGCTAGCTCGAAACCTTCACGACGCATGTTTTCGATCAGGATAGAAAGGTGAAGTTCACCACGGCCTGATACGCGGAAACGGTCTGGACTTTCAGTTTCTTCAACACGTAGTGCAACGTTATGAACCAATTCTTTTTCAAGACGCTCAAGGATGTTACGTGAAGTTACAAACTTACCTTCTTTACCCGCGAACGGAGAAGTGTTTACTTGGAACGTCATTGTTACTGTTGGTTCATCAACAGACAGTGGTTCCATTGCTTCAACAGTGTTTACGTCACAGATAGTGTCTGAAATTTTCAACTCACCAAGACCTGTGATTGCAATGATGTCGCCAGCGTTAGCTTGTTCTACTTCGTGACGCTCAAGACCTAGGTAACCAAGTACAGTACCTACTTTACCGTTACGTTTTTTGCCTTCAGCATTCACGATAGTTACTTGTTGGTTTGGCTTAACAGAACCACGAGTAACACGAGCAACACCGATAACACCTACATAAGAGCTGTAATCAAGTTGCGAAATTTGCATTTGTAGTGGACCGTCAAGGTCAACTGCTGGCGCTTCTACTGTATCAACAACAGCTTGGAACAATGGTTCCATGTTCTCGCCAGTTTCACCTTCAGTCATTGTTGCCCAACCGTTTAGAGCTGAAGCGTAAACAACGGTGAAGTCTAGTTGCTCATCTGTAGCACCTAGGTTGTCGAAAAGGTCGAATACTTGATCCATAACCCAATCAGGACGAGCGCCTGGGCGGTCAATCTTGTTGATTACAACGATTGGCTTAAGACCGTGTGCGAATGCTTTTTGCGTTACGAAACGAGTTTGAGGCATTGGGCCATCAACTGCGTCAACGATAAGCAGAACAGAATCAACCATAGACATGATACGCTCAACTTCACCACCGAAGTCCGCGTGTCCCGGAGTATCTACGATGTTGATGCGGTAATCATTCCAGTTGATTGCTGTGTTCTTAGCAAGGATTGTAATGCCACGCTCTTTTTCGATGTCATTCGAATCCATGACACGCTCTTCAGCTTCACCACGAGACTCAAGAGTGCCTGACTGTTGTAGTAGTTTATCAACCAAAGTCGTTTTACCGTGGTCAACGTGCGCGATGATCGCGATATTTCTTAACTTATCAATCTGTGGAGTAGACATGGATTCTCGATTCACTCATAAAAGTAGCCGTCACTTATCTCAAAAGTTTGGATAATAACCGCTAGCTTGATTTAAAAAACGGTCAATAATATACCAGATTCTAGACAAAAACCCAGAAATATGTGATCTGAACCAAGGCTTTTTTCTTTATTAGCGATTCATATCCGCTTAACTTTGGTTCCGTACAGTGTCTAGTCGACTAATTCGTAGGGTTATCGAAAAGTATCACCCGCGAAGTGGGCAACCAAATCTCAGGTAAAATAACAAAAGTGGATTGACAACTTAGGCAATTCATTGCTGAATGGTGTTCGCTTATGTCTCATATTGGTGCACAGATAAATGGCTGCACCAATACAGTGCAACCAAAGATCATTTTGGTGCAAAAGTCAGAGTTCGCAAATCAAGTAAACAAGTAAACCATTGAAATTAATGGAATAATTTTTTTGGCACGTTTTTGGCTATAGATAAATCAGCATCGATTAATGCACGTATAGACATTAATCAATGCTGGTTTCAACCGAATCGAGCTAATACCGAATTAATAACACTGGAGGTTATCCAAGATGTCAGTAGAAAATGTACTATCCCTGATCCAAGAGAACGAAGTTAAATTTATCGACTTACGTTTTACTGATACAAAAGGTAAAGAGCAGCACATCTCTATTCCTTCTCACCAAGTTGATGCAGACTTCTTCGAAGAAGGCAAAATGTTTGACGGCTCTTCAGTCGCTGGTTGGAAAGGCATTAATGAATCTGACATGGTAATGATGCCAGACGCAGCTTCTGCTGTACTGGACCCATTCACAGAAGATGCAACGCTAAACATCCGTTGTGACATCCTTGAGCCTGCAACAATGCAAGGCTACGACCGTGACCCACGCTCTATCGCTAAACGTTCTGAAGAATACCTACGTTCTACGGGTATCGCAGACACAGTTCTAGTGGGTCCAGAGCCAGAATTCTTCCTATTCGATGACGTTAAGTTCTCAAACGACATGTCTGGTTCTTTCTTCAAAATTGATGATGTAGAAGCAGCTTGGAACACAGGTTCTGACATCGAAGGCGGTAACAAAGGTCACCGTCCTGGCGTTAAAGGCGGTTACTTCCCAGTAGCTCCTGTCGATTCATCTCAAGATATCCGTTCAGCAATGTGTCTAGTAATGGAAGAGATGGGCCTAGTTGTTGAAGCTCACCACCACGAAGTTGCAACTGCGGGTCAAAACGAAATCGCAACTCGCTTCAACACGCTAACAACAAAAGCGGATGAGACTCAAATCTACAAGTACGTTGTACACAACGTTGCGCACGCATTTGGCAAAACAGCGACATTCATGCCTAAGCCACTAGTTGGTGACAACGGTTCTGGCATGCACGTTCACATGTCATTGAACAAAGATGGACAAAACTTGTTTGCTGGTGATAAGTACGGCGGCCTATCTGAAATGGCTCTTTACTACATCGGTGGTGTAATCAAGCACGCTCGCGCAATCAACGCATTTGCTAACCCATCAACGAACTCATACAAGCGTCTTGTACCTGGTTTCGAAGCACCTGTAATGCTTGCTTACTCAGCACGTAACCGTTCTGCTTCTATCCGCATCCCAGTAGTACCAAGCCCGAAAGCACGTCGTATCGAGCTACGTTTTGGTGACCCAGCAGCTAACCCATACCTATGCTACTCAGCAATGCTTATGGCTGGCCTTGACGGTATTAAGAACAAGATCCACCCTGGCGAAGCTATGGATAAAGATCTATACGACCTTCCTGCAGAAGAAGCAGCTGAAATCCCAACAGTTGCAGAATCTCTACAAGGTGCTCTAGCAGCACTTAACGAAGACCGTGAGTTCCTAACGGCTGGTGGCGTATTCTCTGACGACTTCATCGATTCTTACATCACACTGAAATCTGACGACGTACAGCGCGTGAACATGGCTACACACCCACTTGAGTTTGAACTGTACTACTCAGTTTAATCCTTAGTCGGTTAGCATGTAATTCTTACTGCAGTAAAAGCTATTGCAACATGTAAGAAGCACTAAAAAATATTAGGCTCGCCTCGCAGGCGGGCCTTTTTTCTATTCTCCCTCCCCCTGCTTCCTCGTACCATATCTTAAACAAAGCCCTTAGAGGCTGTTGCTATAAATACAATAAAATCAATAACAAAACTAACGTCAAACGTGAAAACACCTAACGGTGGAAAGAGGCTAACGATATGAAAAACATACTGTTCCTAATCGGATTAACAGTCGCATTCTCGTGCTCTGCTCAAACGGTGTACACCTGGGAAGATGAGGATGGTGTGCTTCACTTTAGTGATACCCCTACAGATCAAGGTGCGGAGGCTCTTCGCCTACCTGACGTACAAGCTTCCGCGCCAGCCCCTAAATTTGAGGCCTCAACGCCTGTTGACGCTGCAGATCCCTCTACAACAAAAACTGCAACACCAGCTCACGCTCAGGAAAAAACAGATAACACGAAACGAGAGGTACCCGCTCAGTTAGCCCTCAGCATGCTGACTCCAGTTCATGATCAAACCATCCGCAGCAACCGTGGCTTAATCCCAATAAGAATAGAACTCAACCGCAAGCTTGGTATTGGAGAGCAGCTGCAATTGATGCTCGATGGTCGTCGTTATGGCGCTCCACAAACCCAACCTAATTGGGAATTGAAAGGTATCGATCGAGGCACTCACACCATTGCAATTCAAGCACATAGAAGCGGCAAGCTTATTGCATCTACTAGTCCAGTCACCGTGTATTTACATCGAGCGACGCTCAAGTAAGCCAATGTGTTAAAAGAGGCAAAATTACCTCTACTTTTCACCTGATCGAAGCAGCTTTCAGCAACTCTAATGAATTATCTTTAGCTTCTGGTTGATATGCGCCATACTTGAACTTAGCTTCGCACCAATTTGGTGCAGTGAGAAAAACACCAGTTCAAGGACGAAATAGTGAATCGATCAGCCAAAAGCGACAGCATAGATACACATCATCTTTCCAGCGCCATTCTCGACAATATGGTGACCTCAACATTGATGCTCGATGAGCAACTGTATGTCCGATATGCCAACCCGGCGGCTGAACAACTCTTTTCGCAAAGTGCACGACGTATCGTTGATCACCCTCTGAGCCAACTTATCCAGCACGCCTCACTGGATTTAGCGCTGTTGACTCAACCGCTACAAAGTGGCCAAAGCATTACCGACAGTGACGTTACCTTTGTGGTTGATAACCGCCCACTAATGCTTGAGGTAACAGTGAGCCCAATATCTTGGCAGCGAGAAACGCTGTTATTGGTTGAGATGCGCAAGATAGACCAACAAAGACGCCTCAGCCAAGAGCTCAACCAACACGCACAACAACAAGCGGCTAAACTATTGGTGCGCGGATTAGCCCATGAGATTAAGAATCCATTGGGCGGATTAAGAGGAGCCGCGCAGCTACTTGGTAAAATGCTCCCTGATCAGTCCCTTAATGAATATACGCAGATCATTATTGAGCAAGCCGACCGCCTGAGAGCTTTGGTCGATCGCCTGCTTGGCCCACAGAAACCGGGGACCAAATCGGAAGAGAATCTTCACCAAATACTTGAAAAAGTAAGGCAACTCGTCGAGCTAGAATCAGGTTCAACACTCGTCATCGAACGAGACTACGACCCGAGCTTACCGGACATCTTGATGGATTCAGCACAGGTAGAGCAAGCCATGCTCAATATAGTGAGCAACGCAGCTCAGATTCTGAAGACTCAAGAATCAGGAAAAATCATCATTCGCACCAGAACGGTGCATCAAGCAAACATTCATGGTCAGCGACACAAACTCGCCGCTCGCATTGAGATCTGCGACAACGGCCCGGGTATCCCCGATGAATTGAAAGACACCCTGTTTTACCCAATGGTCAGCGGACGAGAAGGAGGAACAGGGCTAGGGCTATCGATATCTCAAAACCTGATCGATCAACACAATGGGAAAATTGATGTTGAAAGCTGGCCGGGCAACACCACATTCACGATTTATTTGCCGATATAAGCAAAGCTGTGTCTCTCACTGGAAACAACGTTTCATTGGCAACACTGAATACCGAACAATAAAAACAACAATGATTATCACAATAGATTTGGCTGCAAAGGAATTGAATTATGAGTAAGGGATACGTTTGGGTCGTCGATGACGACAGCTCTATCCGCTGGGTAGTAGAGAAAACACTTTCATCTGCGGATATAAAGTGTGAAACATTTGCTGATGCAGAGAGCGTATTACTTGCTCTTGAGCGCGAAACGCCAGATGTATTGGTATCTGATATTCGCATGCCCGGCATTGACGGTATTGAGCTTTTGCATCAGGTTCATCAACGCTCTCCCGACCTGCCAGTGATCATTATGACCGCGCACTCAGACCTTGATGCGGCGGTCAATGCTTATCAAAAAGGCGCTTTTGAGTATCTGCCTAAGCCGTTTGATATCGATGAGACACTGACTTTAGTAGAGCGAGCAATCGCCCACAGCCAAGAGCAAAAGCGAGAACAAGCCAGCGAAGTAGCCGAAGACACCAACGCGCCAGAAATCATTGGCGAAGCGCCTGCGATGCAGGAAGTCTTCCGCGCCATTGGTCGTTTGTCTCGGTCATCCATTTCCGTGCTAATCAATGGTGAATCAGGTACAGGTAAAGAACTAGTCGCACACGCCTTACATCGTCACAGCCCAAGAGCGAAAAAACCCTTTATCGCCCTGAACATGGCAGCCATTCCCAAAGATCTCATTGAATCAGAGCTGTTTGGCCATGAGAAAGGCGCGTTTACTGGAGCCAACAGCGTTCGCCAAGGACGCTTCGAGCAAGCCAACGGGGGAACTCTGTTTCTTGATGAGATTGGCGACATGCCACTCGATATTCAGACTCGACTACTGCGCGTGCTGTCTGATGGCCAGTTTTATCGCGTAGGTGGACATTCTGCGGTTAAGGTCGATGTTCGTATCGTTGCCGCAACCCACCAAGATCTTGAGCGCTTAGTACATGACGGTGGTTTCCGTGAAGACCTTTTCCATCGACTCAACGTTATCCGAATCCATATTCCGGCACTGCGCGAACGTAAACAGGACATTGAAAAGCTGACTCACCACTTCCTAGCATCAGCCGCTGAAGAGCTTGGCGTAGAAGTGAAGACACTACACCCAGAGACCATTCTGAAGCTCAATCAGCTCAATTGGCCGGGTAACGTACGTCAGCTTGAGAACATTTGCCGTTGGTTAACAGTAATGGCAAGTGGTAGTGAAATACTTCCTTCGGATCTACCTCCTGAGTTGTTGGAAGATAAGGTAGTGATCAGCGAAGGTACTGATGGTAATTGGCAACAACTGCTGGCTAATTGGGCCAAGAGTGCGCTTGATTCCGGCGAAAAAGAGCTGCTGACTTATGCTCTACCCGAGTTTGAACGTATATTATTAGAGGCCGCACTCAACCATACTAATGGCCATAAACAAGATGCAGCGAAAGTTTTAGGATGGGGAAGAAACACCCTGACTCGTAAACTCAAAGAGTTGTACTGATCTATATATGCCTTTAGATACATATTTTTTAAAGCTAAAAAAGTGTCGCTTGCTTTGAATAGTATCGGTACAATTACAGTACACTATCTATCCAAACTGTAGCTAAAGATGTCTTTGAAAACACAAATTACCTTGAGAACCGCAGTGGTTCTGCCATTCGTGATGATATTTCTCTTCACTATGGGCGTAATGATTTTCACTCAAAAGCAAAGCTACAAGGAGATGGTGAGTGATATTAGTGCGCGCCAACTAACATCACTCACTGATAACGTTCATCAAAGCCTTGCCGATTTTTTAGAAAAGCCATTTCACGCTAACCTTTCACTAAGTCATAACATCGGTTATCACAACCTTTATAAAGAGGGAGATCTTAGTCAGGTTCAAGACTACATCCTTTATAAATTTTCTCGTCATTTCCAAGCTGTTCCCCAACTAGATGTGATTAGTTTTGGCTCTGCAGACGGTAGCTACGTCGGTTTTCGAAAAGAAGTTAACAACGGCTACACTTTGATGGCCCGAGATGACCGAACCCAAGGCCAGCTGGTCATTTATCGTGGCCACACGATTAGCGAAGACATTCGAACCGTGATTTCAGCTTACGACCCAAGAGTTCGCCCTTGGTACACACCTGTCGTAGCACAGAACAAGGCATTATGGTCATCAATTTATGCCAATGCAGATGAACGACAAGAGATCACTTTATCGGCTCTTGCTCCTATCTATAGTGATAACGAGCTCAAAGGTGTCCTTGCCAGCGATATCAAGATCAACACTTTTAATGCATTTCTCAAAGAACTAAAAGATGAAACAGATGCTTCTGTTTATATTATTGATAAGCAACAGCGCTTAGTCGCTCATTCGGGCGGAGGCAGCGTGGTCTCTTGGGGAACAGGACAAACAGACAAAGGCCAGCGCTTGTTAGCAACAGAGAGTGCTAACGCGGTAATACGTGAAAGTGCCCGTTATGTAGATAAGTTTCATCTAATCGATGATTTAAATGTGCAGCGCTTTAGTTTTAATTTAGATAACGAACGATATTTCAATCAACTTACCCCTTATGAAGATGAGTACGGCATCACTTGGATTATTGGTATGTCGATCCCAGAAAGTAGCCTACTTGGTGAATTACCAAAAAACCAAAGAAACAGCTGGTTACTCGGTCTAACGCTCAGTTGCATTGGTATTATCGCTGGATTAATTGCCTTTAATCGCGTAACTCAACCCATCACTTCAACAGCAGGGGCAGCAAAGCGCCTCGCCAAAGGTGACTGGGATACGAGCATGCCAAAAACGGGCAATATCTATGAAATTAGCATGTTAACTGCGTCATTTAATGAAATGACCAACAATTTAAAGGCTTCTTTTCAGGTGTTACAGGCTCAACTTACCTATGACTCATTAACTAAACTGTATAGTCGTGAAGGCTTTATTGATACAGCCAAGAAAAACCCTGAAAACGAAAAAGGTACACTTTACTTAATTGGTATTGACCGCTTTCGAGATATTAATGATAGCCTCGGCCATTACAATGGTGACCAACTGCTTATCATTGCGGCTGCTCGTTTAAGAGGTACGCTGCCATCGAACTTCCTGTTAGCTCGAACTGGCGGGGATGAATTTGCGATTTACGCTCCTAACATCAATCAAATAGATGACGTCCAGCTACTGACGAGCCGCTTGCTTCGAATCTTTACCTCCCCATTTGCCATGGAATCAGAAAGCGTGGTGATCAAAGTATCAATGGGTGTAGTGAATGTCTCGAACGTCAACGACATTACACTGCTGCTACGCAACAGCAGTATAGCCTTGAGCAACGCAAAGCAAGACAAAACCAGTGTCAGTATTTACAACCCAGAAATGGGCAAAGCATCGAGATATCGTACCAAGATGCTGGCACGTCTTAACAAGGCAATTGAGCTTCAGCAGTTCGAGCCCTTCTATCAGCCTATAATCGACCTGGAATCCGGAGCTACCATAGGTGCCGAGGCTTTGGCTCGTTGGGTAACGGACGAGGGTATAATCTCACCTTTGGAGTTCATTCCTTTAGCAGAAGAAACAGGATTGATCTACGACATTGGTAAGCAGATTTTGCACAAGTCATGTCGAGATACCGCAATCGCGATTGAGTCTGGAAAATGGAATAAAGACTTCTCTATTCACGTTAACCTATCTGTCGACCAACTGAGTGAAAGCGGATTCATTGAATTGGTTAAAAGCACGCTGCGTGACACCAAATTACCAGCCCAAAACCTGACGCTAGAGATCACTGAATCACGCATCGTCGACAATGACCAAACCATCATCGATAATATGCTGACGCTAAAAGCACTAGGTATCTCGATTGCAATTGATGACTTTGGTACCGGCTATTCGTCACTGGCTTACTTACACAAACTGCCATTTGATTGCTTAAAGATCGATCGCAGCTTCGTCAGTAAGTTGGAAAAAGAGAACCTAGACAGCTCCATCGTCGCGGCCATCGTCAACATCACCAAGGGTTTCAAAGTAAGTTTGGTAGCAGAAGGCGTTGAAACACAACAACAAGCTGAACTACTCAAGCAGCTTCAATGTCCGTTAGCTCAAGGGTTCTTATACAGTCGTCCAGTTCCGTTTGACCAATGGCCTACCGACCTCGGCACCAAGCAAAATGCCAAGTTTAAAACGAATAACGAAATCGAACAAAACGCAGAGGCCAAACAGAGCACCAAAGAGAACCTCGCCTAAATCAGGCACAAATCGAATGAGTCAGATACAAAAATGCCAGCATGATGCTGGCATTTTTTATGTTTCTATTCTCTATCGATTTATTAGATGACGCGAGAGAATTGCTGTTGGCGAGCCTTGGCACGTAGGTATTTATCAAAACACATACAGATGTTACGGATCAGCAAACGGCCACGCAAAGTTACGCGGATTTCTTTGTCATCGACTTCAACCAACTCATCGTTGATAAAGGTTTGTAGAAGCTCTAAGTCTTCTTTGAAGTAGCGATTAAAGTTAACCGAGAACTCAGATTCGATCATTGTTTTATCAAGCTTGAAGTTACAAATCAGCTGCTTGATCACTTCACGACGTAGAAGGTCGTCACTGTCTAGAGCAACACCTTTCCAAAGTGCATGACGCAGGTCATTCACCTGAGCGTAGTACTTCTTCAGCTCTTTCTGATTTTGTGCGTAAGCATCACCAACCATAGAAATCGCAGAAACACCGAAGCCAATTAAGTCAGCTTCACCTTGGGTCGTGTAGCCTTGGAAGTTACGATGCAGAATACCTTCACGTTGTGCTACGGCTAGCTCATCTTCAGGTAGTGCGAAGTGATCCATACCAATGAACTGGTAACCCGCACCGGTTAGCGTCTCGATAGTATCTTGTAAGATAGCCATCTTCTCTTTAGCTTCAGGTAGGTCTTCATCTTTTATCTTACGCTGCGCAGCAAACAGTTGCGGCATGTGTGCGTAGTTAAATACAGATAAACGGCCCGGCTTCATTTCTAACACTTGCTTCAATGTTTCAGCGAACAAAGCTTGAGTCTGCTTTGGTAGGCCGTAGATCAAATCCAGGTTAGTTGAACGGAAGCCTAGCTCTGTCGCACGTTGAACCATTGCAATAATGAACTCTTCATCTTGCTCACGGTTAACCAGCTTCTGTACTTCTTTATTAAAGTCTTGCACGCCAATGCTCAGGCGGTTGAAGCCTTCATTTCGAAGGTGGTCAAGTACGTCTAGCTCAATCTCACGCGGGTCAACTTCAATACTGATTTCAGCGTCAGCGGTGAAGTTAAACTCTTCACGCAAAATGCCCATCAAACGAGTGATTTGTGTTTTGGTCAAGAACGTTGGTGTACCACCACCGAAGTGCAGTTGAGTCACTTTACGGCCATTCAATAAAGAGGCGCGCTGGCGGATTTCATGTTCAATCACATCCAAGTACTCATCCGCTTTATGCGAGTGACGAGTAATGACTTTATTACAACCACAGTAGTAACAAAGCTTGTGACAAAATGGGATATGCACGTAAAGAGAGAGTGGACGATCAGGATATTGAGTACACGCCATGTCGTAATCAGCGACAGTAAACGCTTCATGAAACTCCAACGCAGTTGGGTATGAGGTGTAACGAGGTCCCGAATAGTTGTACTTGTTTAAGATTTCTTGATCCCAAACGATTTGCTGATTCGTTGTTACTGGCTTGCTCGACATAGCGGTACTTCCAATTTAGATCCGCGAGAACCTAAGGTCTCTCAAATCATTTTACATACATTAAAATATAGACGGGTTATTTTGCCACACGACCAGTAAGGTCGTTCCAAGACAAAATCAATTTTTCAGACAAAAACTCAGAACTGCTAGCTTGATCACTAACAAAGCGTCGGAATTAACGAGACGCAAAAGGTAAGAAAGCTCATTTAACATTGTCTATTAAAAAGCAAGACGACTTAAAAACAATATGCCTTTAAGGCAAAGTGTCTTAAAGGCATAGGTATTAAAAGCAGCACGTCTTAAAAATAGAGTATTAAACAAGCCTCTACATTAAATAGTCTTAGTGACTAGATCATCTGAATGTTGATTTGGTTGTTGAGAGGCTTAACCTTCTCCTGCAACCTTTTCAAATCTTCGATGACCGCATCATTCAAGCGAGTCTCTGCCTTATGGCGCGTGAGATTCTGCTGCATGCGATCTTTCTTCGTCAGTTCCTGTCTTGCATCTCCGCGAGCCATATCTTTTACGATATGGTACAGCTCAGAAAGAGCAGGATACTCAGAATCAAAATCGACACGCTCATCACCCTGAACGTTATCCATAATGATACACACTCGGATACTGATCTCAGGTAAGTCACACTGGCCTTGAATACCCGCTAAGCACAAAGTATTTACGTTTTCGTAAATCGTCGCGTTACGTTTTTCAATGGCAAGTGCTTGATGCTGCTTTTGCAACTCCGTCTGCTTCTTCACTTGAAGTAGAAGGTAACCTGCGTAAGAGCCCAAGCCGAGAATGATAATTCCACCAGCAATTGCTAATAAGGTTACGTTCATTGGCTATTAACCTTTAAAGCTGTCTAAGTCGAAATCTTCGAATTGAGATAGCAAGTCTTCGTCAGAGCTTGCTTTCTTCTTAGAGGCAACCGGTGCTTCTTCGAAGATCTCTTCTTCATCGTCTTCTGGCTCTAGCAGACCTAAGCGGCCCATTAGGTGTTCGATACGATCAAGCTTCTCATCAACAAACTTCTGCAGACCTGCACCTAGGTTTTCACCATTTTCGATACGATCTAGCAATGTGTTCAGTTGAGCATCATTCTCAAGCATCTCTAACTCTTGTTCGTTAGATAGCTTGCGCTCTTGTTTCGTCGACTTCTTCGCTGGTTCAACAATCAGCGGGATTTTTTTCTTGCTGCCTAAACGAGGGTCGCGAGCTAGTGCAGCTTTACGCTGTTTTGCTTCGCTACCATCAGAGTGACGGCTGCCAGACTTAAGGCCTTTACGCTTTTTAACACGCTTACGTTCACGACCTTCAACATCAGATTCACTACGGTTACGAGTAACCATAGGTTCCGGAGCGCCAAGTGCTCCCGGTTTTCTTGATTTCTTACTACGACCCATTACTGCACTTTCCTCAGTAAAATTACATCATTTCCAAAAAATTCTAGTTCGAGCTTATCCCGCTCTGCCAAAAACTGGAATGTTTGACGACTAAAGAAGACGACATGTGTCGGGTCATTCTTGTAGTGCCAACCAGCAAACGCGTCTACGTCTATTACTAGTTTAGTCATAAGACCAATCCAGCCCTTGGGTTTAACTAAATTCAACCATTGCTGCCACACTTTGTCTGGGTGATAAAGATGCTCTATCACCTCCGTGGCAGTCATAAAGTCATACGTTTTTTCCAACACAGAAGCTTCTGGGTGGTAATAGATATCGTACAACTCCATGGTGTGTCCGGCTTCTTCTAACATAATAGATAGCGTAGGGCCTGGGCCACAACCAAAATCCAACCCGTGTGAGTTAGATGAAATTTTGTCTGTTAGTGGATCCGCGATGCGAGATAGAAAACGGCGATAGCCTGCATCACTAGGATCGTTCTCATGGAGATCATAGTGTGCTTTCTCTTCTTTTGCTTCTAACCTTTGTTCAGGTTTAACAAATACCAGTTCACATTGCTGACACTGCAGATAGGCTCTGCGTTTGTCTTCAAAATAGTGATTCACGCCTTGGTGATGGCATAAGGGACAAGTATACATAGCACATCCTTAAACAGGGATGCGAAACATACCAGAAACTGAGTTTATAGTGGAGAGGTATTGGGTGTTTTTTCATCAAATCAATAAAAAAAGCGATAGGAAAACCTATCGCTCTCTAAATCTGCCTATATCGGCCAAAATTTGCATACTCAACTTGGTACACAAATCTCCATTTGTTATTGGTGCTTTCCATGCCAAATTTGTTTGTTGTTCATCGTCCTGATGAGTTTTGGCTATCCTTTTCTAACACCTTGTTGCTGGGCTGTCCTAGCCTGATCCGTTTCTGTCTATACCGTTAGACTAGATGACCATCCGTATCTAAGTCAGCTCCTAGCTGATGGCGGCTACTTTACCTTTTTACAAAAAGACTACAAGAGTGCGAGCTCACACTTTTGTACACAATTCGAACACGCATTGATAAATTAGACATTAACACAAACCGGATATATAAAATCAATACAAAAGAAAACGCCCCAACCATTACTGATCGGGGCGTCTCTTCAATCTCGCTCGAACGTACATTTCATTACTCTGGCTAAGAGCAAGAAACCGACATATTAGTGTAAACCACCAACGTACTTCGATAAGGTATCAATATCTGCGTCTGTTAACTTTTTAGCTACATCACGCATCATCGCATTCATGTCGTTATTACGGTTACCATCGCGGAATTTCTCAAGTTGAGCCTTGATGTAATCTGCGTGCTGACCTGAAATCTTAGGGAAACCAGAAAGTTCGGTACCATTACCACGAGGGCCGTGACAAGCAATACAAGCCGTTACGCCGCGTTCTGCGTTACCCGCAGTGTAAAGAACCTTACCTTCATCTACTACATTTTCAGGAGTAGAGTTACTAGAGATAGGGAGAGATGCGTAGTATGCCGCTAGGTCAGCCATATCTTCTTCAGATAAAGGCATCGCCATTGCACCCATTACAGGCTCGTAACGACCTTGTTTACCACCACTCGTCATACCTAGCTTAAGCTCTTTTAACTGCTTCTCTAGATACTTCTCATGTTGACCAGCCAGCTTAGGATACTGAGTGATCAGACTGTTGCCGTCAGCACCGTGGCAGGCAACACATGTTTGTGATTTGGCTTTACCAGCTTCAATACTACCTTGAGCCCATACTGAGCAGCTGGCTAAAAGACTCAAAATTAGCGCTAATTTCTTCATGACATTCCATTATAATTATCAAGCTTCCAGTACCACTCTATGTTGCCACTCATGGTACAATAGGCGACCTTATGCCGAGCACGGTTATTTTACACAAATTCACAAAAAAGTAATCAATCGACTACACAAAGTCGAGATGGAGTTAACAGTGAGCGTAAAAATTCATTATCAAAACACGCATTTCATTACCAGTGCACCTGATATTCGTCACTTACCAGAAGACGAAGGGATCGAAATTGCGTTTGCAGGACGCTCCAATGCTGGTAAATCTAGCGCACTAAACCGCGTTACAAACCAAAAAAGCTTGGCGAAAACCAGTAAAACCCCAGGTCGAACTCAGCTAATTAACCTATTTAAGGTTACCGACGGCTGTCATATTGTCGATTTACCGGGATATGGCTTCGCTCAAGTACCGCTTGAGATGAAAAAAAAATGGCAGAAGTCGCTAGGTGAATACCTACAACGACGTGAAAGCCTAAAAGGTTTAGTGGTATTGATGGATATCCGTCACCCAATGAAAGACCTTGACCAACAAATGATCTACTGGGCTATCGATAGCCGCATCCCAGTACAAGTTTTGTTAACAAAAGCAGACAAACTGAAAAGTGGTGCGCGTAAAGCACAGCTACTGAAAATCCGTAATGATGCGAAATCTTTCGGTGGTGATGTTGCGGTTGATGTCTTCTCTTCAATGAAGGGCATCGGCGTTGACCAACTGCGTGCCAAGATGGATGAGTGGTTTGCACCTGTGTTTGCTGATCAAATCATTGATGAGCTAGCGGACGAAGAGCACAACGACTCAGAGTAATTCCTCTATCTAGAGCTTTATCTGTAATTAGAAGTTAAAGCACTTACAGCAAGTGATTTAGCCTTATTAATACCCTGCCTTTTATAGGTGGGGTATTTTTTTGCCCAAAAATTAGTGAGTTAAACCTAAGTCTTGAGAATTAAAGACAAGATTAATCAGTTAGAAACGAGAGAAGTAAACCATACTAAAAGACACATCTAAATAAACAGAACAATGAGAAAGGAATACTCATGTGGAAAACACCATTGGCCATCATTGCACTTATGTTGATCTCACTGACAGGGTTTGCCTCTGAAGCAGAACAAGAACAAGTCCCATTAATCAATGTCGATATGACTTTAGACCTAGATGGTATGGAAAAGTACGCAAAAGACGCGAGTGAGTCCCTTGAGGTGATATCACAATCTTTGCAGGCGATAGTCAACAACCCCAACCTCAGCAATGACCAACAACAAGCCTTGAATCAAACCGTTGAAAGCATCAATCAACTTGCGAGCTCCACCAAGACATCACTCAATCAACTCCCACAAGTCTTAGACCAATCTCGACTCGCCTTTAAGAAAACCAGTCAATTACTGCTAGATGATATCCAAACTAAAATCATTATTGCGTTGGCAGCCGTTATCACTGTCATTGTTATCGCGTTGACCGCTATCTATCTACTTATCCTAAAACCCATGCAGCAAACCTTGGTGGAAGCGACCAACAATATCTCTTCTATGGCGCAATCTATCCAGATCACGGCCGAAGCTCTGAAATACAGCACAGAGAAACAACAGGAAATCATGGACTACATTGAGCATTCACCCACTCAATGTACTGATAAATAAGACGTAAACGATCAATGCATTATGAATCACTTGTAAAATAAAAGTTATTTTCAAGAATAAAACAATGCACTTAGAGACGGATTAAAATTACCAATTGCTGATTGAGTTCCAGATCTAAGGCAATCAAGTGTTTATCACGCTGCTTGGGGGAAACGTAACAAAAGGCACTAAAAATGGGAGATTTTACGGGGGAATAGTAGGTTGGAGATATTTTTCTTTCGCACAAGAAAAAACGCCCCAGTCAAATACTGACTGGGGCGGCTGAATCAGCCTAATCCAATAACGTGAAACAAAAGGTCTGAAAGATAGAACATCTTACCTCTGTACCCTACAAGATTTAATGTACAACAATTGCTCAGAAATGAAAACCATTTTTGTAGTTTTTTTTCATGAACGTTTTATTAAAACACCCAAAATCTTCTTATGACTTAACTTTATTCGAGACAAAAAAAAGCCAGTGTTTGTGCACTGGCTCATACTAATTTACTCAATAAGGTCAAAAACTGATTAGTGGGCTTGATCCCAGTTGTCACCGTGGCCAGCTTCCGCGACAAGCGGTACTTCTAGCTCTGCGGCGGATTCCATCAATTCTTGTACTTTACTTTCAATTTCGGCTAAAGCTGACTCTTCCACTTCGAAGACCAATTCATCGTGTACTTGCATAAGCAGTTTCACACGACCATCGCCTTCCGCTTGAATCCATTCATCAACCAACAGCATCGCTTTCTTAATGATATCTGCTGCTGTGCCCTGCATTGGCGCGTTGATTGCCGCACGTTCAGCAGCCTTACGACGCATGCCATTTCGAGATTGAATCTCAGGAAGGTGCAGACGACGACCGTAAATGGTTTCAACAAAGCCTTGCTCTGAAGCCGCGCTGCGTGTGTCTTCCATATACTGCATCACACCTGGGTAACGCTCAAAGTAAGTATCCATGTAGTGTTGTGCTTCGCCACGAGGAATACCTAGCTGCTTAGCCAAACCAAAAGCACTCATGCCGTAGATAAGACCAAAGTTAACCGCTTTAGCACGACGACGCTGCTCAGTGGTCACACTATCAATATCAACACCAATGATCTCAGCAGCCGTTGCCGCGTGGATATCTTTGCCTTGTTGGAATGCTTCCAGCAGCGCTTTATCACCCGATAGGTGCGCCATGATACGCAATTCAATTTGAGAGTAATCGACCGCTAGAATCTTCCAACCATGCTGTGCAACGAATGCTTGGCGGATACGACGACCTTCTTCATTACGAATTGGGATGTTCTGTAGGTTTGGATCAGTCGAAGACAAACGGCCCGTCGCGGTCACCGCTTGATGATAAGACGTATGAACACGACCAGTCTCAGCGTTGATCATCTTCGGCAGTTTATCTGTGTACGTCGATTTAAGCTTCGCAAGACCACGATACTCAATGATCAACTTAGGTAGCGGGTAATCAAGCGCCAGATCTTGAAGCACTTCTTCGTTGGTTGAAGGTGCACCTGATGGCGTTTTCTTGATAACTGGCAGACCCATTTTCTCAAACAGGATCGCTTGCAGTTGTTTTGGCGAGTTCATATTGAACTCTTGCTCTGCTATCTCGTAAGCTTTCTGCTCTAGCTCATCCAGACGAACCGCAATCTCTTGCGATTGAGCCCCTAACAACATGTCATCAATGAATACACCTGTGCGTTCAATGCGAGACATCACAGGAATCAGTGGTACTTCGATTTCTTCATAGATGGTTTTTAGCTTTTCATCTTGCTCAATGTTTTCCATCAGGCGGTTATGAAGACGTAATGTCACATCAGCATCTTCTGCAGCGTATGGAGACGCCTCACCCAGTTCTATCTGGTTGAAAGTAAGCTGTTTCTTACCTTTACCTGCGATTTGCTCAAATGAGATGCAGCTGTGCTGAAGGAAACGCAGCGCTAGGCTGTCCATATCATGCTTGCCACCTACGCTGTTGAAAACGTAAGACGCCAGCATGGTATCGTGTTTGATGCCTTTCATCTCGATACCGTAGCGCGCTAGCACACTCATATCGTACTTCAGGTTTTGACCCACTTTAGCTTGAGCATCATCTTCAAGAATCGGTTTCAGTTGTTCAAGTACCCAATCACGATCCAGCTGTTGCGGTGCATCTAGGTAATCATGAGCAACCGGTACGTAAGCGGCAACGCCCTCGTCCGTCGCAAATGATAGACCGACCAGGTTCGCCACCATGTAATCAAGGCTGTCTGTCTCAGTATCAAAAGCAAACAATTCAGCTGCTTTAAGCTTTTCTAACCAAACATTGAATGACGCTTCATCTAGAATCGTTTCGTAGTTGCTACGATCAATCGTCACGGCAGACGTATTCATCTCTACAGTAGAAGCGCTGCTACGTACTGATCCAGCTCCCGCTGCGGAAGATTTCTCATCCGCCTCAACCACTCCGCTGCCACCTTCAAGGAGCTCGTTCAGCCAAGATTTGAAAACCAATTGACCGTATAGCTTGATCAACTCATCGATATTGGGTTGAGCTTTTACCAATGATTCTGGTGTCTCTTCAAGCTCAACATCTAGCTTGATTGTTGCAAGCTCGTAAGACATGTCAGCATTGGCTTTATTATCAGCCAGCTTCTTAGCCATCGTCTTCGAACCACGGAAACCAAGCGCCGCAATATCATCAAGATTCTGATACAACTTTTCGATACTACCAATGCCTTGTAGCAAAGCCGTCGCTGTCTTGTCACCCACACCCGGAACACCAGGGATGTTATCGACTTTATCACCCATCAGTGCCAAATAATCGATGATCAGTTCTGGCGGGATACCAAACTTCTCAATCACACCTTCGCGATCCATTACCACGTTGGTCATGGTGTTGATCAGAGTAACGTTGTCATCAACTAACTGCGCCATATCTTTATCACCAGTACTGATAAGTACAGGCATCCCCATCGCAGAAGCTTGAGAAGCAAGCGTACCAATCACGTCATCTGCTTCAACGCCAGGAATAGAGATAAGTGGCAAACCCATCGCACGAATCACATTGTGCAATGGTTCTATCTGGCAACGAAGATCGTCAGGCATAGGTGGGCGGTTTGCTTTGTACTCTGGGTACATGTCATCACGGAACGTTTTCCCTTTCGCATCAAAAATAACCGCAATACGATCAGAAGCAAATTGACGCATCATGCTGCGTAGCATGTTAACTACACCATAAACAGCGTTCGTTGGGATATCACCATTGCTCATGGTGCCAGGGTAAGCATGGAACGCGCGATATAGGTAAGAAGAGCCATCGATCAGAATCAATGGATTATCAGGAATACGAGCCATAATATTTGTGAATCCAGTAAGTACAGAAATTATCTGTTAAGAATGCCACGTCTGTTGGTTGGATTCCATGTTGTCGATCTGTATCCGTTCACTCGGTTGTATTCGTTATAATCGATTTGTTGTTATTTTTTGTTCTTAGACGCAAGCGTTCTGTGGATAACTCTGTTTATATTATTTATCCACCCTGTTGAGAAGTAAGGTTAACAAATCAAAAAACACCAGCAATACACTGAAAATAAAGAATAATTTTACAGATCGAACATATGATCAACGATCTTTTTACGATCCTGCATTGTGGAAAAGAATGCTGATGGCGTTTTATTCATAAAAAAACGTGCCACTAAATATGCATATTGTTGAATTGGAGGTATAAAAAAAGCGACACCCGAAGATGTCGCCTAGCAAAAACTGGTAAAGCCATTCAAATTGAATACCACAGCTTTACCTAAAAGCTATAAATTACACTGGAAGCAATGTGAGCAATGTCGTGTCAAAAAGAACTTAGTACAAGTTCGCGAGAATTCTGTTGGGTAACCAAGTTGATACTTGAGTACTTAACATCCTTGTGAACATTTCCTCATTCCCTAAGACAGGGTTAATAATAATGATTCTCATTTAATAGTCAACAAATAAATGATAATAAATCTCATTAAATTCATTTTAAATGATTTATCACCCCGATAAAGCAAATCATTAAGCTGATAATTGCTTCACGAAATGGATTCGATTTTCATTAATCTCTTCTTTTTCTTCCAATTTTTCAATTCGATATCCATTTTTCAATAGTAAACACAGCATCGCAGGAAACTGGTTACGAGATTTTACTTTCAGCTGCTCATAACCCCGCTCTTGTGCCCACTGCTCCTGAACATCTAATTGAGCCTGTGCGACCCCCTTATTTCTTGCAAGCGGTGACACACCACCAAACCAACTATAGAAAGTATTTGAGTTAAGCTCATAACCAATTTTAAAGCCGAGTAACACGTTCGCCTCTTCAGCCACTAAGATCAGGCTCTTTTTCCCTTCAAGCCGAGCTGCCAGTGAAGCGACACTCTCTTTTCTAGCAAATTCAGAGATCTGCTCGACAACAGACACAACCTCTCCCAGTGAACCTTCACGTACTATGACTGACATCTTCTTCCATCCTCATAAGCGAAAGGGCTGACACAATGGCCAACCCTTTTACTGAATATCACTTAAGTTAACGTTAAGTTGTTACTTTTCTTTTAAGTGCTTGGCTGCTTGTGCATTGTCTTCAGCAAGCCACTCTGCAACATCTTTAGCGAAGTAAGTCAGAATGCCATCAGCACCAGCACGCTTAAAGCACAGCAGTGATTCCATAACGGTGTCGCGTTCTTTCAGCCAACCGTTTTGAATTGCTGCTTTGTGCATCGCATACTCACCAGACACTTGATAAGCATACGTTGGTGCTTGAAGTTCATGTTTCACACGACGCACGATGTCTAAGTAAGGCATGCCTGGCTTAACCATCACCATATCCGCACCTTCATTAAGATCCATTGCCACTTCGTGAATCGCTTCATCGCTGTTGGCAGGATCCATCTGGTAGTTCTTCTTATTACCACCTTTCAGGTTCGAAGCACTGCCAACTGCATCACGAAATGGGCCGTAATAACACGATGCGTATTTCGCAGAGTACGCCATAATCTGAGTATGAATATAACCCGCTTCCTCTAACGCTTCGCGGATCTTACCAATACGACCATCCATCATATCCGACGGAGCAACCACATCTGCACCGGCTTCAGCATGCGATAACGCCTGCTGAATCAACACTTCAGTCGTTTCATCATTCATCACGTAACCATCTTCATCGATGATGCCGTCCTGGCCGTGAGTAGTAAATGGGTCCAGTGCAACATCAGTAATCACACCCATATTTGGCACGTGCTCTTTTAATGAACGTACCGCACGCTGCACTAAACCTTCTGAATTATGAGCTTCAGCCGCGCATAAGCTTTTAGCATCTTGGTTCACGACCGGAAACAGAGCAATCGCCGGAACACCCAATTTTGACAGGTAATCCGCTTCTTCAAGCATCAGATCGATCGACAAGCGTTCAACACCCGGCATTGACTCGACAGGCTCGCGGCGGTCTTTACCCATCAGGATAAACATTGGGTAGATGAGGTCATCCACAGACAATTGATTTTCTGCCATTAGGCGACGGCTAAAGTCGTGTTTACGCATACGGCGCATACGGCGACCTGGGAATTGACCTTGAATTGAAACAGACACTAGATTCTCCTTGCCTAGTCTAAGCACCGAAATGCTTAGATATGAAAAGTGCTAAATACAGGCAAAAGCATATCACTGATGGCTCAGGACGCTAGCAGTAAAATATAAAACCCACTCAAAAACAGGGATAAATGGCAAAAAATGACCTTCTCCTCACACTGCCGTATACTCATGACAACTCAGTAAAGACTGCTTTCAGGACAAAATAATGATCGACACCCATGCTCATATTTACGCGAGCGAATTCGATGAAGACCGTGAACAAGTCGTGCAACGCGCACTGGCTCAAGGTATTGATACCATTCTATTGCCGAACATCGATTTAGAATCTATCGAGCCCATGTTAGCGACGGAAGCTCAGTTTCCTGATGTGTGTCGTTCAATGATGGGCTTACACCCTTGTTATGTGGATGCGAATATCGAGCAAACCCTCAAAACCATTCGAGCTTGGTTTGATAAACATGACTTTATCGCCGTGGGTGAGATTGGTATCGACTTGTACTGGGATAAAACCTTCAAGGCTGAACAAGAGATGGCTTTCGTGACTCAACTGCAGTGGGCAAAAGATCTAGACCTACCTGTCGTGATCCACACGCGTGATTCCATTGAAGAGACACTTGCCCTACTTCGCCAAGAACAAGATGGCAGCTTACGTGGCGTATTCCACTGCTTTGGCAGCAGCTTAGAGGAAGCCCAGGCAATCAACGAGCTAGGCTTTCACTTAGGTTTAGGCGGTGTATCGACCTTTAAGAACTCAGGAATGGACAAAGTGATTCCACATCTTGATATGAATTACGTCATTCTAGAGACAGATTGCCCATACTTGGCACCAACACCGAATCGCGGTAAACGTAATGAGCCAGCCTACACGGAATTGGTAGCAAAACGCATCGCTGAATTGCGCGGGATTAGCCTTGAAGAAGTCGATACCACTACTTCAAAAAATGCTAGCGCTCTATTTAATATATAAGACCTTATTCCACATAACACTTTAGAGCTACTCATTGAAATGCATAGGTGTATGGTTTAATATTGATAATTATAATAGATCAAAATTAAATCGAGCTGATTATGCGTGAACACACTATTCACTTACAACGTCAACATCGAACCCTATGGCATAAAATTTTGGGCATCAAAGAGCTCTATATATGTCAGAACTGTGGCTATCAGTTAAAGGTTCGATAAAATCGACATAATAAAAAAGCGGCCTCGGGCCGCTTTTTTATTGTGTGATTTTTGCTGAAGGGCTCTAGCAAATTATGTTCTTACAGCAGAATCAAGACTCAGCTTCTTCCTCTTCATCCGCATCTGGCTTACGCACATAGAAACGCGCGAAGAACAGACCAATCTCAAACAGAATACACATTGGAATCGCCAACAGTGTCTGCGAGATCATATCGGGAGGTGTCAGCATCATACCGACGATAAAAGCACCGACAACAATGTACGGACGCTTTTCAGACAGAGCCTTAGGCGTTGTCGCCCCCGTCCAACATAACAAGATAATCGCTACTGGTACTTCAAAGGCAATACCAAAAGCAAAGAACAGCGCGAGTACAAAATCGAGATAACTTGATATGTCTGTTGCGAACTCTACCTGCCCTAAGGAAATAGCCGTGAAGAAACTAAATACCAATGGGAATACTACGAAGTAAGCAAACGCCACACCACAGTAAAACAGCAAAGAACTTGAAGCCAATAGCGGCATGATCAAGCGTTTTTCATGCTTGTACAAACCCGGAGCAACAAAGGCCCACACCTGATACAAAATAAACGGCACCGCGACAAAAATAGACGCGATTAAGGTTAGTTTTAGCGGTGTAAAAAATGGCGATGCAACATCCGTTGCGATCATCGTCGCCCCTTCAGGCAGACGATCTACCAAAGGTGCTGATACGAATTCATAAATATCATTAGCAAAATAAATTAGCCCGACAAATATCACTAGAACGGCGACAATCGCGCGTAGTAGGCGATTACGTAATTCTAGAAGATGGCTAATTAAAGGCTGTGTCTGCTCAGTCGAAGACATGTCAAACCTCTTAAACAGGAAGATCGAAAAGGAGCCGCGCACCTATCTATCCAGTTGAATTGGTATCCACTTGAATAGATATCTACTTGAATAGCTATCGACTTAAACATCTAGCGACTCAAGCATCTGGCGACTCCTCCTTGCGAGACTATTCGGCTTTCTTATCTGACGGTGCTGAAGCTTCGCTGTTGACCTGAATGGTTTCAGATTCCACAGTTTCCGTGACACTAGGTTCAGTCTCACTTGGCTTATCAGACTCAGGCTTAGCGTACGGACGTTGAACTTGAGCAGCGGCCTGCTTGAGTTCATCGACTGACGCTTTTAGGTCTGGAGATAAATCTTCCATACCCATTTTTTCCGCCTTGCGTAGGTTTTCTTGCAGCTCTTGCACCTTAAGCTCGTGAGAAAGTTCATCTTTCACACTGTTTGCCATGCTTTTCGCTTGTCCAACAAACTTGGAAATACTACGAATCGCCACGGGCAAACGCTCAGGTCCTAAAACCACTAACCCAACGACAGATATTAATACCAGTTCCCAAAAACCGATATCAAACACGATTTACGCCTGCTCTTTGTCTTTCTTTGTTTCAGCAGTTGTTTCAGCGCTAGCTTCTGTCTTCTGCTGTTCAATATTCTTTGGTTCAAAGTCTGCATCTTTCTTATCTGCAGGCTTGTCTTCATCGCTCATCGCTTTTTTGAAGCCTTTCACCGCTGAACCTAAGTCACCACCCATACCGCGCAGTTTCTTTGTTCCGAAAAGTAAAATTACAATTACAGCAATGATTAGAAGTTGCCAAATACTGATACCACCCATTGTCATTGTCCTCGGGTCTGTCTACACATAAAAAATATTAAGAGAGTCTACTGTCTAACGACGGTAAGCTCGCCAACTAAGCAACCAAAATGTGACACCTGCGATGCCACAGCCCATAGATAGCTGCTCATAAGGGCTTGAAACTAATATTGCGGAGCATACGACTAAAGTGGCTCCAACGCCAAACAAAAACTTTCCAGTTGCTTGCTGACGCTTACTATCTCGGTAACCTTGATAAAGCTGATCCATTCTGTGGTTCATCGCTTTACCTTGGCGTAAGCTGTCATAAAGCAGCTCTGGCAGCTCTGGCAGTTTTTCTGCCCAGAATGGCGCGCGCTCTTTTACTGCGTTGATCACAGCTTGCGGCCCTACCTGATTCATCATCCAGGTTTCAAGGAAAGGCTTGGCGGTTGCCCACAGATCAAGCTGCGGGTACAACTGGCGACCTAGGCCTTCCACATACAACAAGGTCTTCTGCAGAAGCACCAACTGAGGCTGAACCTCCATGTTGAAACGTCTTGCTGTATTAAATAAGTTTAGCAACACATGGCCAAATGAGATCTCGCCAAGTGGTTTTGCAAAAATTGGCTCACACACCATGCGAATCGCGAACTCAAAGTCGTTGACGTTGGTGTCGTGTGGCACCCACCCCGAATCCACGTGCAGCTCAGCGACTTTACGATAATCTCGGTTGAAGAAAGCCAGCAGATTCTCTGCTAAATAGCGCTTATCTTCACTGTTGAGTGTGCCGACAATGCCACAATCCAAACCAATCCACTGAGGGTTGTCTGGATTTTCAGGGTTAACGAATACGTTGCCTGGGTGCATGTCTGCATGAAAAAAGCTGTCTCGGAATACTTGGGTAAAGAAGACCGTCACGCCACGTTCCGCGAGCAATTTCATGTTGGTGCCGTTGGCGTTTAGCGTTTCAATATCTGAAACCTGAATACCATAGATTCGCTCTGACACCATCAAGGTTTCACTGCTTAAATCAGGGATAACCTCTGGAACATACAGCTCTTCACTGCCTTCAAAATTACGTCGAAGTTGAATCGCATTGGCCGCCTCGCGGCGCAGGTCTAGTTCATCAAGTAAGGTTTTCTCGTACTCATGAACCACCTCAACAGGTTTCAAACGACGTGCTTCAGGAAGCGACTTAGCGACTATACGCGCCATTCGGTGCATCAGTTTTAGATCTGCGTCAATCACCGGGCGAATATCAGGTCGAATTACCTTGAGAACAATCTCACGACCGCTCTCTTTAAGCTTTGCGGTATGCACCTGAGCGATAGAAGCAGAAGCCAGAGGCTCGATATCAAAGTCGGTAAACCAGTTATCTAAACTGCCACCGAGCGCCTTTTCCATATCTTGTTTAGCCAATTGACCATCGAATGGCGCAACTTGGTCTTGCAACAGTGCCAGTTGATCGGCGATATGAGGAGGGAACAAATCGCGACGCGTCGACATCATCTGTCCGAACTTGATCCACACAGGCCCAAGCTCTTGCAGCGCGAGACGTAAGCGATGACCCAACTCTTTATCTTGATGCTTGTTCTTAAGCCAAAACAGCGACTTTCGCGCCAGCAAAGGGGCTTTGGTCAATTGGTGCTCTGGCATCAACTCATCAAGGCCATATTCCAACTGTACCTTGATAATATGATAAAGACGTTTCAGTTCTGTTGGGGTCATGCTTTCTCCAACAGAGCGTTCAACTTAGCTTCAAGACGTGCTGCAGAGCTTTTCACGTCATCAACCTGATCGCAAAAGTGCGCGACTTCTAATGGCGCTGGTGCGATCTTCCACTCTTCAGTCAGAACTTGAGCAACATGGCTTTGATGTTTGGTGGCTTGCTTTGCCACAAAACCACCGACGTTTTTAACGCCTTGGACCAAGGTATGAGCAACCACATCACCCGTTACGCGCGATAACCACTCTTCCAAGTCAGGCTTGCAGTCTGTCATCAGTTGAGCGAATTTCTGAGCCAGTTGAATATCACCCTCTAAGATCAGCTTATCTTGCTTGATCAGCTTGGTGATGTTCGATTGCTCACGCAGTTCCGGTAACACCGATAAATTCAAAGATAGGTAGCAATCAGGCTGCCCTTCGTATTCCGACAACACATCAATTTGTTGGCTGAAAACGAAAGTGAGTGTTTTATTCAACTCTTTCAAATTAACTTGAATGATCTGCCCCTTTAAACGAGACAAACGACGAACCAAAGCTGGATCATCGTTCACGAAAGTATTTAAAGAGGTTTCAATAACCGCGGTGACCAATGGATCAAATGGCATGACTGTCCTTACCTTTGAAAACGGATAAGCCTTAACCTATCCGTTCTATCTTTATTCTTATTTTTAGCACGCTCAACGAGCCTGCTACCAAGTTCGACTAGAACTTGTAACCGCGGTGCAGCGCAACAATGCCACCCGTTAGGTTGAAATATTTAGTATTCTCGAAACCCGCTTCCTGCATCATGCCTTCCAAAGTCTCTTGGTTAGGGTGCATGCGGATAGATTCTGCAAGGTAACGGTAGCTGTCTGCATCGTTAGCAATCAGCTCACCCATTTTTGGCAATAGGTGGAAAGAGTATGCGTCGTAAACCTTTGATAGTGGCTCAAGCACTGGCTTAGAAAACTCAAGAACCAACAGACGACCACCCGGCTTAAGCACGCGGTACATTGAACGCAGCGCTTGGTCTTTATCGGTTACATTACGCAGACAGAAGCTGATGGTAATGCAATCGAAGTAGTTATCCGGGAAAGGCAACTCTTCAGCGTTCGCTTGTACATAGTGTACGTTGCCAACAATGCCGCTATCACGCAGTTTATCGCGGCCAACATTCAGCATTGAGTTGTTGATATCAGCAAGAACCACGTGGCCTTTTTCACCAACGATGCGCGAGAATTTCGCAGTAAGGTCGCCAGTACCACCACCAAGATCTAGGATACGTTGACCAGGGCGCACGCCACTGCAATCAATCGTGAATCGCTTCCACAAGCGGTGAACACCACCCGACATTAAGTCATTCATGATGTCGTATTTAGCGGCTACAGAGTGAAATACCTCTGCTACTTTCGCGACTTTTTGGTCTTTCGCGACTGTTTCGAAACCAAAGTGTGTGGTTTCTGACTCTACTGCTGAATTTGTCTGCACGCTTGTGTCCATAATGCTGTTATCTACCATGGTAAGTTCTCATCGACAGTACACTCTCTCTTTAGAGGCGCTGCGGCCGATTAGTTTACTTTATCCTCAGCGGGTTGTCTTTCTACTAAGGAGGCATTTTCTGAAAAAGCCTCATTTTGAGCGATTTCCGCCAAGCCAACCGAGATAGGTTTCTTCACCTCAACACCCAATTGCTTAAAGCTTTCGGCCTGACGAATCACGTTACCACGACCAGTCACCAGCTTATTCATAGCACCTTGGTAGCTTTGGTTGGCTCTGTCCAATGAGCTACCAAGACCTTCCATATCATCAACAAACAAGCGCAGCTTGTCGTAAAGTTTGCTCGCGCGCTCTGCAATGATTTGTGCATTCTGGTTCTGTCTTTCGTTGCGCCACAGGTTATCAATGGTACGCAGTGCCACCAGCAAGGTCGTAGGGCTGACCAAGATTATGTTTTGTTCCATCGCGTCTTTGACCAAGCTTGGGTCAGCTTGAATCGCGACTTGAAACGCGGGTTCTACCGGAATAAACATCAATACATAATCAAGGCTCTGTATACCTTTGAGCTGATGATAATCCTTCTGACTCAAGCCTTTAATATGCGCTCGCAGTGAAGCTAAATGATCACGCAGTGCTGCATCACGTTGTTGATCGGTCTCAGCGTTGAAGTAGCGCTCAAATGCCACCAAAGCCATTTTCGAATCGACCACCACTTGCTTATCTTGTGGCAGATGGACAATTACATCGGGTTGATAACGCTTGCCGGCATCGTTTTGTAGGTTCACCTGAGTTTGATATTCATGGCCTTCTCGTAAGCCAGAATCCGCCAACACGCGAGCCAGTACCACCTCGCCCCAGTTACCTTGTTGTTTATTATCACCCTTTAGCGCTTGAGTCAGGTTAACCGCTTCACGCGTCATGCTCTCATTGAGACGTTGTAGGTTCTTCAGTTCGTGTACCAAGGTGTGACGCTCTTTGGCTTCTTGACTGAAGCTGTCATTAACCTGCTTCTTAAAACCCTCTAACTGCTCTCTCAACGGTGATAACAAACCTTCAAGACTCTGCTTGTTCTGCTGATCGACCTTGGCGGTTTTGCTCTCAAACAGTTGATTCGCTAACAGTTCGAACTGCTGCTTCAATCGGGACTCTGCCTGCTCTAACAGCTGCAGTTTTTCACTGTTAGCGAGGTTTTCTTGGTCGTGCCTAGCTTCTTGCTCGCGAAGCTCTGCCTCCAACTCAGACTTATGCTCCTTAAGAACATTGATATCATCGGCATACTGCTGACGTTCTTGCTTCACGGCTTCAAAATAGCGCAGCTTCTCCATCGCAGCCATCACCTTGCCATGTGCCTGCTTAAGTTCAAATGCCGCTTTATCTCGATCATCATCTAACTCATCAAGCTCTTGTTGCGCCTCTGCGAGTGAGGATTTGAGCTGAGATTGTTGAGACTCATGCAGCAAACGGTCGGACTCTAGTTGCTGTTCAAGAAGTCGCTGCTGAAAAGAGAACTTCTGTTTGATCCACCAACCCACGACACCGCCGCTGACGAGCGCGCCAGAAATTGCAGCGATAAGCGTTGCCTGATGTTCGATAATCCATTGCATGATAATGATTTAGCCTAATTGGAAATAACTCATTAAATGGTATTTTGATACTGGATAAATGTCCAGTTTGCCGTATTAAAATTCGACAGATAGACTAAGCGCTCCCTATTCTACCCCATCAAATTAGAATGAGTTGCTATGAACGAACGTCGTGCCTTGGGCTTTGGCCTTGCTGCGGTATTACTGTGGTCAACAGTCGCTACTGCTTTTAAGCTGACCCTTGCTGAGTTTTCACCGATTCAAATGCTGACCATCGCCAGCATTGTGTCGTCGATTGCGCTAATCGCGGTTTGCGCGTTTCAAGGTAAGCTTTCTCAGCTGAGTACCACGTTTCTTTCAAACCCTTGGTATTACTTACTGCTCGGTTTGGTTAACCCACTGGCCTATTACCTGATTCTATTCAAAGCCTACGACCTACTGCCTGCATCTCAAGCTCAAGCCATCAACTACAGTTGGGCGATCACGCTAACCTTAATGGCTGCGGTTTTTCTGGGGCAAAAGATTCGTAAACAAGATTGGATTGCGTGTACCTTCAGCTATGCGGGTGTGGTAGTCATTGCCACCAAAGGTGATGTATTAGGCATGCAGTTCGATAGCCCACTCGGTGTGGCACTGGCGCTGCTTTCAACATTGCTTTGGGCAGGCTACTGGATTCTCAATACCAAAAACAAGGCTGACCCTGTGGTGGGTGTACTGCTTGGGTTCTTAGTGGCATTGCCATTCGCAATTGGTTTAACCATTTACGAGGGCGAGAGTTTTAGCCAAATCACAGCGAAAGGTTGGATGGCCGTGACTTACGTTGGCCTGTTCGAGATGGGCATTACCTTTGTCTTGTGGCTCTCAGCACTAAAACTAACCAACAATACGGCACGTATCAGCAACCTAATTTTTGCCTCACCGTTTATCTCGTTGATGCTACTTTCGACCATCATTGGCGAAGAGATTCACCCAGCGACACTGTTTGGTTTGATGCTGATTATTGCTGGTTTGGTGATTCAACAGATCAAGTTTTCAAAGAAAAACCCTACGTAAATAAGAGCTAAAAGACTCGATTGAGCACGAAAAGCTATCGATATAGTCTAATTTTCTCAATTAGATGTTAGATACAAAAATGGCGAGTCATATGACTCGCCATTTTTCTGTAAGATAACATTAAGTTGTAAGTCTCAATGTTCGATATTCAACCGTTGTTTTTCATATCAAATTTGGACTTAAATATCATGAAAAACAAGATCATAAATATAAAATCATTTACGCCATAAATTGTGTAAAACACGCCAGCCATCGTATCCGCTTCATATACTGGTGATAGCGTATTATTGGAAAGCCAATTCACCCAAATCACCACATAAACCAACTTTTCAATAAAGAAAGCACCAGCAAGATATTTGATGTTCGCATTGATTGTTGCAGCCCCAAGGTACGCTAAACCCCAAACGACGATCATAATCAATCCAAAGTTGGACATTACAACGGGATCGGCTTCGTTAATGGCACTATTCGTAAAAAAGCGTGAAAACAGTAAAACAGCACCAACATTCATCGCTCCTGCTGCCAATAGAATGCTTTTTACTTTTGTCTGATTCATTGCAAACCCCTCATTTAAATAATTAAAACATCAATCACTTATAATCTTTATCATTTGTGACGAAGTCATTTTTTCTACTGACTGAAAATGCTCTAAATGAATAAGCTTAGCCATCGCCAGTGTGCTATACGTTTTGGCCTGCAACCCACCCAGACGACCACGTCCATTGGAAGTTATAGCCCCCTAACCAACCCGTTACGTCCATTACTTCACCGATGAAATAGAGGCCAGGCACACTCTTACACTCCATGGTTTTCGAAGATAGGTGATCAGTATCCACTCCGCCTAGAGTCACTTCGGCAGTTTTCCTAACACAGTCCATAAGTTGTCAAAATACAATTTATCAATTCTGTATTTTATACTTCAAACTTAACTTGCAGCACTGTAAGTTCTCAAGAAACCGAACTGATGTAAAAACCAAATTAGCAATTCAACAATGGTTATACCCACATTTTTGAACCGCATTGGGGAGATGTCATGGGCTTTGCTAAGAACCCGAGAACATCAAATAGCAATGCATAACTATTCAACTAGTGTATTACATTGGTTGAACTGAGTTAGCCAAACGCTTTTCATGCCCTAGAGGTGTAGTATAAAAACGCTGCTCAATACCGTAGAGCAAATATTTCAGCTCATCGTCTGAATTGATTTCAAACTTACTGTTTTCTTTATCGAACGTTAACTTTTGCTCACAGTAACTATGAATATACGAGTACATTTGGTCTCGCTCTTCCACTGGTAATGCCGCCAGTGTATCCATTGCCAATGCGATACGTTTACGGTTAGGCTTTGATACCTTCGACGTATCATAACCATCAGCAAGCTCAATAAAGTCCTCTTCTAAGAACTTTTCAACCTCTTCTTTTGTTGCTTCTTTGTATAGCTCATCAATACCTTTAAAGATGCTAGATATTGTCGCTAGACTCTTAAATACTAACTTATCCTGCGCTTTGTAGTAGACAGCATCAGCCACTTGATTAACAACCAAACGCTTTTCAGTACTTTCAAGCTCCGCAGCTTCACCGAATGCAATCATCTTCTTGGTGACAAAAAGGGAAGGCGTTATTTTTTGGAAATAGAAATTATTGCCTTGAATCGCATAAAGCAGAGTAATGTCTTTAAACTTAGCTTTTGGAAGGTCGTCATAATCTTTTGAATCAAAATCGGCTTTAAGAATATCAACGCAGTATGGCTGCTGACTAAAGTTATCGATTTTAAACCACGAATCTTCGTCTAGGTTGTGGTCAGGGGCATAATCAACACAGGCATCATCAGTAACGAGCAACTCCTCGAACAGTGTTTCGTCTGAAAGCAGCTTAAATACATTCTTTTTACTGCGACCTTTAACTTTAGTCAGTACTGAATCCACGATTATCCTCGCTCAATAAATGTATAATTATTAATACGATAAGCTTTATCTATCACTATATCACCTGGTGTTTTATAACGCTCTTTGCTTATCAAAAAGATGGTTGCACCATTTTTCGTTTTGATGTTGTAGAACTCAAATCCAAACAATAAAAACAGCGGGTTGAAGTAAAGCGCCTGTGATAAGAAAGTAAACACAAACAGGACACCATAGACAAAAAACAAGGTTTCCCAACTGCCAATGCTTAGTGCCACAAAAAAGTAGCCTAAGTAACTAGGAAGAAAACTGTTATTAGCGTGTTCAACCTCAACCACCTGGCCTGGTTTGAATTCATCCTTACCAAGGTATCGACAGAGGAAGATGCTCAGCCCACTTAACGCTATTGGTATCAAGAGATAAAGAATGTATGAAATTGCGTTCGGCAACGTCGCTAAGTAAGTACACCTTTCAAAAAAGTGACCTAACGTGTAGCTTTTTTGCACCACAAATATTATCAACAACAAGGATGTTGCCGTTACAGTGAGCAGTAGCCGATACGAAATATTCATCATTTAACAGTGACTTGTCCGTTCATTAGCATAGGGAGAAGCCAATCGCGCAGCTCCACTAGCTTTTTATTTTCCTGTACAACAATATCTCTCCGCTGAAGTATAGGCTTACTGAGTTCTTCAAATCTATTAATAAGATATTGAGGAGGTAGCTCTGTTTTGTACCAGTTCACACCTTTCAGATCCAAGTGAAGAACCAACGTTCCTGATGCAAAGTGCTTGATGTAATTATGATAGTAATCAGAATTAAATAGCCTTTCTAGGTAAGTATTACCAAAATAGCTAGACTTAACCAAAGCAACATCACAAGAGATCAAAGCTCGCTTTTCTTCAAAAGCATCAGGAATAATAAATCCTTTACCTATAATATCAGCGTTTCTAGTGACATCGGTTATAGCAATCACTAAATCACCAGTGTTACATAACTTGTCAAGCTTATAACTCCCTGAAAAGTACTTTGTCCCGTTTAGCTTAAACCTCCCACTCAATAAAAAGGAATTGAGGTTCAATAATGGTGTGCCTGTTTCAGCAATATCTTTACTTCGGTAGGAAATCCCTCTACTAAACGTTATATGTTCACCTAACTCACAAACTTCCCATCCTTCTGGAATCTCACGCTTTAAAGTCTCATTAAACACCATTTTACCACCAGAGGCTTTATATGGTTTTCCATTCGTATCAGGAAAATCAAACTGAACAAACCAATAGTCGTACAGCGTTTTAAGCATAGCTTCAAGCTCAGTATCAATTCGGTTATTGAGTTCAATTTTTTCATTCAATAAGCAAAGTAGATCACCAACTTTAACTTGCTCATCAAACTCCGGTAAAAGCAGATCCAAATAAGAAAAAATAGCCTCATTTAAACTAGCACGCAGAGTCATGACTGCATTATTTGTCATGGTCTTTCTAAACATTGGGCTTCTAAGATAAAAAGCCATAAACTTTGAGTATGTTATATCTGATTGAGTTGGACGAAGACGCTTTACAAAACCACTAAATGCCGCATTAGGGTAATCTTTTGTCGCTACGCAACTCATAGCAAGCTCATCGACGACTTCACTTGTACGAGTAAGAAAAATATCTCCATTTTTAATAGAGTAAGTCTCTTTTTCCTTTTCTGATGTAGCCATTAGGTCAGTTAATTCATCAGGAACAAAGTAATTTTTGAACACAGTAGAGAATGATAAGAATGGACTACCATGACCAGCTTGTTCCTTAGTAGAGGATATGCCAGAAGACATAGTATACAATTCACAAAACCGATATTTCTTTAAATTACTCATAAATCAATCCAGAAAGCTGTTTTTTTATCTCTGCATCAATATCACTAGACTGACTAAATAATTTATCTAATTTATTACTAAAGGTACTCATTCGTTCAGAATACTGCTCCTTAGTCATATCCACATACTCAATTTTAACTTCATAATATTGACCTGCACTGAGGCTGTAATTTTTCGCAATAATATCGTCATAACTAACAGCTACCGATAAATCATCTTCTGTCCATTTATTATTGAACACATCAATGATCTGTTGCTCTTCTTCTGGAGCAAGGACAGTTTTCAGGTTCTTCCCTTCTTTGACCTTTTGACCAAGGTTAGACGCATCAACCAGTATCACCTTATTTTTATTACTACTATCAATAAACAAAATCGAAACATTCGTCCCTGTAGTAGCAAAGATGTTCGATGGCATTGATACAACACCAGCTAGCATTTGGTTATCAACTAAATACTGACGAATTTTCTTATCAATACCCGACTGAGCGGTCATAAACCCAGTTGGCAACACAACTGCAGCTTTACCATCAGGTTTCAGTGAATAAATAATATGCTGCAAGAAAAGCTGATAGAAGGCCATTTTATCTTTAGCTTTTGCTGGGATTTTAGGTACACCAGCAAAGAAGCGTTTTTTATGCTCTTTACCTTCCAGCTCTTCATGTATTTCACTAAAATCAAGCTTAAATGGTGGATTAGAAACTATATAATCAAATTGCTTTAGACTGGCCCCTTCTTTGTGCTGTGGGTGCCGCATAGTGTCACCTTCAATCACATTAGGAATTGAATGCACAAGGTTATTTAAGATTAAGTTCAATCGTAAAAGGTTCGATGACTTTTTCGAGATATCCTGAGTAAAGATAGAACAACGACTTTCACCAATGGCGTGTGCAACGTTCATCAACAAAGTACCTGAGCCGGCTGATGGGTCATAACAACTTACGTTACTAATTTTTCCTTGCTGTTCTTCTGGTACAAGAATGTTAGCCATAATTCGAGCAACGGCATGAGGGGTATAGTACTCGGCATACTTGCCGCCTGAATTACTATTGTAGTCTTTTATTAGGTATTCAAAGATCACTGCATAGAAGTCGTACTTTTGGGTAAAAATACGCTCAAAGCTAAACTCAGCAATACTATTAATGATTGCGCGACAGAAGTCATCACGCTTACTAACGGTCACGTACTCACTGATCGATTCGAACAGTGCAACCTTCTCACCAGAGTCGGTCATAACTGAGAAGGTATCACTGTTGAGCATCGAGATATCGCGTAGTGTGTCATCGAACAACTTAGCGAAATCGGCTTCATTTTGTTTCGCAAATAAGGTGGAGATGAAATGCTCTTGTTTTAGCTCTGCTGCATCGGCTGGCAACTGCATCGCAAGCATTTCTCGCTCATCATCGCTTAGTGCGATAAACGCTTGCTCCCAGTTATCACTACTTTCCAGCTTGGGTTCAATTTGTTTCGTTTCATAAGTGAACTTATCGTTCAATAGCTTATACAAGAATACCTGAGTAATGATCTTAAACTCACTCGCGTCATTACCTAGGCCATTACGAGCACATGTTGATTTTAAATCATCGATCAGCTGTTTAGTTTTACTTTGGAAATCTTGTTCTACCATTTTGTCCTACCACGGAGTTCTACCGTTAAATTCGTTTAAATATTCACGTACTACCAACGTATTAATATGCTTCGCAGCTACGGGAGTTAAATTAATTTTTTGTTCCGTTTTAAACTGTTTGATGGTGTTAGGCATCACTTTACGTTCAAAATAGCTCTCGTTATTGAGCAGCTGCTGATTGTTCAACACTTGCTCATCAGTTAACTGCTTGATTACTGCCAGCGCTTCAAAAATACGGCGTTCAACTAAGTTTTCAGTATTCTCAAACAACTTACTATGCTGGCCTTCTCCTCGTTTCCCCTCTAGGAGCCGCTTATGAGTTCTAGCGTACTTTTCATCACCTAAGTATTTAGCCTTATAACGGCTGTTTTCTTGGTTAAGCACCTTTACTCGCTCATGAATCTTTCGCAAAGCACCAATGTTCTGATCCATCTGTTCTTGACTTACTTCACTCAAATTCTTGGTTTTGAATAGGCGTTCTAACTCTTCTTTCAAAGCAATAAATTTCGGGTCAGCTTGGTCTATGTTGCCAGCCAAAGCCTCACGGGTTTTGCGTAAGGTGTTTTTAAGTTCGTCTGCTAACTTGAGTTCACTTTCACCGACCTTAGTAAACATAAAAACGACATCTTCTAGCGCTGCGTTTAGTAAGTTAGTGGTATCGGTACTGTTCTCTATTTGCTCTTTTAAGTTCAAGCTTCCCAAGTGATCATTTGTATATCTGTACAAGACGTTAAGTTTAGCGAAATCTAACTCTTGAAGCTGCTCAGTATCCCCTTGAAGGCGGATGATATTATACAGGTCTTTTGCACTCTCTAAGGCTTTTTTTAAAGCGAGCATCTGCTTGCGATCTGAAATCTGGCTAATCTGCTGCTGGAACAACTCACTGTTCTCTGTATCGAATTGGAACAGCACATCTTTTATGTGCTCAATCTCTTCGCACACTTCTTCATGACTTTTGAACAGGTTTGAATAGCTGTCCATTTCATCGCCAAGTTCACTTTTTAGCTCATCAAAGTAGGCTTTATTGGTCGCGTCAAACTCTGCACTAATATCAGCAAAATCGACCACATAGCCGTAACGGAACTCTTTGTAGGTCCGATTTACACGTGTTAAAGCTTGAAGTAGGTTGTGCTTTTTAATGACTCGACCTAAATAAAGCTTTTTCAATCGTTTAGCATCAAACCCCGTAAGCAGCATGTTGTAGACAAACACGAAGTCTATTTCGCCTGCTTTATATTGCTCTACCCAGTCTTTACGCTCTTCCCTGCTACCTACATCATGTAAAATCAGAGCAGCTGAATGTACTTGGTTATCTCGTTTTAACTTTCCGTTGTCGCTAGCCCTTGGCTCATGAATAGCACTTTCTTTTACCAGTGCCTTTTCAGACTTAGAACTGGCAGGTAAAACAGGCTTGGTGGCATAAATAGCATTAAACTGTTTGAACAATTCTTTTGCTTGTTCAGAGCTATCACAAATCACCATTCCACCAATACTGTTATCTCCCCACGAAGAGCGGCTTTTTTCAAAGTCCTGAACGATGTAGTTCAGCATAGGTTCTACGAATCTAGGGTGGGCATAAGCTTGCTTTTTATCAATACTGCCTTGCAGCAACTCGACCTCTTGCAGAGCTTCACGCATTGCCATGACATAATTACTAGCAATCTCTTCACGAATTAAACGTAAGGTATAGCCATCTGCAATTGACGCGTTGTAGTAATACTTATGGATGTAATTGCCAAAAATCTGTTTAGAGCTAAATGCTTTTGACTCTTTCGTAGGGTCTTTATCTTTTTCTGCTAACAGTAACGGGGTACCTGTTAAGCCAATCTTAATGGCATTGGGATCTGACTGGGTGAGGTTGGCTAAGAAACTACCTTTAGGGTTGTAGCTACGATGCACTTCATCTAAAAAGTAAACACGTTGGATATTGACGTCATAATCTACTGTGCGTACTACACTAGGGTCATCCTCGAACTTTTGAATGTTAACAACGGTGATCTCCGGCTTACCCGAGTCATTATGGATCACCTTAGTTGCTTTGATGCTCTGAGCAAAAGCTTCTTTAGAATTGACGGTATGAACCATTAGCCCACGACTCGTAAATTCTCTCTGTGCTTGAATAAGTAGATCTATCCGGTCAACAATAAAATAAAATTTAGGGATGATGCGTTGCTTTTGATAGTAGTCGGTTAAGTGCCTTACGTTGTAATAAGCCAGAGCCGTTTTTCCACTTCCCTGAGTATGCCAAATAATGCCTTTTTTAATGCCTTCGCTTAACTTGTTCTCAATCGCTTTGGTCGCAAACAACTGCGGATAGCGCATTACGTGTTTTTGTAGGCCGTCGGTTTCTTTTACATAAGCCAGAGCATAACGCAGCATAAATGCTAGGCGCTCAGGGTGTAATAACGATGTACAAATTCGGTTTGTGGGGGCGTTGTGATCTTTATTGGTAACAAACTCGGGGCTGTGCTTAATAACTGTGTAGTTATTATCCTTTAAAACAAAGTTTTCGATGTCATCAGCTAAAGGCTTAAGTAGTTTTGTAAGGTCGAATACTTCTTCTTCTCGGAAGTAGTTGAAAATAGGCTTTGTATAAGACGAACTCGCATAGAACGCGCCCTGGATAGGCTCCGAGCTACCATCATCGTATTCCATGTTATTAGAAAACAGCATGAGCTGAGTAATGTTAACGAAGCGTCTAAACTTTGGATTTTGAAAACGAGTGTTGATTCGATTTCTCTCGGCTATAACACCGTCTTTATTGTTTGGTTTTTTAACCTCAATAAAGACTAAAGGCATACCGTTAATGAGCAGAATGATATCTGGTCGAAACTCTTCATCACCATTCTTGTATGTAAGCTCTGTTACTACGTGTAGGCTATTTTTTGAGAAATCATCAAAATCGATGAGTTTTATGCCGGAACGACTCGTCAGTTTTTCGTAAAAAGCACGGCCTAAATCTTCATTGTCTAGGCTTAACTTTAAGTCATCTAAGCAGCGTTCAATATCCCCACCATCCATTCCAGGATTAATACGTTCGATCGACTCTTTGAAGATATCCGGGAAAATGTTGGTCTCAGTGCACCAAGTAGCCTGCTTTAAAGATAAGTATTTATACCCTAAGCGGGTAAGGTGCAATATGGTTGGTATCTTTACCCGTGTATCTTCGTTTTGTTTGGTCATGATGTTCCTGCTCTGAAGTAAAGCCTTCATTCAATCTAAATTCCAGCCACACAGAGAATATTTGAAAATCTATCACCTGACCACAATTAGGTGCATATATGAATCAATAACGTTAATCCTATCTCTTACCTGACCGTTGCAGGAACAACCAAATTAAAAACAAGACACTAGTTGGTTTTCATTCCACATCGCAAGTTGCGATGTGGATAGTAATGTTAGAATCTTCAGGGAAAAATGAGCTAGAAATTTCCAAACTTGAAGCAATGAATTACCTCACGTTTGGAAAAGCCATTGAAATCTAAATAAATCAAGAAGCAGTAGGCCGCAGGTAGCGCGTAATAGAGCCATTTTTTGTGGCTCGTGTCTGTGTTAGAAAAGCTAAACTATCTCCCTTCAAATTTGCCACGTTAATATGTGGGTCATAAACATTTAGGGGCAAAAATAAGTTCATTTCGCAGGTTGCGATTCGCACACTGCGAAATGAATTTCTAACTCGAAAAGGAGCATAAACGCGCTAATGGTGACCGTGTTGGCATGTATCTGGACAGAGTAAGCTTGCCACATTCGGTTCTTAGCTTTAACATAAAGTTGAGAGCCTCGGGTATCCCTGCTTTTTCTTGGAGTTACTACTTACTGCCTGATCAGAAGTAATGGTATCGAATTGAACTTGGCTTAATTGCAAAGCAGACCACCGAGGACATACGATAGCCCAGCCCTCTTCCGCTATAGAGTATTGACCACAGGTTGCGCGTAATAGAGCCACTACAATTAGTGGCTCTTGTCGTTTCTGGCATTCGGAAAAAAAGCCCCTACGCCATCGTTAAGCTTACTTATAGTACTGATAACGTCGTTTAGAATTATGCTTCCAACTTTTTGCTAGGTCATGCACATACGCCGGATAGTCATCCCACGGGTTAGCCAAAGATCTTCCTCGTGCAGCCCGTAGTTTAATCGGGTACCCTCTGCACTCAATCATGTGAAGAAAGTAATAGCCCTTCTCCTGTTTTGTTGAAAATTGCTTGTGGATTCCACTGCGAATGCTGGGATAAAAGCCCCAAAGATATTGACGCTGGTATTTAATTCTTTTTCGGTACTGCTGTTTCAGTTTTTTCATTTACCCTCCTGGCTTGCATTACCTAGAAGGGGTCCTCTGCAAAGTAATTCATTTCGTCACCTCAACGTACTTATCATCAATCTAGCCCATGCTTTCCCCCGATCACATGGAGGTAAAAGCCGAAATCACTCTCTGTCTAAATGCACCAAGCCGCAATTCATCAAACGTCCCTAGTGTTCCATAAAGGTTGTTTGAATTGCCCGTACGGCTTTCCCAAGATACTGTTACGTCGATACTATTTAGAGGCTCTCTCGAAAGCTTAGCCGTTAAATTATTCTGTCGATTAACTAGCTCTGTCTCCATTGGTTTTCCCATATTCACATAGATACAAGATTCTGGAATATCATCTTCAATTCGCTCTGCAAACTGAATGAGGTTCTGTTCCGCAAACGTAAATAGCCATGCTTGCTGAGCCATGGAAGAGTCGATACGAAGAATACGTCCTAATACTTGTCTGAAATATAATTCCGTTTTGACAGAACTCATATGGCAACACACTTGGAGTCTAGGTATGTCTGTCCCCTCACTTATCATTCCGACACTAACAATCCATTGAGAGTTACCTTGTCGATAACGGTCTATTTCTGCGAGTGGTTCTTCATGCCTATAAGTGACAATTGAAACGGTTTGGCCAAACTTTAGAGAGAGTATATCTTTGATAGCTTGAGCATGTTGAACTGACGCTGCAACAACTAATCCTCCGGCATTGGACGAGTCAATACGTACTTTTGCTAGCCGATCACATCCTAAACCGAGTAAATACTCCATCGCCTCTTGGTTATGTATCACACTCTGATAAGACGCTTTCGTCTGTTTCAGCATCTCTAAGATCGATGAAAATGATTCCACTTTTTCGCTACTACTGACAGACAATTGCTCATTATCAACCAATACAATCTTAGGTGTTCTGCATACACCATCATCAATGGCCTGTTTAAGGGGGTACTGAAAGTCGACAAGGAGTTGCCCGTCTGGGTCGCTGTATTCCCCCATAACAATAGGTAAAGAGTCTGAGCGCCACGGAGTCCCCGACATCGCAAGAGTATAAGTCGCGAGTCCCTGAATTTTAGTGAGTACTTGCTGCCCCCAAACGTTCGCATTTTCAAGCTCAGCCCCAGAACAATGGTGGATCTCATCAAATACAACAAACACTCGATGATTACGTAACGTCTCCCAAAATTCATCGTTAAGGAATTGAATGGATTGATATGTTAACGACTGTCCAATAGAGCCTAGACCACCGTTAAAAGTGCAATTAAGAGTCTGAGAAAAGGTTTTTTTAATTCCAGAAGAAACCGTTAAAGATGGGGAAAAACACAATACAAGATCGACCATATCATCATTAAGTAATCGTGATGCGACAGTTGCAGCGAGCACCGTTTTTCCAGAACCTGGAGTTGCCTGGCAAAAGAAGTGTTGTCGATTTTCTCTAAACTTCTGCAACGCATTTTCAGAACATTCAACCTGCCACTGCCTCAACACGGTTGGTTGCCCTCTGAAAGAGTTTTAAGAACATTCTCTAATCCATTCATCTTTCCAAGCAAGTGCGCAGAGCGTTCTCTTGCATGTTGTAACAATGGCATTAATCGGCTCTCGAGCTCAGGGAAACGGCACCTCAATGATTGATATTCATCTATTTCACCAAGCACGAGCTCCAACTCACCTTTGTATTCGTTACTCTCTCGAAATAAGACGGAATAATCCGGTGTAGCCTGTTTTGTCGAAGCTTCTCGTTCAACTTTTCTTCGGGGAGCGGCTTCAAGATCCATAAATTGCTCGGTTTGAAAGTATTTTTTATTTCTTCCTTCTCCTTCACTGCGAAGCCAACCCCTTTGTTGGTATTGCCATATTTGCCGATAAACCTTCTTCCGAGCTTCATCAAGGTTTTGTGTACCATCCCCATCATTTAATGAAGCATCCCTCGCCTCGATAACAGAAAAACCATCCATTCTTTTTTCAATCAACAGCTTAAACATTACCGCACTGATTCTAGTCGAACGTTTCACTTACTGCCTACATCATTCAAAATACTAAGGATTGCTTAGTATACAGAAATCAGTAAAACTAAGAAAATCTTAGTTACATAGCGCCTATTAATATGAATTCTAAATGTCGATCGACAACCCTATTCCTGTGCGGCTCAAAGAAGTTCGCAAAAAAGCAAAGATCTCCCAAAAAGAATTGGGGATGCGTATTGGTATCGATGAAAGTTCGGCTAGTGCGCGAATGAATCAGTATGAGAAAGGGAAACACACTCCAGATATCAGTACATTGAAGAAAATGGCTGACGAACTTGACGTACCTTTAAACTACTTTTTTTGTGAGGATGAAATCTCGGCAGAACTAGTTTGCCTGATAGCAAAAATGAGTAAGGCTGACAAGCAGAAGCTCATCAGCCTTATAGGTGAAAATATTCAAGATATTGAGAGTAAATAAATCTTATGCGTTTTGGCCTGCAACCCAACCAGACGACCAAGCCCATTGGAAGTTAAACCCTCCAAGATGACCTGTCACATCAACACACTCACCAATAAAGTAAAGACCAGGAATATCTCTAGCTTCCATTGTTTTAGACGATAAATAATTGGTGTCAACACCACCAATGGTCGCTTCAGCTGTTCTATACCCTTCAGTCCCATTAGGTTTAATTTCCCAAGAGTGAAGAGCAGAGCTAATATTCTCTATCTCTCGTTTATTCAATTGGCGCAGTGGTTTATTTTCAAACACATTAAGTTCGATAAAATACTCGACAAGGCGTTTAGGTAATACTTTAGACAGTGTTGTTTTAACCTCTTGTGCTGGGTTGTTTGCTGTTGTTTTTTCAATCAGCTCAATAGCGTTCAAACCAGGTAGCCAATCAACTTGAACTACATCGCCAGAGTTCCAATACGAAGAAATTTGCAATACTGATGGGCCAGAGATACCTCGGTGAGTAAATAAAAGAGCTTCTAGGAACTCTTGATGGTTGCAGCTAATTCGGACAGGGAGAGCAGTTCCAGTTAATTCTGTTAACCCCTTTTCTCGACCATCTAATGTGAACGGTACCAAGGCTGCTTGAGGAGAAACAACCCCTAAACCAAACTGTTCAGCGACTTTCCAACCCAAAGGGGTTGCACCTAAACGTGGCATTGAAAGTCCACCCGTTGCGACAACCAAAGACTTACAATTAAAAACTCCATTGGAAGTCTCTACTTTAAAGCTATTATCGGCTACACGTTCAATTGAAGTAATTTCACATTGGTACTTATACTTCACATTACCAGTTTCATCACACTCATTAATTAGCATTTTTACGATATCTTTCGAGTCATGATCATTAACACAAAACAATTGCCCGTGATCACGTTCTTCAAACTCAATACCATGCTTGTAGATCATCGAAATGAAATCCCAATTGGTATATTGAGCCAGTGCAGATTTAACAAAGTGGGGGTTTTGACTTAAAAAGTTTTTTGCTGTGACATCATAGTTGGTGAAGTTACAACGCCCACCTCCAGCAATAAGAATCTTACGACCAGGCCGCTTACCATGATCAAGCACAAGAACTGAACGCCCGCGTTGACCTGCACTAGCTGCGCACATTAAACCGGCGGCGCCTGCTCCAATAACAATAACATCTGACTGAATAGCTGACATGAAATAAGACTCTCAGGGCTATGAGTGATAAAGAAAAGAGCGACATAGTACGGAAAAAGGCATTCACCAGCAACAAGCTCACGCAGGTATCAACATACCTAGTCACTTATCAACTAGAAGGTTCGACTCTTCTTCAATCGCATTCAAGTTTTCTATTATAGGTTTTAAATCAACCTCACTATAATTTAGCCCCTTTAGCTGCGCTCTAGCATCACTCACCAGTTTCGATATCGCACTAAAACGTGAGTGTAAACTCTTCATTTGATAAGCATACTCAAAGACATCTAGCTCTTCCCAAGCTAGATCAATATATTCGTTCAAGCTTTTATGGTCTTTATGATCAGTGAAACTAGCAACTTTCTTGAGAATGGTTTCATAATCTTTATCATTAAAATTATGAGCGCTCTTCAAAGGGTTTTTATCCATGAAAGAAACAAGATGTAGCTTAACCATGTTAGTTACAAAACGATGTCTAAACATACTTTGACAGGTTTTAGTCACGATACCAGCCCTCAAGCTCAATCGCTTAAAATCCATATAAGCTGCAGACTGTTTTACAGATTTAGCTGTCTCTGAATTCAAATATATAAAATCATCCACCTCAGACTCACTAGATATAAGCTCATACCTTATCAACCTCTTGATGAACTTATCTCTATGCACTAACATAAAAATCTCGAGCCTCATCGCAACACTACGCTCTATGGGAATTATGCGAAATCGTGCCTCTTCACGTTTGTATGTAGGAATTTCAAGTTTTGCATCTTCAATGTGTTCTACATTCGAACTATAGGGAATTCGAACAAGTTCTATTGGTCTCAATCCCGTAGCTTCAAGCAATTCAAGCTGAATACGCCTTCTGTGGTACATATAATCAAGGTGAGCTTCTTGGTCTTCCTTGTCAAAAAGTTGAAGTAAATGGTCATTTAGCCGCATCACACCCCTTTCGCAATTCAATGTATCCCATAACCTCTTTATGACAGAGGCGGCAATAGCGGTTTTTGGCTTCGTTGCTGAAGTTGGTAAACGTGTAGGAAAAACTTCGGACGGTCCAAAATTTCGACCTTCCCGGCCTCTTTTTTGAATTATTTTGAGCTTAACTTGATACCTTTGCTTTGGTCTATCAACACCGATAATGTATTGAGTTGGGTAATGCTCAGCTTGAAGCCATTTCAGAAAGGCTACAAACTTAGGAAGAATTATAAGCCTAATAGTGTCGTTGTTACGTGCACGCGTTAACCCATCCGATTTCTTTTCAGCAACCAACTCACTGACTAACTCATCGATATGTATTGTTGTTAGATCCCAAAATTCAACGTTCTTCTTATAACAATAACGGACCAGATGAGATAGTGCAGAGGCATAAGTGCCAACTGTCCCCCCATCTTCTCGAGTAATTGTTACTGCACCTTCAGAAACTAAGTGCGCAAGATACATTTCAACAGGAAAGCAAGTTGTTCCATCAGGCCAACGAAACTGGTAAATACCCTCAGATATATCTTTATTTGTTAAGACTTCACCTGAGCTCTCATCAAAACGAAGTATTGAAGGAAACTCCACATCAGAAATGAAGGTGTATAGTTGACTTTTATTTTTCATTATCAACCTCTTTCTTTAACCCGAAATAATCTGCATACAAGTTTTTATGCTTGTTGTATTCAAGAGCATTTCCATTCGAGTTTGCAAGTAAATCAAGTACTAAACGATTAAGGTCGTTATAAGCCCTAACCAAAATAGCTTGGTCGCGTTGCAAGTTATCAATATGTTGCTTAGCTTCCTCCATCGGTGTCAGGTTTGGTCCTTCATTACTTGACTCTAAAGGGATATTTTTATGCCTTTTTATTAGCTCCTTTCTAAGGTTGTCAACGACTTCATAACCATTGAGGTTCCCTCCACATTGAATATAGTCTGTACAATACTTCTTGAAGGAGTTCAGAGACATCCCTTCAATGCCTCTGCCCTTACGCTTAAGATTGGCAAGGCTTTCTTGACGATCACATTTCGAGATTAGCCATGTATAAGTATTAGAGTTGTCATTGATAGCTTTTTTCATCTCACTGTATAGATTAATGACTGACTGAGCTTTTCTATTTAACATTACTTTCCTCCTCATCACCTTTGGTTACTTGGAAAGCAACTTTTGCTTTTTCAATCAAGCCATTACGCTCACTAATACTATAGAAAACAATCGAAAACTTACCTTTTCTCAAGCGAAGCGCTATGTAGGCTGCAAGATCATCCTCAGGGATTGATGTATAATTTTCAACCTTAAAGTGCTCACAAACAAGCCTATATAGTTCCTCTGTATTTTTCATTTCAAGTAAAGAACTTTGTTCATGAAAGTAGGTGACTTGTTGACGAGCATAATCAGCTTCAATCTCTGTCATTTCAGAGCCTGGACTGTTGGATTCAATATAAGAAAGGATATGTTCTGAGTTAGCATGACCTGCGATCCATCGGCATGCATCGATTGAGGAATGTTTAAAAGACCAAAAGAATGTCAGTAAAAATGTTTTCCTCATCTCGTGAACATTAATATACCAACGTCGACCATACTCATCGACAGTCGTCTGATAGTAATCACAAAATCGCTCCAGAGCTCCAATGATCAAATCTGAACCGAGGATACTTCCCATTCTATTATCTGAACCTGTATTTAATTGATAAAGCAGGTAACCCGACTCCCGCTTACTCACTTCATAAGCAAATTTCTGTGTGATTTTGTTGAGTTGTTGTAAGGTCTGAATCGCTCTTGCTGTAATCTTAGGGATCGGTTTAGCTGTTTCAGGAAGTTGGTCATTCACTCCAGACTTCATGAGAGAATGAACCATCCAGTAACCATCTCCTTCTTTGTGAAATAAACAGTCATATGGCAAACGAACAATTTCTTCCATGCGAATCGGTTTCAAGCCCGCAATCAAAATAAAACAAGACGCTTTCAATAACTCTAAGAGACATACAAAAGATAATCCGGTTCGATCTCCATTCATTTTATTCTTTGAGTACTCTTTAAACTCTTCATCAAGACGAGAAAAGCTCACTATATTAAAGTGGTTTTTGATCTCACTAGGCAGCAGTGATTTCAATACATCAATTTTTTTGTAGTTGTAATTATTGTCTCTATCCAAGTGCCCCTTAATCTCAAGCTCTGTTAACAAAGTCTCATAAAACTGAACGATGTTATCTGCATGATTAATTATCATATCGATAGACTTATTAAGAGTAAGCAGACTGGTTTCTAAAGGTATCCAAGGTGTGTGCTTTGTAGGTGTCGATATCCTAGAAATGTAGGCTGAAAGCTCCCCAATCCTTATTGCGTCAGGATTTGGTAAAAAAGCTTTAAACATATCCCAATACTGAAAACCTTTTCGGAAAAGCGTAACAATCGCTACTGCTGTTGTGTCTGTATATGTTTTTCCTCTTACATCTTTCATTAATGGGGTTCGGTGGGATGGAAAGTCAGTATATTGATTTACTGGCAATAAGACCTGGTTGTTTTGCTCAAGTAGATCCGGCTCGAACTGCCTAAAGAACAAAGTTCCAGCATGCCCATAGGCATCTTGTGCAGAGAGAGAGGTGTTTTTATAGAAACTTTGTCTATCAACCACCTTTTTTCCATGGCCGTTATCTCTATATAACTCGTTACTTTCAAAAAACGAAATGCCCTCTTTTATCGCTTTTTCATCTAACGTCAAAGGATCAACATGATGGTCTAGATGTAGACCAATCTCAGCCATCAAACGATGACCAAAGCGAAGAGCGCCGAATGAGCCACCAGATATAATTTCCTTTAAAAACAATTTGATATCTGATTGTGATAATTTAGAAAAACCATGTTTGCTCGGTTCGAACTTGTCTTTATGAAGATACAGCCAGTTGACGAAGGTTAATATTCTTGACCCCATATGCTGAACCGATATTGAAGCCATTCTTTCTTGGTTAATAGGATCATCAACTATTAAAAAGAACCACTTTTGTAACTGATGTAAGAAAGATTGGTTAACTATATCCGTAAGGACTGTTCCATCAGGCAACTGTCTATTCCAATTAACACTGACTGTATAACGGTACATCTCTCCTGTTTTTTTCAGTCGTTCTTTATTGTTTTTTCTAGTTTTTGAGGTTCTAACAACCCACTTTTCAGCATGAACATCCGAAAGCAACCACCGGGCTTTGTACTCCGTATAAACAAGGTTATCTATAGCATCAAAAGCCGAAAGAAAATCGACAATTTCAGCTTTTAAATGTGCTTGTTCTGGTCCGATATGAACACTAATAGGCTTCATTTCGCTTTCCCCTTAGATACAAACAAATCGCCCCAGCTTGTTTTATTCAATAGCTTGGTTGCCTGTTCGGTGGCTCTTATGTGTATTTGACTAATGCGTGATTCTTTACTTGTCGGAAGGAAATTGATGAGATGGTTTGCAAGTGTAATAAAAGCAAGAGGTGATAGCTGAGTTGCATCATCCACTATAGATAAGCTCTTTGAACACACCGAACTATTTAGTGCGGCTAATCGGTATAGGTATAGTGCAGTCAGAACATTTTCAGAAAGAGGAATATCTAATTTGCCTTTCACCTCACGGCTTACACCTTCCGAAGATAGGCTACGTAAATACTCAATAAGAGGACTTTTATTACCCTCGTCTTCTAGAAGCGTCAGAAGAAAGTGGTGTATTTCTTGCCAAGAATTAAAATCGACAGCCTCAAGACAGTAATCTTCCTTGAATGTCGCTGTCACGATAAGTAGATTCTGAAACCGTCGAACTAATCTTGTATTGTATTGAGCGATCAAAGGCTCTGGAATATAGTACTTAAGAGCAACTTTCTTTGTGTTTCCCAAAATTCGAGAAGCTGAAGCTATCGAACCAGTTCTGAACCACTCTAAAACACCCTCAGATGCTCGGATCTTAGAGTGATTTATGGCGCCCGGCCCTAACCCAATACCAAGTAATGAAGGGAAGTGACTTGATAAGTGTATCTGCTTATGACCTCGCTCAATTGAGCCTTTAAATTCGGTTCCTGTTATGATTTTATCCACCTTACAAGAGTCAGGATTAACTAGTCCTTTACTCATTCGGGAGTAAGCCAAAAATAGGAAGTTTTCTTGTTTCTTATTTTTTATTAAATGCAGGTGTTTTTTGTGGATTTCATGAAGAAATTCAATGATCTCTAAGCTAACGTCATCAAGGTTTTCTTTTTTCATATCTGACGCGCGAGCTTTAATAATAGAGAACGACACCCCTAAGTCATCAAGCTCCAATAAAGGTTTATTGTCTATATATTTAACCTTAGCTTGCAGCAGTGATATGTAAGTAAACTTGGGATTAAGCATCATCAATAACGCTATCAAGCAACCAATATCTGCGTTGCGCAGGTAACCGAAGCACCAATCAAATCGGTGAGAGAGGTCTATATTCTCGGTAGATTCAAAACCCAACTCAGGTAAACACACAACATCGTCACTTGTGATTCCGGAATCGGATATCTTGTTGGGTAACTTCACTTTGGGAAGCTCATGTATAGTGAAAATGCCATTACATTCAGAACCAACTACATACATAAGCAGCATTGAACCAAATAATGACGTTGGATTGGCTATATGTCTTCTGCGCGGAGGTTTTGGTTTACCGTTTTTACCTAGATCATTCTTGTCATAGAAGTAATCATAAAGATCACCATTTTTATAACGAGCCAATAATTGGGAGTGCTTTTTAGGGAACTCTTCCATCAAAGACTGAGCAAAGTCATAGTGTAATTTAATAGCTTGCCAGTATTTTAGTAAGCAATCATGCAATGCATCCCTTGAACGCTTCAAATCAAACTGTATCTCATCAAGGTATTCGGCATCACTTCTAGAAAGAGAAATTGGAACTAAGACATTGTTAATGGTGTCATCAACTTTAACTTCAGTCGCTTTTTTTTCACCGATCAGCACAGCCTTAAAGCTACTTTTTTTAGTAAGTTCACCTGTCTTTTTCATTCTAGGAATAATCACGTGGGGAGGTATAACGTCTCGATCCTTCAAGAACACTGTAAGCGCGTCATGAACCCCGCATTCTAATTAACCGGCACGAAGAATAAGATCATCTCTCCAACCCAAAGGAGAGTTGAAATGGCAAAACGACGCACCAACCTAGAATGG
>NZ_JBGOOU010000006.1:0-192367 GCF_041439815.1 Vibrio sp. 1F279 | reverse complement strand
TATCGGAATTTGGTGGCCCCTCCCAGATTTGAACTGGGGACCGAACGATTATGAGTCGTGCGCTCTAACCACTGAGCTAAGGGGCCGTAGGGCATAGATTATAGGGGAAGCATTCATTGGTGTCTAGACACTATGAGGGGCAATTCCGCTTACATCTTAGCCACTTAAATCATATAGGCACAAAAAAGGTGAGCCAACGCTCACCTTTTTTATTTTATGCTTAAAAGCTAACCACACTAAAGTGTGTAATTACTCGTCTAGGAAGCTACGCAGAGTTTCTGAGCGGCTTGGGTGACGAAGTTTACGCAGTGCTTTTGCTTCGATCTGACGGATACGTTCACGAGTAACGTCGAACTGCTTACCCACTTCTTCTAGAGTGTGGTCAGTGTTCATGTCGATACCGAAACGCATACGCAGTACTTTCGCTTCACGAGGCGTTAGGCCTGCAAGAACGTCTTTAGTTGCGCCGCGCAGGCTTGTTGCCGTTGCAGAGTCTAAAGGCAGTTCTAGCGTTGTATCCTCGATGAAATCACCTAGGTGCGAATCTTCGTCGTCACCGATTGGTGTCTCCATTGAGATAGGCTCTTTAGCGATTTTCAGTACTTTACGGATCTTGTCTTCAGGCATTTGCATGCGCTCAGCCAACTCTTCCGGAAGTGGTTCACGACCCATCTCTTGTAGCATTTGACGAGAGATACGGTTTAGTTTGTTGATCGTTTCGATCATGTGAACCGGAATACGGATAGTACGAGCTTGGTCGGCAATCGAACGAGTGATTGCTTGACGGATCCACCACGTAGCGTAAGTAGAGAACTTGTAACCACGACGGTATTCAAACTTATCTACTGCTTTCATCAGACCGATGTTACCTTCTTGGATTAGATCCAGGAATTGTAGACCACGGTTTGTGTACTTCTTAGCAATCGAGATTACTAGACGTAAGTTCGCTTCAACCATCTCTTTCTTAGCACGACGAGCTTTCGCTTCACCGATAGACATACGACGGCTGATATCTTTAATGCTTTGAACAGTAAGAGACGTTTCACGTTCGATTATATCCAGCTTTTGGATAGAACGACGGATGTCGTGTTCGTTACGTTTGATCTTTTCAGCGTATGGTTTGTCTGAAGCAAGAACTTCGTCCAACCATGCTTCGCTAGATTCATTACCAGTAAATAGAGCAATGAAAGATTTCTTCGGCATTTTGCCGTACTCAACCGTTTGACGCATGATTAGGCGTTCTTGAGTACGTACGCGATCCATTGAAGTACGCAGTTCGTTTACTAGGTAATCGAACTGTTTTGGCGTTAGACGGAACTCTTTGAATACGTCTTGCATCATTGTCGTTGCAAGTGTGGCTTTCGGACTTTCATGGCCGTATTCATTGATTGCGAGTTGACGGTTTTGGTAGCTAGTGCGAAGTGCTGTGAACTTCTCAAGAGCAAGCTCAGGATCAATACCTGTATCTTCCTCTTCTTCTTCCTCGTCGTCTTCTGCTTCTTCTTTGTCTTCGTCTTCTAGATCAGTTTTAGCAAGTTCTGAACCGATGTGAGTCGCCGTTGGCGCAGCTGTGCCATCGTCGTCTGGGTCAACAAAGCCATTGATTAGATCTGTTAAACGAATCTCTTCAGCGAGTACGCGGTCAAACTGTTCCAAGATGTATGGAATAGTGCCTGGGTACTCAGCTACAGATAATTGAACAGTATTGATACCATCTTCAATACGCTTCGCAATGTCGATTTCGCCTTCACGAGTCAGTAGTTCAACTGTACCCATTTCACGCATGTACATACGAACTGGGTCAGTTGTACGGCCAATCTCGCTTTCTACGCTTGACAGCGCAGCAGCAGCAGCTTCAGCTGCATCTTCATCTATATTGGCATCGTCATCATTAAGTGCTAGATCATCAGCGTCAGGTGCAGTTTCTACTACCTTGATACCCATGTCATTGATCATTTGAATGATGTCTTCTACCTGTTCAGAATCCACGATTTCTGCAGGTAGGTGGTCGTTTACTTCGGCGTAGGTCAGATAGCCTTGTTCCTTGCCTTTAATAACAAGTAATTTTAGCTGTGACTGCGGATTTTGATCCATAGATGATATCCAACTTCAGGTCTGGTGAAGGACGTTGCATTCTCAAATGCAAACCAATTATGTTAACAAATTTATTAAATGCTGACTAATCAAACAGGGTTACGCTTTTAGATCTAGCATTAAAGCTAGTAGCTCCCTTTTTTCTTCGGCTGATAAACCGACACTTCTTGCTTTGGCCTGCAGGTTTTCAATTTGTTTTTCAACGCACTGGGCAAGGATATTGTCCAATGAGTCTAAAAATATGTCTTCTTGATTGTCTTCGTCGAGGGGGATTTCCCAGCTCGCGAGACGAGACAGAAGCGCCTCATGTTTATTGTGTCGCCAATGCTCTAATAATTGGCCTGTGTTGATATGGGGATGCGCGTGGCATTTATCAAGTACTTCGACGAATAAACTTAGTCCAGGCAACTGTAAGCCTTTGACACTTGATAAATCCGGTACCATATCAGCATAGCTCGGATTTTGGATAAGCAAAGCGATAACTTCTCGCATTGGAGTGCGTTTCAGTTCTTTATGCGGTTGAGGTGTCGGGTTCTTAGTATGAACACGAGCTCGTCTCAGTTGGTTATCAAAACCAGTACGCTCATCCAATAATTTCTCGAGCAGTTCTTGGAAATAACTGTCAGGGATTTTGTTAATCAAGGCGCTTGCGTGTGCTCGCAGTGCCGACTTCCCTTCCGTTGTTCCCAAGTTCAACTTGTGTATCTCAATAAGATTATCGAACAAGTAAGTAGAAAGCGGTGTCGCATTGTGGACGAGCTGTTCGAAAGCAGCCTGACCGTGTTCTCTAATATAGCTGTCTGGGTCTTCACCGTCTGGCAAGAACAGAAACTTGAGCGTGTTACCTGTTTTCAGGTATTCAAGTGCATTTTCGAGTGCGCGCCACGCCGCTTCTTTACCTGCTCGGTCACCGTCGTAACAACAAACCACTGTGCTGGTTTGGCGGAACAACATTTGAACGTGGTCACCGGTTGTCGAGGTGCCCAGTGATGCCACTGAGTAATCAACACCATATTGCGCTAATGCCACGACATCCATGTAACCTTCAACCACAAGTATTTGCGGCGGTTCACGGTAGGCTTGCAGCACTTCATAAAGGCCGTAAAGCTCTTTGCCTTTATGGAAGATAGGCGTTTCTGGTGAGTTCAGGTATTTCGGTGTGCCGTCTTCTAAGACACGACCACCAAACCCGATCACTCGGCCTCGACGGTCACGAATCGGGAACATCACGCGTCCACGGAATCGATCGTATCGGTTGCCTTTATCGTTTTCTATCAACATGCCGCCAGTAACGAGCATGTCTTGGGCTTCTTTTTGTTGGCCAAAGTTCTTACGAACCAAGTCCCATTCATCAGCGACGTAGCCAATGCCAAACTTCTGTACGATTTCACCAGAAAGACCGCGATTTTTTAGGTAATCAATCGCAGGTTTGTTAGCTGAAATTTTCAGCTGAGAGCGGTAAAAATTACTGATGCCGCCCATCAAATCGTAGAGGTTACGTTTTTGTTCGCTGTTGGCTCTTGGCGCCGTAGATATTTCACCGCTGCGCTGTTCTCTAGGAACATCAAGTCCTAAAAATGAGGCCAGCTCTTCAATCGCTTCAACAAAATCGAGACGTTCGAACTCCATAATGAAGTCGATAGCATTGCCGTGTACGCCACAACCAAAGCAGTGATAAAACTGTTTTTCTTGGCTTACGCTGAAAGAAGGGGTCTTTTCGTTGTGAAATGGGCAACAAGCACCATAGTTTTTGCCTTTTTTCTTAAGTTTCACGCGTGCGTCCACAATATCGACAATGTCGAGACGCGCTAGGAGATCATCGATGAAACTACGCGGGATGTGTCCTGCCATAAAACCTTAGAAAAATGCACTAACTGAGAGTGTGGATAATAATAGTTTGAATAGGTTACAGATACAAACAAGCCGTGCGTTCCGAAGGATTGCACGGCTTGTTGCAATTTGATTTGGGATTAAGCGAGTTTAGAACGAACTAAACCACTAACTTCACCCATATCTGCACGCCCTTGAATTTGTGGTTTCAAGATAGCCATTACTTTACCCATGTCTTGCATGCCCGCAGGTTGAGCTTCTGCAATTGCGCTATCAAGTAGTGCAATAACTTCTTCTTCAGTTAGCGGTTGAGGCATAAAGCCTTCAAGTACCGTAATTTCTGCTTTTTCCACGTCAGCAAGATCTTGACGATTTGCCGATTCATATTGAGCAACAGAATCGCGACGTTGCTTAACCATTTTAACTAATATAGCAATAATGTCGTCGTCGTTCAGAGTGTTCCGTTCGTCAACTTCACGTTGCTTAATTGCTGAAAGAGCTAAGCGGATAGTGCCAAGGCGCGGTTTGTCCTTGGCTTTCATCGCTAATTTTTGCTCTTCTTTGAGTTGTTCAATAAGAGCCATAACTCAGTCCTTATGGATTAAGTTATTAGTACAGACGAACGCGACGTGCGTTTTCGCGAGCTAGCTTTTTAGCGTGACGCTTTTGAGCTGCTGCTTTAGCGCGTTTGCGAACTGTAGTTGGCTTTTCGTAATGCTCACGACGACGCACTTCAGAAAGGATACCTGCTTTTTCACAAGAGCGCTTGAAACGACGTAGTGCAACGTCGAACGGTTCGTTTTCACGTACTTTAACTATTGGCATATGCCTTTCACCTCAGGGGTTATTCATTATCGCTGGTTATTCAGTACCAAATCAGAGAAGTTACCCATCGAGCTAACTCTCTATTCGCGTTTGGTCATTAACCAGCTTGATCAAAAATGGTGCGGAATTTTAATCCGATCACAGTGGCTTTGTAAAGCACTTTGTCGATTATAGTCTGTACAATATTTGTTTGAAGAGCTTAGGCAGGGTAATATTGCGCTAATTTCCCATTTTAGACGAAAGCGTGCCGAGAAAATTATGCGCATTATTGGTATTGAAACCTCTTGTGATGAAACAGGAATCGCAATTTATGATGATGAGCAAGGGCTGCTTTCTCATCAGTTATACAGCCAAGTAAAGCTGCACGCCGATTACGGTGGTGTGGTACCTGAGCTAGCGTCGCGTGACCACGTAAAAAAAACCATTCCACTGATTAAAGCGGCATTGGCAGAAGCGAACCTAACGTCGAAAGATATTGATGGCGTGGCTTACACGGCTGGCCCTGGTTTGGTTGGTGCATTGCTTGTGGGCGCAACGATTGGTCGCAGTATTGCCTATGCGTGGGGCGTGCCTGCTGTGCCAGTGCACCATATGGAAGGTCACCTTCTTGCGCCAATGCTAGAAGATAATCCTCCACCATTCCCATTTGTTGCTCTGCTGGTGTCTGGCGGTCATACCATGATGGTAGAAGTGAAAGGCATTGGTGAATACCGAATTCTTGGTGAATCGATTGATGATGCGGCGGGTGAAGCGTTTGATAAAACCGCGAAGCTAATGGGCTTAGATTACCCAGGTGGTCCACTGCTATCTCGACTCGCAGAAAAAGGCACGCCAGGTCGTTTTAAGTTCCCACGTCCAATGACCGATCGTCCGGGTCTAGATATGAGCTTTTCGGGCTTGAAAACGTTCGCGGCAAATACCATTCGTGCTAATGACAATGATGACCAAACTCGTGCTGACATCGCTTATGCGTTCCAAGAAGCGGTTTGTGCGACCTTGGTAATCAAGTGTAAGCGTGCGTTGGTAGAGACGGGTATGAAACGTATCGTGATTGCTGGCGGTGTGAGTGCCAACAAACAACTACGAGTTGAGCTTGAAGCATTAGCCAAGAAAATCGGTGGAGAGGTGTACTACCCACGCACTGAGTTCTGTACAGATAACGGTGCGATGATCGCTTATGCGGGCATGCAGCGCCTGAAGAATGGTGAAACGGCTGATTTATCTGTCCATGCCACACCGCGTTGGCCAATTGACCAGCTAGAGCCGATTGTTTAATCATAACCAATCGCCAAATAAACCATAGTATTTCGATAAACGGTCGCTGAGTGCGGCCGTTTTTATATCCTAGCTTACCGACTGTATGTCGATAAATAATTGCTGATAGAGATTAGGGAAGAAAATGAACAAGTTCACAGTAGACAATCAATCGATGGCGTACCTAGATGAAGGTCAAGGCCCTGTTGTTGTATTAGGCCACAGCTACCTTTGGGACAGTGCAATGTGGCAGCCACAGATCGAGGCTCTAAAAGCTCAGTATCGCTGTATTGTTCCAGAGCTTTGGTCTCATGGTGAATCACAAGCCGCGCCGAGCTCGATGCGCAACTTAAAAGATTACGCTCAACACATTTTGGATCTACTTGATCATTTAGAAATCGAAGAATTTTCCGTAGTAGGTTTATCGGTTGGCGGTATGTGGGGAACCGAGTTAGCGGAACTTGCACCTGCACGTATTAAATCTTTAGTTCTAATGGATACCTTTGTTGGTTTAGAACCAGAAGTTGCTCATGCTAAATACTTCAGCATGTTAGACACCATTACTCAAACCAAGATGGTTCCTCAACCGATTGTTGAAGCGGTTGTTCCATTGTTCTTTGCAAATGATGCTCAAACAAACACGCCAACTTTAGTGGAAGGCTTTACTCAGAAATTATCGGCTCTTAAGGGTGAGAACGCTGAAGAAGTGGCTCGAATCGGTCGAATGGTCTTTGGACGTCGCGATATGATTGAAGCAGTAGAGAGCTTTGTACTGCCAGTTTTGATCGCTGTAGGGCAAGAAGACAAACCACGTCCGGCACTTGAGTCATACCTAATGAACGATTGTATTACGGGCAGTGAGTTAGTGGTGATTCCTGATGCTGGTCATATTAGTTCGCTAGAGCAACCAGAGTTTGTGAACACAATGCTGAAGACGTTTTTAGATAAACATCTGCTGTAAGCTTTAGATATTGAATAGTATTGCTCGACAGAGATTTACGTTGGTTTAAACGTATCTCAATTTAAAAATGGATCGGCTTAGACATGACAGTTTAAGCCGATTTTTTTTGCCCGAGTTTTGGTTCGCTGCCATCGAGTAGGCGGCGGATATTCTGATGGTGACGTAGGACGATCAAACAACACAACATGGCCACAGGCAGTGTGTATTGAGGTTTGACTAACCAAGCGTAGAAAGGTGCGAGCAACACAGTAACCAGTGCAGCTAAAGAAGAATAACGAAACAAAAATGCCACAACTAACCAGGTCGCCATGATCATGCCCGTTAGATCGAATCCAATTGGGGCGATAGCTCCGAGTGCGGTTGCGACGCCTTTACCACCTTTAAAGTGGAAGAATATTGGATACATATGACCAAGGCAGGCTGCGATCGCCACAACACCTAAAATGATGGGATCGATCTTGAGGTAGTAGCCAAGCCAAACAGGAATGGTGCCTTTAAGCATGTCACAAAGCAGGACGGCCGCAGCGGCGCCTTTGCCACCCACGCGAAGCACATTGGTGGCTCCGGGGTTATTGGACCCCACAGTTCTTGGGTCAGGAAGTCTTAAGACTCGGCATATCAAGACCGCACTAGAGATTGAACCTAGTAAATAGGCAGCAATAATCATGATGAGTGCCAATGGGGTCATGTTTTTCCTTAAACAGTTATAAACCTAACGATGGGAAAATAATGCTCAATCTAAGAGTAATTGATATCATATCTGGAATTACGCAAATAATACGTTTTTTTCCCCGGTATGGGTATCCGACCTCTAAAAGGACAAGTCATGGCACTGGATAAAGTTTTCATTGAACAGCTAGAAGTAATTACAACGATCGGTGTTTACGATTGGGAACAAGAGATTAAACAAAAACTTGTGCTTGATATTGAAATGGCTCATGACAATCGCCCAGCAGGTAAGAGTGATGATGTTGTCGATGCTTTGGATTACTCGACAGTCAGCACTGCCGTACTTGACCACATTGCGAATGGCCGATTCCTATTGGTTGAGCGTGTGGCAGAAGAAGTCGCTGAATTGATTATGACTCAGTTCTCAGTGCCTTGGATTAAAATTCGTCTAGCGAAGCCTGGCGCAGTACCACAAGCAAAAGCCGTGGGTGTGATCATCGAAAGAGGTCAAGCATGACAATAGCCTATGTTGGTGTTGGCACGAACATAGACCGCGACAAGCATGCAAGGGTGGCATGGACAGAGCTTCAATCATTAGGGACTAACCTTAAATGCTCTAAGATCTATCACTGTGAGCCTGTGGGGTTTAAAAGCCACTCGTTTTATAACTTTGTGGTTGAGATCGATACATCACTCTCATTGACTGAATTTTCACAGCACCTCCGTGAAATTGAGTTTAAATGGGGTCGCCCTCAAGATGCCCATAAGCTTCAAGATCGAAAGCTCGATCTTGATATTGTGCTGTTTGGAGAGGTGGTTTCTGAGAGCGAGCCAGAATTACCACGCAGTGATATCTATAAATATTCTTTTGTAACACAACCACTTTATGATCTCTGTCCTGCGAGAGTGATCCCGCAAGATGGAAGAACCGTCAGTGAAATATGGCAGAATATGCAGCAATTAGACACACTCTCTGTTGTAGATATGAAACTATAATTTGAAGGCAAGTAATGAGTTATTTTGAAGCGTTTATGTTGGCGTTGGTGCAAGGCTTTACTGAGTTTTTACCTATTTCCAGTTCTGCACACTTAATCCTTCCTTCTGCTGTTTTAGGTTGGGAAGATCAAGGCTTGGCTTTTGATGTGGCTGTCCATGTCGGTACTTTGGCAGCCGTGGTTATCTATTTCCGTAAAGAAGTGGTCTCTCTGTTGAGCGCATTCTTTGGTTCAGTGTTTAAAGGCGATCGCAGTAAAGAAGCGAAGTTAGCGTGGATGATCATTCTCGCGACGATTCCTGCGTGTATCTTTGGTTTGTTGATGAAAGATATTGTTGAGCTTTACTTGCGCAGTGCATGGGTGATAGCGACGACCACCATTATCTTTGGTCTGTTGCTATGGTGGGTGGATAAGAACTCAAGCCTGCGTGATGACGAATACCAAGCGGGTTGGAAAAAGGCGCTGTTTATTGGTCTTGCTCAAGCAATGGCGATCATCCCAGGTACGTCTCGCTCTGGCGCAACGATTACCGCAGCACTTTACCTTGGTTTCACACGTGAAGCGGCGGCTCGATTCTCTTTCTTGATGTCTATCCCAATCATCACTCTGGCTGGTGGTTATTTGGGCCTGAAGTTAGTGACCAGTGGTGATCCAATCCATGTTGGTACTTTGCTAACGGGAATCGTGGTTTCTTTCATTAGTGCTTATATCTGTATTCACTTCTTCTTGAAGCTTATCTCTCGTATGGGTATGACGCCGTTTGTTATTTACCGCTTGATTTTAGGTTTTGGTCTATTCGCTTTCTTGATGATGCAGTAGCGCTCGACTTACGAAGACACATGTATGGTCCTACAGATTGAAACGGAAAAACCCGCCTAATAGCGGTTTTTTTGATACGTGTTTATCAATCTTCTAATGCTTAATTATCAGCGAGTTCAGATAGGGCCCTTTCAATTGCGACCGCTCTGCGTTTTTCTTGTTCTTCTCGAATATATTTACCTTGAAAACCATCGGCAATAATCGATTTCACTTCGACTTGAAGCGCTGCTTGGTAAGCCACTTCAAAACGCGCTTTCTGAGGGTAAGGCTGATCTTCTAATCCTTTTCGGCCTGCGTGATCGGCCTGGCAGCAAAGCAGTATATCGTCGAGTCTATCTGGCTTACGCCAAACATCGAATTTGTTGAGAACCTTGAGGAAGGTGGTTGGCTTTAGCTCGCCTGCACGGTGGATATTGGAATGCTGTTCGCACACTAACAGTGCGAGGTCTCTGAATTCATTGGGCACTCTGACTCTTTCACACAGCTTCTTAATGATTTTTAAGCCTGTATGGCAATGCATTTTGTGGCTTGGCCACTCGCTTTCTGGCGTGACGCCTTTACCTAAATCATGTACTTGAGCGGCAAAGCGTACTGGCAATGACTGGCTTAAGAGTGCTGCTTGTTTAGCCACCATCAGAGTGTGAATGCCCGTGTCGATCTCAGGGTGCCATTTTTCAGGTTGAGGCACACCAAATAGAGCGTCAATTTCAGGCAACACAACAGCTAATGCGCCACACTCTTTCAGTATAGAAAGGAACACTTCAGGGTGCGGAGTACTAAGAGATTTATGCCACTCCTGCCAAACTCGTTCGGCAGTGAGGTGTGCCAGTTCACCTGATTGCACTATCTCACTCATCATCACCATGGTTTCAGATGCAACCGTAAAGTTGAGATGATGGAGTTTGGCGGCGAAGCGAGCCACACGCAGCACACGAAGAGGATCTTCAACAAAGGCATCCGAGACGTGCCTTAGAATACGATCAGAGAGATCTTTTTGGCCATGGTAAGGATCGTAAAGTTGGCCATTGTCATCTTGAGCGATGGCGTTGATCGTTAGATCTCGACGCATGAGATCTTCTTCCAAACTCACATCTGGTGCAAAGTAACATTCGAAACCTGTATAACCCGAACCGGATTTTTTCTCAGTGCGAGCCAGTGCGTGCTCTTCTTTGGTTTTTGGATGTAAGAATACAGGGAAATCTTTCCCGACAGCAGTAAAGCCAAGGCTTTCCATCTCTTGAGGGGTACTTCCTACCACGACCCAATCTCTATCATAACTATCAATATTGAGCAGCTTATCGCGTACCGCTCCACCGACTAGATAGCGCTGTAGCCCATTGTCTTTTGGTAGGCTATCGTATATTTGCAACTTATCACCTCGAAATGTTTTATCACTGCTGGACTTTACTGCGAGCAATGGTACTTTCCATTAATCGTAATTATAGGGCAGCACATGTATAAGGAATATTTTGGCTTCGTTGAGATGCCATTTTCGATTGTACCAAATTCTCGCTATTTGTTTTTGAGTCAGCGTCACCAAGAAGCGATGCAGAACCTACAAGCCGGTTTAGGCGAAGGTGGGGGCTTCGCGATGCTTACTGGTGAAGTGGGTACTGGGAAAACAACGGTCGCCAAAGCGATGTTGTCATCACTCGATAATCAGACTCAAGCTGGCCTTATACTCAACCCTACGTTTTCCAATACGGATTTACTAGAAGCTATCTGTGATGAGTTTGAGGTGGAATACCCTGAACAAGCATCGCTCAAACAGCTCAGCCAAGCGATTCATTATTTTTTGTTGGATAGCCATGCAGAAGGTATTCAAACCTTATTGGTGATCGATGAGGCACAACACCTTGCTGCTGACGTATTGGAGCAGCTACGCCTTCTAACCAATCTAGAAACAGACAGTCGTAAGTTGTTAAAAGTACTGTTGGTCGGCCAACCGGAATTACAACAGCACTTACAAACCACTCAATTACGTCAGCTAGCTCAGCGCATTACAGGTCGCTATCACTTACTGCCTCTTAATACTGAAGAAACTGGCAAGTACATCGCGTTTCGTTTGGAAACGGCGGGTGGCGAGCAGATGCTGTTTTCGAATCGTTCAATCAAGCTGATCGCCCAATATACTCATGGTATTCCAAGGCTCATTAACTTGGTGTGTGATAAAGCCCTGCAATTGGCTTTTCATGATGGTGAGCCATTACCGAACAATGAAACGGTTAATCGAGCGTGTCAGCAGGTCATGTCCTTTCAGGCCGATGTGTATCACGTCGAGAAAACTCGTGCTACTCATGTAGTTCCAAAATTAATCCAATACGCGGGGATTGCCACATTAAGTGTCGGCCTTGTAATCGCGACCTTTAACTTCGCCCCAACCTATATTAGTTCATGGATGCCTGCGGATACTTCCAGTGAAGTGAAAACGGAAGTAGCGGCGAATACTCAACGCTCATTTGTGGCTGAAGCACCGATATTGGATGATAAATCTATATCGGTTCAAGATCTCAAGGCTTCGAAGTTTGCACTACCACAAGATGTTCAGAATCACTTAAGGCAAGGGAATAATCAAACGCTTGCAATTAGGGACCTATACACGCTTTGGGGGTATGAATCTTCGCTTCGTGATTGGCTATGTTTGAGTGAACAACAAAGTGTATTTGTATGTGAGCAACATCAAGCCAATTTAGAATATTTGATTGAACTTGGAGTTCCCGTGGTTCTTAATCTGGAATTAGGTCAAGAACCTGTGTTTGCTGTACTTTATGGCGCGTCTGAGGAGTCTGTTGAGCTCCTAGTCAACGAAAAGCTATTGGTGATGCCTAAGCGCACCTTAAAGCAAATTTGGCAAGGTGATTATGTCGCGATTTGGAAACAGCCGCTAAGAGAGACCCTGAAAGAGGGCTATCAAGGTGAGGCGGTTGCTTTACTTGATCTATTGCTTTCAGAAGTCTTGGGTGAAGACGTATCGGGCAGTGATGTATTTGACTATGAATTGAAAATGAAAATCGAAGCGTTTCAAACTTGGCAGGGTATGTCTGTTGATGGCATCGCAGGTAAGCGCACCTTAGCAAGGTTGCAGAGATTAGCTCAACTCGACTCGCCTAAGTTGATGTCATTAGAAGGAGGCGAAAGCTAATGTCACGTATTATGCACGAGCTTAAACAGTCTTCTAATAATAAACCTAGTTTTAAAGGTTACCAAAACCATCACGTGCCTAGTTCTGCTAGAGGGATTAGCAACAAACGAGGTTCATCGTTAACAATGGGACTGATCCTTGTCTTGGTGCCTTCTTTATTGGTGGGCGGCGTTCTGGCTTACCAGTCGCATAATCAACAGCAGCAGCAAGGCTCGGCTAGCCCCGTAGCTCTGCCTGAATCAAAGCTTCAATCAGACCTTGAGCCTCACATTGCCAGTGCCAGTGTGGATGCAGTGTCAGTGGATGCAGACGATGAAGCATTATTCTCTGTTCGCTCGGCACCGGTAAGCCAGCTTTTGAAAGCACTACCGCGTCAAGAGATACATGCAAAGATGGGCACCGACATCGGTAATATCGCTAGTGACTCAAAAGCGATATTGGCAAATGTAGATACTAGTAATCAAGCAGCAACGAATTTAGAGCCATTATCTATTGAACCGTCAGTTCAACCTGGAACGAATAATGATAATGCCACGCTGCAATCGGACCGTGATTTACTGAAAGGGTTAGACCTCACCGAGTTGTCACCCGATTTAGCGTTGAAGCTTGAATCAATGATGGGAGAGCAGTCGGTTTCATCTGAACCGATGGATTCTAGACCTGTGGGGAATATGGATTCTCAGGTCATCGATTTAGAAACACATGGCAATAGATTGTCTGGTGTATTACCTAAGTTAGACTTACAAACTCACATGTACTCGAGTAGCGAAACTAAGCGTTGGGTAAAAGTGAATGGACATGAAGTTGCTCAAGGGGAATGGATCGAGCGGGGTATTCAGTTGCTTGAGATTAAACCACAATCGGTAATCATTGAATTCAATCAGCAGAAAATAGAAATCCCAGCTTTGTATGAGTGGAAAGGTTAGTACTATCGATATTACTTACTGTGATTGATGTTAGCGCTGTGACTTGAATGATAAATCCAGACAAATAAAAAGGAGCACCTCGGTGCTCCTTTTTGATATTCGATACTGAACCTACTAGCAAATGCGAGGCTTACGCCCAGCCGTTTGGTGACTTTCTACGACGAGGCATGATGTGTGGCAGAACAAGGCCAAGAAGTAGACCAATACCAGCAACACCACCACCGTACATGAAGTACTTCAATAGTAAGTCATCTTTTTGAGTATCTAGCTTAGCGCGTAGTTGACGGTTCTCAGTTTGAGAGCTCGTTAGCTGTTGGCTAATCTCACTGTAGTTCTGCTCTAGTTCAGCAATCTGTTTGTTGCGAGAGTCTAGAGAGCTTGCGAGACCTGCTTTTTCGCTGTCAGCACTTTGGCGAGCATTCGCCAGTTTGCCTTTTACTTCAGAGAGTTCTTTCTCTAGCTTAGGCATGCGCAGCGCCATACTTTCTTTTGTGCTTACGAACTTACTCTCAACCCAACCTTTACGTCCTCGGCTATCTTGAACCTGAGTGTAACCCGTGCTCTTGTTAGTTTGCAGGTAGGTGATTTTCTCGCCGGCATCAATACTACCTATGATACGGAAAGTATTGTTTGGGCCAGAGTGCATATAAGTAAATAGTTTGTCAGCAATATAACGGTCTTGAGCAAAGGCAGCTGGAGCCGCAAGCATTGCGAACAAAACTAAGCTAATCAGTTTTTTCACAGTAAATCCTTTAACGATTCAAATTGAGTAGGCGTATGAGTCAGCCTCAATGAGCAAATAATATTTAGTTTTTTTATATGGTGCAACAAAGAAGGGAGGCAAAGCCTCCCTTTCTGTGCGTTTGAGTCAATAATGACATGGTATTTACATATCTTTACTGAAGCTCACCGTTTTCTGACGCTAATATTGACTAGCGTCAGGGCTATTACATAGTAAACATAGCCTGAATTGCGTAGAAGAATACAACAGCAAGTAGAGCACCTGCAGGTAACGTCACAATCCAAGAAGCTACGATGTTACGTACAACGCCTAGGTTTAAAGCTGCGATACCACGAGCAAAGCCTACACCTAATACCGCACCAACCAATGTTTGCGTGGTTGAAATCGGAAGGCCAGTACCAGAAGCAAGTACAACCGTACACGCGGTCGCTAGTTGAGCTGCAAAGCCACGGCTAGGAGTTAGTTCTGTAATACCAGTACCAACGGTTGCCATTACTTTATGACCCATTGTTGCAAGACCAACAACGATACCAATACCACCTAGTGGAAGAATCCACCATGCGATAGTGCTCTTACCTGAGATTTCACCCATGTGCTCAACCGTTGAAACAACAGCAGACAGTGGACCAATCGCGTTCGCAACGTCGTTTGAACCGTGTGCGAATGCCATTGCACAAGCTGTGATAACCATTAGTACGCTGAAGATACCTTCTACGCCAGTAAAACCGTGGTCTTCTTCGCGGTTAGCAAACTTCTTCTGAATGTATAAGTAACCGCCAATCATGACGACAGCAGAAACACCTGCAGCCCATAACCATGCTTCAGTACCGGTTAGATGAAGGCCTACGTGCTTAAGACCTTTCTTGATCGTTACAAGTGCAATGACCATTGTAGTAATGAACATGTATACCGGTACAAAACGCTTCGCATTGAATAGCGGGTTTTCTGTATCGAATATCAGTCGCTGGGCACTGACAAATATGAGATAGGCGAAGATACCGGAAATCAATGGTGTGACAATCCAACTTCCCACAATGCCTTGGACACTGTTCCAATCTACAGCTTCAGTACCCACAGACACACAAGCAAAACCGATGATTGCACCGATGATTGAGTGAGTCGTTGATACTGGCCAGCCCATGTATGAAGCTAGAAGTAGCCATGTACCAGCAGCTAGTAGTGCAGACATCATACCGTACACAAGTACGTCAGGTTGATCTGCAAACAGAGATGTTTCGATAACACCTTTACGGATCGTGTCTGTTACTTCGCCGCCCGCAAGGTAAGCACCTGCGAATTCAAAGATCATTGCGATAATGATCGCTTGTTTAACGGTTAGAGCTTTAGAGCCTACTGAAGTGCCCATTGCGTTCGCAACGTCATTTGCACCAATACCAATAGCCATCAAGAAACCGAAAGCTGCTGCAACAATAATCAGGACAGTGCCGTAGTTAGCAAGGATATCCATCGTAATACCTAGTTGTTTGATAACAAGCGGAACAAATTTAGACGCAAAAAACCGCTCAGCGAGAGAAATACTCAGCGCATAAGTGGTTTGTTCAAAAAATGCTCTTCGTTATATAGTTAACGTATGATTTAAGATCGAGAAAGCATTACTTCAAGACGAGCGCCTACACGCTGTGCTTGATCTGCAATACCACCAACCCATTCAAGAATTTTGTATAAGAACATGATATCAACTGGATTCAGACCATCTTCAATCGCCATTAGTTGTTGGCGTAGTTCGATCTGCATCGCGTCCGTGTCATCTTCAATTACATCTAATTGATGAATCATTTCAGCAACGAGTGTTACTTCACGGCCTTTAAAGCCCGTTTCAAGTAATTCGTCTAGTTCATTGATTACGTTTTGTGCTTGGTTCGCTGCATCTAGACAACGTTTAACGTAAGCGATGAAGTTTTCTTGCATAGGAGCAGGAATGACAAGTTGACGACCATATACACGGCCAGCAATGTCTTTCGCTAGGTTTGCTAGTTTGTCTTGTTGAGTTAATAGCTCCAACATATCGGTGCGATCAACTGGCATAAACAAACCGCGAGGAAGTTTAAGGCGAATTTCACGTTTTAGTACGTCAGCTTCTTTCTCAAGGTGAGAAATTTGAGCTCGAATTTCTGATGCTTTCTCCCAGTCACCTTTTGAAGAAACTTCAAAGAAATTAACTAGGTGAGAACAACATTCGTTCACGCATACTACGTGACGCTGCAAAGGTTTAATTGGGGACTTTGCAAATAACCCCATAATTGTATTTACTGGCATGGTCATCCAACCTAATAAATAATAACCTTAAAACAACATACACCATATTCATGGTGAAATGTTAAGCGATGGCTACAAAGTCGCGCATGTTAACCTAATCAATGTCTCATTAAAACTGTTTTAGATCATCATAAGGGCGATATTTCTGACTTGCTGAGTTTTCAAATTGGCAATATCCTGTCCCTATCTTCACAGAAAGGTATAACTATGGAAAACGAGATAGAACTGAAGTTTTTTGTTTCTCCTGATTTTTCAGAGACTTTACGCAATAAAATTGCTGAAACTAAAGTACTTCAGCACAGTTGTCGTGAGCTAGGTAACATCTACTTTGACACCCCCGATAACTGGTTACGTAAGCACGATACTGGCTTGCGCATTCGACGCTTTGATGACGTATTTGTACAAACCGTAAAGACGGCTGGTCGTGTGGTTGCAGGCCTGCATCAAAGGCCTGAATACAATGCAGAACATGACAGCAATGAACCTAAGCTAGCCCTACATCCAGAGGACACCTGGCCAGCGGGCAAAGACATCGAAACGCTGGAAGCTGAGTTGACTCCTCTATTTTCTACCAACTTCACACGTGAGCAGTGGTTGATTGGTATGCCTGATGGCAGTCAAGTCGAGGTCGCATTCGATCAAGGTTTTGTTGAATCAGGCGAACTGCAAGAACCGATTTGTGAAGTCGAATTGGAACTTAAGTCCGGTCAAACAGATGCTCTGTTTACACTGTCTCGTCAATTCTGTGAACAAGGTGGCATGCGTTTAGGTAATCTAAGCAAAGCCGCTAAGGGTTACCGCCTTGCTCAAGGTTATCAAGGAGATGAAGTCACTCCTTTGACCTTAGTTGATACTGCTAAAAGTGATACTGTTGAATCGTGTTTCATTCAATCTTTAGAGCATGCTCTCGCTCATTGGCATTATCATGAGCAGATCTTCACCGAGCGCCAATCCATTGAAGCGTTACATGAGATCAGTCACTCGCTGAGTTTTATTCGTCAAACCTTCACCATCTATGGTGGCATTGTCCCAAGACGCGCGAGTGCCATTTTACGCCAAGAGCTTAAGTGGCTTGAGCAAGAACTCGACTGGCTAAAAAGCTATGACCACTTCGAAGATTTGCTCGAAGATAAAGGCCACGTACTGCGTAAATTGGATGCGCGTAAGTTTTTGGTCGCTGAACTTAAAGAGATGCAAGAGCAACTTCCCGATCGCGAAGAACTGCTTACCTTGTTGAGCTCTGCTCGTTACACTGGTTTGTTGCTAGATCTGAGTCGCTGGATCTTGTCTCGTGGCTGGCAACCATTCTTAGACGAAAAAGCACGTGAACAAATGGCACGTGGTATCGAATGGTTTTCGGTTAAGCAACTCGATCGCACATGGGCCGACTTGATGGAAGCTTTCCCGCCAGAGCGAGTGATGACTAGCCAAGCGTATATTGAACAGCAATATCGTTTGATGAGAAACCTATATTCTGGTGTTGGTTTCGCGAGTTTGTATGATGACGATGAACGAAACAGTTTCCGCTTGCCATGGGCCGATATGGTGCAAGGTATTGACGATTTGCTGGCACTTAAAACATTAGAGCCTTTGACTGAGAAGTTAGAAGGCGATGAGAAGGTTCAGCTAGAGCGTTGGTTAGCTCGTCAAGAGGTGTCTATTCTGCATGCGATGGAACAGACACGCCAAATAAGTGTAGAAGTTGAGCCGTATTGGCAAGACTGAGTTTCATAACAACATGAAATTGAAAATAGGGCTTCGGCCCTATTTTTTTGTTTGTTGTTCCAGCTTTTCTAGTCGTTCGAGAATTTTCTGTTGTTGCTCAATGATCTTCTCAAGGTGCTTCTCTTTGTTTTCAGCTCGTTGATTGTCATGGCGAGTTGGAGAGGTGATCAAAGAAGTAATCAACCCTGAAATCATACCAAAAACACCCACACCACAAATGATCACCAGAGAAGCGACTAACTTGCCTGAGCTCGTCACTGGATAATAATCGCCGTACCCCACGGTACTAATCGTTACGAAAGCCCACCATAAAGCATCTTGGCCAGTGGTAATGTTGGCATTGGGATCCTTGTGCTCTAGCAGCAGTATTGTTCCTGCACCTATGGTCAGGAGAATAACCAATAGCAAAATAATTGAGGCGAGTGTCGTTTCTTTTCGATTGCTAAACAGCTCCCTGAAAACACGTTTTCCTGACCGAAGAACGAGAATCACGCGCAAGATCTGAAAAATGCGAGCGAATCGAAGTGGCTCGACCATAGGGATGCTTGCCAAGAAATCGATCCAGTGTACTTTTAGATATTCTTTCTTATTTTGTGATCTGAATAGATCAATAGTGAGCTGAAAAAGAAAAACGCTACAGATTATAAAGTCCAGGCCGATAAGAACTTGTTTCGATTCTTTATCAATCGGTGCAAACAATAAGCCTGAGATCACAAATAACGCTAAGAAAGAGAGAATCAGTGATAATAAGCTCATCGGCTTAGTGGTGTCTTTGATACTATTTAACATTCATACGAGGCTCAAAATAAATCGCGAACTTTGACTGACATAGCCATCTCGCGGATATAGAAGCCATCAATATATAAGAGTTAATGGAGAACTGACAATGACTAAACTGTCATTCAAGCCGTGGGAAAGGATTATCTCGGACATCCGTCTCGTTCCAAAAATGATCATGCTGATGGTTTTCAGCACTATCTTGATTATTTCGAAGCAGCTATGGGACGCAAGTGCGTTTTACGATTCATTACTTGCAGTCACTAACAATGCACAAGTTGCACAGCAGCATTACGAGACTTACCTAGTTCAAGTGGCTTGGCAAACAGCCTTGATGATCATTGTGTTTGTGGTTCTTCTATTGGCGGCAGCGCGCGTTATGCTTCGCCAAACTCAATACCTCAATGACGCCATTAAAACGATGGCCGATAAGAACCTATCAGTGCCAATTCATATGGATTGTAAAGATGAATACGGTGATGTGGCACGAGAACTCGAAAAAACTCGAGTCCAGTTGAGTGACATGATCAAAACTCAGGTGGCCTCTTCTGATGAGTTGTTTGCCCTGACGGAAGTGATGACCATCAGCATGTCCGAAACCAAAGATTCAGCTCAGGAAGAATTTAACGAAATCGACCAACTAGCGACAGCAATGAGCGAGATGACGTCTACTGTGCAAACCGTGGCTGAGCACGCGCAAAGTGCTTCTTCTCTTACTGAGCAAGCATCAGGTCAAGCACTAACAGGTCAGAAGTTCGTTCAAGGTTCTGTTTCTAAGATGAGTGAGCTTTCTTCGGACATCGCAGCCTCTGCAGCAGCGGTAAACCAAGTAGAAGAGCGCGTAGACTCGATTGGCAGTGTGGTTGGTACTATCCAAGGCATTTCAGAGCAAACCAACCTATTGGCTTTGAACGCAGCGATTGAAGCCGCGCGTGCAGGTGAAGCGGGGCGTGGTTTTGCGGTTGTTGCCGATGAGGTTCGTAACCTTGCGCAACGTACTCAGCAAGCGACAGTAGAAATTCAAGATATGATCAGCCATCTACAAAGCAGTGCTAACTCGGCTGTAGAGCTGATGGAAAAGAGTGTTGTTGAAGCGGCTGAAGGCGTAGACCTAGTGACTAACGCTGGTTCTGAGCTTGATGGCATCGTAAGTCAGGTAAACCAGATTAATGATATGAACTTCCAGATCGCGACTGCTGCGGGCCAACAAACTAGTGTGGCGGAAGAGATGAGTGTCAACTTGACCAATGTTCGTGAGCTTGTTGAAGCCTCCGTAGTGGTGGTGGGTGAGCTTCTCGAGACTTCTGAGATCATGGAAAGCAACGCACAAGAGCTAGACGGTAAGATTAAGCAGTTTAAGGTTTAATCCCCTGTTCTCGGTCTTGAGCTCTAGTTCGCAAGATCTATAGGTCTATTCCTAGAGGTTTGGCCACGGAGACTTGTTATTAGAGATAAAGGCTTTGCTTGATAAGTTCACTGATAAAACGCCCACATTGCTAATGCGGGCGTTTTTTATTGGCAGAACTTTGGTATAACTAATCATTAGTTTTTAGAACTCGTTATTGAAGAACCGAACCGACAAACCAATTGTTCGGTGCGCAGCTTACACAAGGAAGAAACATGCCATTGCCTTCTCTACTCGTCACTCATTCCCAGTCTGCTTTTGAGCAATTATTAGAGCATCAAAGTGACGCCATTAACACTTGGCCTGAGTCATTGATTGCCGAGCTCAAGCGTGTATTAGGCTTGAGCTGTTTTGTTGGTGATTGTTTACAGCGTGACTCGATTTTATCCAGCACCTTGCCAGAGATGCTGAGATGTGAAGAGCGCGCGGAAGGGTATCGTAAGCGTTTGGCCGAGTTACTTTCTGGTTGTGCTGATGAAATGAGCGGCCAACGTGTACTGCGTCAATTCCGTAATCGAGAGATGATCTACATTGCTTGGCGTGACTTTATGGGCTCATGGGATCTAGAACAGAGCTTAAATCATTTGTCGATGCTAGCAGAGGCGATGATCTTCGAGACCTATCAATGGCAGTACGATATTTGTTGTAAAGAGTGGGGCACACCTTGTAACGAGCAAGGTGAAGCGCAGCCTATGTTGATCATAGGTATGGGCAAGTTAGGTGGCGGTGAGCTGAATTTCTCTTCCGATATCGATCTAATTTTTACTTACCCTGAGAATGGTGAAACCCAAGGAGCAAGAAGAAGTATCGCCAACGCGCAGTTCTTCACGCGTTTGGGGCAACGTATTATCAAGGCGCTTGATCAGCAAACCTTTGACGGATTCTGTTATCGAGTCGACATGCGCTTGCGTCCATTCGGGGAGAGCGGCCCTTTGGTCATGAGCTATGCTGCTCTTGAAGACTATTACCAAGAACAAGGCCGTGACTGGGAACGCTACGCAATGGTTAAGGCGCGTGTGATGGGCAGCGAAATGTACCCTGAATACCAAGAGCTCCGCCAGATGCTGCGTCCGTTTGTTTTTCGTCGTTATATTGATTTCAGTGCCATTCAATCTTTGCGTCGAATGAAGTCGATGATCAGTAGCGAAGTGCGACGTCGTGGCTTATCAAACAACATTAAGCTTGGCTCTGGTGGTATTCGTGAAGTCGAGTTTATTGCTCAAGTCTTTCAACTGATTCGTGGTGGACGTGAACCGAGCCTTCGTGGTCGAGGTTTGTTGGAGACGCTAAGTGCGATTGAATCTCTTCATTTATTAGAAGCAGAAGAAGTCGGTCACTTACGTGAGGCATACCTGTTTTTACGCCGCCTTGAGAACCTATTACAAGCGATGGCAGACAAGCAAACTCAAACCTTACCTGATGGCGATTTCGAACAGTTGCAACTTGCTGTCGCCATGCAGTTTGCAGATTGGGATGGTTTGATTGATGCGACACGTGCTCATATGGCGAATGTTCACACCGTATTCGAAGACCTAATTGGGGTTGATGAAGATGATGCTAACCCAATCGCGAGTCACTTTAGTGAGTTGTGGGATATGGCTCATAAGCAAGATGTGATTGAGCAGGTTCTAGAGCATGACATCGCGATTGCTAACCCGCAGCAAGCGGCGAAAACCATTATCCAATTCAAAGCTGATTTGGCTAAGAAAACCCTTGGCCCTCGTGGACGTGAAGTACTCAATCGATTAATGCCCAAAGTGTTTCAAGCGCTCTATACCGCCAAGGATGCTGAATTTGGTTTGTCTCGAGTGCTGCATCTGTTGCAAAAAATCGTTACACGCACCACGTATCTTGAGCTATTGGATGAGCACCCCGCTGCCCTCACTCAACTCGTTCGCTTATGTACAGCGAGCCCGATGATCTCGGAGCAGTTGGGTCGTTACCCAATTCTGTTAGATGAACTTATTGATCCGCAGCAACTCTATAACCCCGTGCCTTTAGAGTCTTACAAGACCGAGTTACGTGATTATCTAGCCCGTATTCCTGAAGATGACATGGAACAACAGATGGAGGGGCTGCGTCAGTTTAAGCAGACTTGTATCTTGAGAATTGCAGCCGCTGATATTGCGGGCGTTTTGCCTGTTATGAAGGTAAGCGACCATCTAACCTATTTAGCAGAAGCGATTGTTGAGGCCGGCATTAATCAAGCTTGGTTACAAGTGACAGCCAAGTTTGGGGAGCCTACCCACGTTAAAGATCGTGAAGGCCGTGGCTTCGCCGTGGTTGGTTACGGCAAAGTCGGCGGTTGGGAGCTTGGTTATAACTCCGATCTTGATATTGTGTTCATGCACGATTGCCCGGTACACATCTATACTGATGGTAAAAAAGAGATCGACGGACGCCAATTTTATCTGAGATTGGCGCAGCGCATTATTCATATTTTCTCGACCAGAACTGCTTCTGGTATTTTGTACGAGGTCGACACTCGCTTACGTCCTTCAGGTGTCTCTGGTTTATTGGTGAGTCCAACCGATGCTTTTGACGAGTATCAGCACAATGACGCGTGGACTTGGGAACACCAAGCTTTGACTCGCGCTCGTATGATTTATGGTGATGACTTATTGGCTTCGGCATTTAACAAGACTCGCCATGAGATTTTGTGTTTGACTCGAGATGAAGCTGTACTTAAAAAATCCGTTGTCGATATGCGTGAAAAAATGCGCGGGCACCTCGGTGGAAAAAAAGCCGATCGATTCATGCTGAAACAAGATGCGGGTGGTATCACCGATATTGAGTTTTTGGCGCAATATTTAGTACTTCGATACAGTAATGAAAAACCTAAGTTGACTCGTTGGTGTGACAATGTACGAATCTTTGAAAGTCTGTTGTCACAAGGGATTATGGACGAACAGCAAGGCATGGCATTAACTAGTGCCTATACAGCATTAAGAGATGAAATCCATTACCGCAACCTACTCAACCTTGATGCGGACGTGGCGATTGATAAATTTAAAATGGAAAGGGAACATGTTGTTCAGGCATGGAAGCAATGGATGGAAGCGTAACGGAACTATTTCTTAACGGTTACGTCATTATCATTTAGTGATCGCTTATCGACTTCTTAGCTACTAGAGTATCTATCGAGTTAGGCTTTCACTCATTTTTCTATGGTTTAGCCACTGTAATCAGTGTGCTAGACTCTAGCCAGATTCGATTTTTGGAGATCCACAATGAAACCAATTCTACCTGACTACAGCCAATCAGGCGTTCTTGTTGTCGGTGATGTAATGCTTGACCGTTACTGGTATGGCCCTACTGGCCGTATTTCACCAGAAGCACCTGTGCCCGTTGTTAAAGTAGAAAATAACGAAGAGCGTCCTGGTGGTGCTGCCAACGTAGCAATGAATATTGCCTCGCTTGGTGGTCATGCTCATATCGTTGGTTTAACTGGAAAAGATGAGCCTGCTGAGGTGTTGAAAAATACCTTGGGTGCATTAAAGGTTAAGTGTGATTTTGTTGAGTTAGAAGATTACCCGACCATCACAAAGTTGCGTGTCATGAGCCGTGGACAGCAGTTAATCCGTCTTGATTTTGAAGACAAATTTGAGAACACGGATCCTGAACTTGTTTTATCTCGCATGGAGCAAGCTCTTCCTAATGTACGCTCGGTAATCTTATCTGACTATGCGAAAGGTGCTTTGGAGCATGTGCAGAGCTTTATTCAAAAAGCGCGCGCAGCGAACGTTCCGGTGTTTATTGATCCTAAAGGTGCAGATTTTGAACGCTACCGTGGGGCGACATTACTTACGCCAAACATGGCGGAGTTTGAGCTGGTTGCCGGTAAGGTTAAGTCTGAAGATGAAATGATCGAAAAAGGGCTAGCGTTAATCGAAGAGTTTGATTTTGAAGCCTTGCTAGTGACTCGCAGTGAGCATGGCATGACATTGCTCCGCAAAGGCGTAGAACCATTCCACTTACCGACCCAAGCGAAAGAAGTGTATGACGTTACTGGTGCTGGTGATACGGTTATTTCAGTATTAGCAGCTTCAGTTGCTGCAGGTAAGCCACTTGATGAGGCGTGTGCATTAGCAAATGCTGCAGCTGGCGTGGTAGTCGGCAAGCTAGGTACATCGACGTTGTCTACGATTGAGTTAGCGGAAGCGATTCATGGTAGCCAAGATACTGACTACGGTGTGATCTCTGAAGCTGCCCTAGTTGAAGCGGTGAAACGTGCTCGTGCGAAAGGCGAGAAAGTCGTTATGACTAATGGCTGCTTTGATATCCTGCATGCGGGACATGTCTCTTACATGAACCATGCTGCTGAGTTAGGTGATCGTTTGATCGTTGCTGTGAATACGGATGAATCAGTGAAACGCTTAAAAGGTCCAGGTCGTCCTGTGAACCCAACTGATCGTCGTATGGCGGTACTAGCTGGTTTAGGTGCGGTTGATTGGGTTGTTCCGTTTTCTGAAGATACACCGCAACGTTTGATCTCTGAAGTTCTTCCAAGCATTCTTGTGAAAGGTGGTGATTACAAACCTGAAGAGATTGCTGGTGGTGCGGAAGTGATTGCGGCTGGCGGTGAAGTTAAAGTACTTAACTTTGAAGATGGTTGCTCTACGACTGAAATCATTAAAGCGATTAAAGGTGGTCGAGGCTAACTCTTAGTCTTCTAGCTTTCTCGTCTCAAGGCTTAACCTTTGGGTTAAGCTGAGAGTTAGCTTTCAATAGATAATAAAAATGCCGCTCATTGAGCGGCATTTTTGTAACGGTAATCTAGTCACTTTATTAAATACTCAGGTTAGAGTATTTAACTAGGATTTAAGCATTACTTACTTGCGACTTTTAGACCTGCGTTTACATCAACAATGTCTTGTTCGCTTAGCGTGCCAACAGCTTGACGAAGCTGAAGTACACTTAGGATGTAGTTGTAACGAGCATCTGAAAGGTTCTTGTTGGCATCGTATAGACGACGAGTTGAATCTAGTACGTCAACGATAGTACGAGTGCCTACATCAAAACCTGCTTCTGTAGCTTCTAGAGCCGACTGAGCAGAAACAACAGACTGTTCGTAAGCGCGTAGCGCACCAATTGAAGCGCTGATGTTGTTGTTGAATGCACGAACATCTTTTACAACGCTACGGTAAGTTGCTTCAAGATCTTCACTTGCTGCAACGTAGTTGTATTCAGCCTGTTTAGTCAAAGAAGTTGTACTACCACCTGTGTATAGAGGTACTTTAAGGTTCAAACCAACGTTTAGATTGTCTTGGTCGTAGTCGCCATTCCCTGTAGCAGTAGTCGCTGTATTCGTTTGACCTGCAAACGCGTAGCTACCATCTAAAGTTAAACTTGGTAGGTGGCCAGAACTTGCTAGTGTGATGTCGTCTTTAGCGATGTCTTGATCAATACGTGATGCCAATAGCTTCAAGTTTTTCTCTTGTGCTTGCTCAACCAGTGCAACAGCAGATTCAGAAGATTTGCTTGCTGAGAAACGGTCTGTATCTAAGATGTTTAGATTAGAGTGCTCTTGACCTGTGATTTCACGTAGACCTTCGTAGTTATTAATCAGAGTGTTCTCTGCTAAAACTTCGTCTGCTAATACGCCATCGTACTGAGCTTGCGCATCATGTACATCGGTGATTGCTGAAAGGCCAACTTCAAAGCGCTGCTTAGTTTGTTCCAGTTGACGAGCAACTGCGGCTTTTTCTGCACGAACAAACTCTAAGCTATCTTGAGCTCGAAGTACTTCGAAGTAAGCGGTAGCAACACGAAGGATCAGAGCTTGTTGCTCTGCTGCGTATGAAGAATCGGCTTGGCGAGCTTTTTTCTCTGCTGTATCTAGCGTGATCCAAGAAGAGCGTTTGTAAAGCTCTTGACTGAAACCAATGCCAACACCCCATTGATTATTGTCAAGATTCGAAGTACTTGCAGTATCGTAGTCACGCTCTCCGCGATTGATATCGTAGTTCGCGTTCAGGTTGATTTGTGGTAGCAAAGAGCTTCGGCTTGACGTTACTGCTTCAAAAGCGGCATCGCGCTTCGCTGCTGAACGAAGAAGTTGAGGATCGTTCTGTTTTGCTTGGTCGTAAACCTCAGCTAGCGTATCAGCGAAAGCTGACGAACTCAGGCTGCCAATTGCTGCACTGATAAATAGTGGAAGCAGTTTTTTCATTTTCCTATTCCTGCCTTTAATGGAATTTTCTTTAAAAGAGTTTAACCCAGTTTGGTGGTAATTTACTCGAAACTTTGCACTTTTTTACAGTTAACTGTCCACTTGTGCAATATTTATTTTTTAAAACTTAACTTTAATTATAAGTTTTATACTAAAAGTTGAACCTTATCCTTGGTAGTTAACTCGGACAATGAGTAAACTATAAGATCACTTAGTGAGGTACCAAATGCAACAGTATGACAATCAACGACATGAGTTTACTCCGCAAGATGTGGAAATAGTCTCAAAAGAGACGCTGTTTCGTGGTTTTTTCAAAATGGTTAAGTACACATTTAAACATAGACTGTTTGAGGGCGGCTGGAGCCAACCAATCGAGCGTGAGATGTTTGAGCGTGGACATGCTGCCGCGTTGCTACCTTATGATCCTGTGCGTGATGAAGTGGTGATCGTCGAACAGATCCGTGTCGGTGCTCTAGAGCATGAGAACCCGTGGCAACACGAAATTGTTGCGGGGATTATTGATACCGATGAATCACCACAAGATGTTGCTCGTCGTGAGGCGATGGAAGAAGCGGGGGTCGACGTCGGATCTGTATTGCCTATTACTTCGTATTATCCTTCATCCGGCGGTTGCTCAGAAAAGCTCGACGTCTTTGTTGGTTGTGTTGACGCCACGACAGCAAAAGGGGTTCACGGATTGGATTACGAAGGTGAAGATATTCGCGTGCAAGTGATGAGTCGCGAAGCCGCTTATCAGTTAGTAAAAGACGGTGTGTTTGAAAATGGCGCCACGATCATTGCGCTGCAGTGGCTACAATTGAACTACCAAGAATTACAGTCAGAGTGGATAGATTAACGTCATGCCAAATATAGCAGTCAAAAAACCGTATCATGTCGATCTGGCTGAATTGATGCGAGTTTACGAGACTAACTATGCCAAACTTAATGCTCTGTTACCGGTTGAGCATGAGGTTGGTGACGTTCGCTGTTACCAAGCCGTTAATATGGTGTATCAATTGACAGTGAATGAGGTCACAAAATACACCACATTAATAGATATATGTCAGAGTGACGCGATGCCAGTGTTTCCTTTGCCAAAAATGTCTGTCAGGCTATATCACGACGCTCGAGTTGCAGAAGTGTGCGCTAGCGGGGATTTTTCGCGAGTCAAAGCAAAATATGACTATCCCAACACAAAACTTCTGCAAAAGGATGAGAAATTTCAATTGAACAAATTTCTTGGGGAATGGTTAACGTTTTGTTTAAAAACGGGCATCAGCCGAACTCCAGTTTCTTTTTAATTGAGCCTATTTAAAAACACTTTTAAAGTCTAAACAGTAACGTATCTGGATTTGTTATTTTGGAATTATCACACACTTCAAAATTTGATGAGAGCAGTATTAAGCTTGTACAGCTAACGGACACGCATTTATTTGCGCCGAGCAATGGCAGCTTATTAAGCATCAACACTCAAGATAGCTTTCGTGCTGTAGTCGATGCCATTGTTAGTCAGGGCTTTGACTATCAAGCGATTTTAGCAACCGGTGATATTTCTCAAGATCACAGTGCTGAGTCGTACCAAAAATTTGAGTCAGGAATTCAACCTTTGGATAAACCGTGTTACTGGTTGCCAGGGAATCATGACTTCAAACCGAATATGGGCAGTGTTTTACCATCACCACAAATACAGTGCGTTGAGCATGTCTTGCTAGGTAATAATTGGCAGATGGTGATGCTGGACTCGCAAGTGGTTGGTGTGCCTCACGGACGTCTCAGTGATCAACAGCTTGATCTACTAGAACAAAAGCTAACCGAATTTCCCGAACGTAATACCTTGGTTCTGCTGCACCACCATCCACTATTGGTTGGCAGTGCATGGCTGGATCAACATAGTCTGAAAGATGCTGATCAATTTTGGGAAGTGGTTCAACAGCACACCAATGTGAAAGCGGTACTGTGTGGTCACGTTCATCAAGACATGAATCGAGATCATCATGGTGTACAAGTCATGGCAACACCGTCGACTTGTGTGCAATTCAAACCTAACTCAGATGACTTTGCGGTTGATACTTTGTCGCCTGGTTGGAGAGAGATTGAATTGCATCAAGATGGATCAGTAAGTACGCAAGTACGCCGTTTACCTCATGGACAATTCTTACCTGATTTTGAAGCGGCAGGTTATTGATGTTTGATTCTGAACAGCAAGCCGCTAAGCCGCCACTGCTTCTCTATATTCACGGTTTTAACAGTTCATCACGTTCTCACAAAGCAACGGTGATGACTGACTATTGCGCGGAGCATCGTCCTGATATCAAGGTGATGACACCTCAACTGCCGAGTTTTCCTCAGCAAGCGGCCATTTATTTGCAGCAACTGGTGGAGCAATATAAAGAGCAATATCAGATAGCGTTGGTAGGTAGCTCGTTGGGTGGCTATCTTTCAACATGGCTGAATAGTCACTATGGCTTTAAAGCTGTGGTTGTGAACCCAGCCGTTAAGCCGTATGAGCTTCTTGCTGACTATTTAGGTGAACAAGTAAATCCATATACAGAAGAGCGATATGTTCTGGAAACAAAACATATCAATGAACTGAAGGCGTTAGAGGTTCCGGCTATCGCTCAGCCGAGTGACTTCTGGTTACTTCAGCAAACGGAAGACGAAGTTCTGGATTACCGACAAGCGGTAGAGAAGTACCAAGGTGCAGTACAGACAGTAGAAGAGGGGGGGGATCATAGCTTTGTTAATTTTGAACGCTACCCCCAACAAATCATCACCTTTCTAAACCTTTAATCTGTTTCAGCAATCAAGTAATTTTCTCTTGTTTGACTGTTATTTCATCTATCAGTGGTGAAATATCATAGTTTGATGCCTTAGTTTTTGAACTAGCTTGACATCATTACTCAGCTTCCAGACTATATTCCCCAATACTTCGCTCGTTCGCTCTACTATGACGGTTCATAGTAATGATTTCGCTTTAGTCAAACTAGAGCCAGCGAACTGACGCAAACTTTTTGAGTAAACTCCGTATTATGACTGAACAATATAATGCAAAAGACCTCGAGGTACTTGAAGGTCTCGACCCCGTGCGACATCGCCCGGGAATGTATACCGAGACAGAAAGACCAAACCACCTTGCCCAAGAAGTCATTGATAACTCGGTTGATGAAGCACTAGCGGGACACGCTAAGAAGATTAAAGTCGTGTTGCATGCTGACCAATCGTTAGAAGTGACGGATGATGGCCGTGGTATGCCGGTTGATATCCACCCTGAAAAAGGGATCTCAGGTGTTGAGCTGATTTTAACTAAGCTCCACTCTGGCGGTAAGTTCTCGAACAATAACTACAAGTTTTCAGGTGGTTTGCACGGGGTAGGTATCTCGGTGGTAAACGCGTTGTCAAAACGTGTTGAAGTGACGGTTCGCCGTGACGGTCAGGTACATGAAATTGCCCTTGAAGGTGGTCATGCCGTAACGGATCTTACTGTTACAGGTACTTGTGGTCATCGCAATACCGGTACGACGGTACATTTTTGGCCAGATCCAAAATACTTCGATAGCTCTAAATTTTCGACACTTCGTCTAATTAACAACCTACGTGCAAAAGCAGTTCTTTGCCCAGGTTTAGAAATTACCTTTGTCGACAAGGTTGGCGGTGAAGAACATAAATGGTTCTATGAAGATGGCCTAAAAGACTACCTTGCCGAAGGCGTGAAAGGTTACACCTTACTTCCTGAAGAACCGTATGTTGGCGAATTCGTAGCTGAAACAGAAATGGCGAACTGGGCGATTATTTGGCAGCCAGAAGGCGGTGATATGATCACCGAAAGTTACGTGAACTTAGTACCGACTAAACAAGGTGGTACACACGTAAACGGTCTTCGCCAAGGTCTGCTTGATGCAATGCGTGAGTTCTGTGAATTCCGCAACTTGCTACCACGTGGGGTTAAGCTAACGGGCGACGATATTTTCGATCGCTGTTCGTACGTACTCTCGGTGAAGATGCAAGATCCGCAGTTTGCTGGTCAAACAAAAGAGCGCTTGTCTTCTCGTCAAACCGCTGCGTTTGTTTCTGGTGTGGTAAAAGATGCGTTTAGCTTGTGGTTGAACGAAAAGCCACAATTGGCAGAACAGTTAGCAGAAGCTTGTATTGCGAATGCTCACCGCCGTATGCGCGCAAGCAAAAAGGTTGTGCGTAAGAAAATCGCGTCAGGCCCAGCACTGCCGGGTAAGCTAACGGACTGTTCGGTTCAAGACTTAAGCCGTACCGAAATCTTCTTCGTGGAAGGGGACTCGGCGGGTGGTTCTGCTAAACAAGCTCGTGATCGTGAGTTCCAAGCGGTGATGCCACTTCGAGGTAAGATCCTAAATACATGGGAAGTGTCAGCAGACCAAGTATTGGCTTCGCAAGAAGTGCACGACATTTCGGTGGCTCTGGGTATCGACCCGGACAACGATGATTTATCAGGCCTGCGTTACGGTAAGATCTGTATCCTTGCCGATGCGGACTCGGATGGTCTTCATATCGCGACACTGCTATGTGCATTGTTTACCCGCCATTTCCATGCATTAGTTGAAGCGGGTCATATCTATGTGGCAATGCCTCCTCTGTATCGTATCGATTGCGGTAAAGAAGTGTTCTACGCACTCGATGACGCAGAGAAAGACGGTGTGCTTGAGCGACTATCGCAGAAGAAAGCCAAGATCAACGTGCAACGATTCAAAGGTCTGGGTGAAATGAACCCACTTCAGTTGCGTGAAACCACCATGGATCCAAACACCCGTCGCCTTGTTCAATTAACGATTGATGACAACGAAGCGACCAACGAGATGATGGACATGCTGCTTGGTAAAAAACGTGCAGATGATCGCCGTACATGGCTACAGACTAACGGTGATATGGCCGAGGTATAATGGATGTCTAACGAAATTACATATGATGGCGTTGAACAGCTGCCAATGCGCAAGTTCACCGAAGATGCCTACTTAAATTACTCAATGTACGTGATCATGGATCGTGCATTACCGTATATCGGTGATGGCTTGAAGCCAGTACAGCGTCGTATTATCTACGCGATGTCTGAGCTGGGCTTATCAGCTGCATCGAAATACAAAAAATCAGCACGTACCGTTGGTGACGTATTAGGTAAGTATCACCCACACGGTGACTCTGCTTGTTACGAAGCGATGGTATTGATGGCGCAGCCTTTCTCTTACCGCTACCCATTGGTAGACGGTCAAGGTAACTGGGGGGCTCCGGACGACCCGAAATCGTTCGCTGCAATGCGTTATACCGAAGCGAAATTGTCTAAGTTTGCTGAGGTTCTGCTAGGTGAACTAGGTCAAGGCACCGTTGATTGGCAACCAAACTTTGATGGCACCATGAAAGAGCCTCAAATGTTGCCTGCACGTCTGCCTCACATCTTACTTAACGGTATTACTGGTATCGCGGTAGGTATGGCGACTGACATCCCGCCTCACAATGTCCGTGAAGTGGCGAACGCAGCGATTCACTTGATTGATACGCCGAAAGCTGAACTTCCAGATGTGATGGGTTTCATTCAAGGGCCTGATTACCCGACAGAGGCTGAGATTATTTCGCCGAAGTCGGACATCGAAAAGATCTACCGTACTGGACGTGGCAGCATCAAGATGCGCGCGGTTTGGCACAAGGAAGGCTCTGATATTGTTATCACGGCTTTACCTCATCAAGTGTCAGGTGCGAAGTTACTTGAGCAAATTGCTAACCAGATGCGCGCTAAGAAGCTGCCAATGGTTGACGACTTACGTGATGAATCAGATCACGAGAACCCAACGCGTATTGTTGTCGTTCCTCGCTCAAACCGTATCGACTGTGACCAATTGATGAGCCACCTGTTCGCTTCTACGGATCTAGAGAAAAACTTCCGCGTTAACTTGAACATGATTGGTTTAGACAATCGTCCTCAAGTTAAAGGCCTAGTTCAAATTCTGAAAGAGTGGATTGAGTTCCGTCGTACAACTGTTCGTCGTCGTTTGCAGTACCGCTTAGATAAAGTACTAGCACGTTTGCACATTTTAGAAGGTTTGCTTGCTGCTTATCTTAATATCGATGAAGTGATTGAAATCATTCGTACAGAAGACGAACCATGTCCTGTATTGATGAGCCGTTTCAACATTTCTGAAATTCAAGCTAATGCGATTCTTGATATTAAACTTCGTAACTTAGCTAAGTTAGAAGAGTTTAAAATCCGAGCGGAACAAGAGGAACTTGAAGCTGAACGCGAAAAGCTTGAAAAGCTACTCGGTTCAGAGCGTCGCTTGAATACGTTGATCAAGAAAGAAATCCAAGCCGATGCAGATAAATACGGCGATGATCGTCGTTCACCTCTGATTGAGCGTGCTGAAGCGAAAGCGCTAACAGAACGCGACTTAGTACCAAGCGAACCAATCACGGTTGTGTTGTCTGAGAAAGGTTGGATTCGTCATGCTAAAGGGCATGAAGTTGATGCTGAAGGCTTGAACTACAAATCTGGTGATAAGTTCTTAGCGAGTGCTAAGGGTAAGAGTAACCAACAAGCGGTGTTCCTTGGCAGTGATGGCCGAAGCTACTCCCTTGAATCTCATTCATTACCGTCGGCACGTAGCCAAGGCGAGCCAATTACAGGCCGCTTGAACGTCAGCCCGGGTACTTCTATTCGCCAAGTGGTGATGGGAGAGAATGAACAATTATGGTTAGTCGGTTCTGATGCTGGTTATGGCTTTGTTTGTAAGGGGAGCGATCTGCTGTCAAAGAACAAGAGCGGTAAAGCGTTAGTTAACTTGCCACAAGCTTCTGAAGTGATGTTGCCAAGCCCTATTGCTGACTTGGACAGTAATCAGATTCTGGCAATTACTAACCAAGGCCGTATGTTGTTGTTCCCTATTAAAGACCTACCTCAGCTGAGCAAAGGTAAAGGCAACAAGATCATCAACATCCCTTCTGCGAAAGCAAAAGAGCGTGAAGAGTTTGTATCGCATCTGATGGCTATTCCAGAGAATGCAACGCTGACTATTTACGCGGGCAAACGTAAACTTGGCTTGAAACCTGCGGATCTTGAAAACTTCCGTGGTGAGCGTGGTCGTCGTGGTGGTCTGCTCCCAAGAGGTTTGCAGCGTGTGACTCGCATCGATATCGATGAACCTAGTGACGCCTAGTTTTGATTGAGTTTATCATTAGCTTTGATTGATAAAAGAAAACCCAGCTTAAGAGCTGGGTTTTTTGTATCTATACTTTTTGCATCCGTACATGGCGGTTTGAGTTGCTCGCTATTAGCAATCAAACTAAATATAGGCTACAGGCGCGTGTCTTCGGTAATGGTGACCTTGAGTGTCTTGCTTTCACCTTTGCGCAATACACCAACATCAATGATAGTACCCGGGCGAAGGTCAGTAACAATGTCCATTACGCTCTGTCGTCCGCTAATTTGGGTGTTGTTGATGCTGATAATGATATCTTGTGCTTCAAAGCCGGCATCGGCTGCAGGACCATTCGGGTCAATGCCTAAGACAACAATACCACCGATGTTCTTAGTACCGAGCAAGCGTGATGTCACCGAATTGATGTCTTGTCCGTCGATACCAATATAACCACGAATGACACGACCATCGGCGATGATCTTCTCCATGATTTTATTAGCAAGTGAGTAGGGGATTGCAAATGAGATCCCGTAGGTTTCCATGTCGGTAGCTTGTTGGAAAGAAGCCGTGTTGATACCGACGAGCTCACCTTGTGAGTTAACCAGTGCACCACCTGAGTTACCTTCATTGATTGCAGCATCAGTCTGGATAAAGGCTTGGTGACCATCTGCACTGATCGAAGAACGACCTGTTGCAGAGATAATGCCAAAGGTTGTCGTTTGCCCTAGGTTGTATGGGTTACCGATAGCCAGCACCACGTCGCCGACATTTGCTTTGTAATTCGGGTTCAGTGGAATAACAGGTAAGTTGTCACCGCTGACTCGGAGTATCGCAATATCGGTGCGTTTGTCTGAGCCGACAAGTTGTGCGGCCGCTACTCGTCCGTCTTGAAGTGCCACGACTATTTGGTCAGCTTGAGCAACAACATGGAAGTTGGTAATGATGTAGCCTTTCTCACTAACAATCACCCCTGAACCTAATCCTTGAGTTAGTAGCTTGTTGCGATCGCTTTCTGCGTATTTACGACTATAAATATTGACCACAGCGGGTGCAGCTCGTCGCACCGCTTGGTTAAATGAGATCTGAAGAGAGCCAATATTATCGACTTGAGGGTTCGTGACGTCTGCAACAATCGCCGGCCTTAAACTCGGGAATGCGAGAAGAATAAGCGCCGCTGAAACGAGTCCAAGGGAAATAGAACGAAATAGAAAGGACAGCATGTTTCCCTCTTCAACAAGTAAGGTATGAAGCATCCGTCAATGGATGACTGACTTGATTATCAGTGAAGCATAGCATTTTGATTGATCTAAAGAAAAGGGAGACTGAGTAAGTTTAAAGCAAACTTACTGAGCCCCCCTGTAATTACGCTGACGTATGGCTATCGAATAACTAGATAGATAGTCCTATCGTCTCGCTGGATATTAAGTGCCAATACGCCAGGTTGTTTTTCAAGAATCTTTCTAAATTCAGCAAGGTTCTTAACTGGTTGTCGGTTTACCCCGATGATGATGTCATCTTTAAGAAGCTGATAAGCTTCTGCTGGCGAACCTTGAGCGACACTTGATACCTTGACGCCTGTCGCTGAATCGCTGTCGGTTGTGTTGGTGAGCTCTGCACCGGCAAGTCCTTCATGGAGCTTTTCAGCTTGTGTCTTACTATTTGTGGATTCACCCAGCGTGACGTCAAAGGTCTTATTCTTACCGTCACGAACCACGCCTAACTCGATCTGTTTACCTGCACCTAAGGTGGCTACTTTGGCTCTTAACTCACTAAAAGTGTCAATACGCTTACCGTTAATGGAGACGATGACATCGCCCGCTTTCAATCCGGCTTTGTCTGCAGCACTGTCGGGTACAATTTGGCTAACAAAAGCACCTTTGCTGGACTCATAACCAAGCGCTTCAGCCAATTCCGAGGTGACCTCTCCACCTTGGACACCAAGCATGCCGCGTTTTACTTCACCGAAATCGAGAATCTGTTCAGTCAGGTTTGTCATCATATTGGATGGAATGGCAAAGCCGATACCGACATTGCCTCCGTTAGGTCCTAGGATGGCCGTGTTGATACCAATCAGTTCACCGTTAAGATTCACTAACGCACCTCCAGAGTTACCACTGTTAATCGCGGCATCGGTTTGAATGAAGTTTTCGAAGTTCTCTAGATTGAGACCGCTACGTCCTAACGCTGAAACGATACCGGATGTTACGGTTTGACCAAGCCCAAATGGGTTGCCGATAGCCACACTGAAATCGCCGACTCTCAATTTGTCGGAATCTGCGACTTTTATCTGGGTAAGGTTTTTGGCTGTTTCGAGTTTTAATAGCGCGATATCAGACATCTGGTCGCCGCCGATGAGTTCTGCATCGTACTCTCGACCATCATGCAGTTTTACTTTGATATCGTCGGCACCATTGATGACATGGTAATTGGTGACAATATGGCCTTTCTTGGCATCAATTATGACACCAGATCCTAGCCCGCGGAATGGACGCTCTCGTGTTTGTTCTGGACCAAAAAAGAATTGAAATTGTTCAGGGATTTGCTGACGTTGTACCTGTTTGCCTTCTACGGCAATACTAACCACAGCGGGGGTTACTTGTTCAAGCATAGGAGCAAGACTTGGTAATTGTTCATTACCCACACTTAATGGAAGTGCGGCTGTAGCTTGAATGGGGGTGATGATTGAACTTAAGCTTAAAGTCAGTACTGATAAAGCAAGCAAAGGTTTTTTCACCATAAACTCCTCTCTAGTTAAGGTCTTAACCCTCTTATACGTTTAATAAGTATGAGAAATTTCAAATGACCTGAGTGAAAGTTATGACTCAAAAACCTTTGTAAAGTTCACAGAAGTGTTAAATGTTTACGATGCTTTTGCTGTAACGACATCGGGAGCATCCATGATTTCTTTCTTCTGCTCGGTAAATAAACCCGTTGCGCCATTAGCGTAATCTTTCGGTTGTTCTTCAAGCGTCGACTCTTTAACTGAAGACTTATCTTGTGGCTTATCCGAATGAGCAGCGGCTGTTTTCACAAATGGGTTGTCTTGCTCTGGCAGGTTAGGGAGTAGCTCTGAGCTTGTTTTTTCCATGTGTTGGTAAAGCTTTGTATAGTCCTTACCTAAGGTGTCCAACATTTCTGCTGATTTCGCAAAGTGGTCAGCTAGCTCTTGTCGCTGCTGTTCCAGGGCAAACTTTGCGCTATCTAATTCTTTCTGTACGTTCTTTTGTTTTTTGTATTCAGGTGTCATGAGACGAGAAATAGCGACCCCTAAAATAACTCCGACTAGTAAACCGGCAACGGCATACATCCAAGGCATAACAGCTCCTTATTATTGTTTTTTAACATGTTTGTTACTGCTTAGTTACACGTGATACAGCTCCATGGTACTATGAGAAAGCCGCAGTATAAAGAGAAATGCGTGTGCGCTAGTTAGCAGTTTGATGCTGCATTATTCACCGCATAGCGACATGTCTCATACTGTTTGGGCTCATTTTTATTTGCTGTCTGATATCGCTTTCATTGTGGAAATGTCGTCATGAATCCCATTAAAAAATACGAACAAGATATAAAAGAACATGGATTTCAAAGAGATCCAGCACAAGAGCAAGCCGTTAAATCTTTAGATGAACTCTTTCATCAATTCCAAGATTACATGAATGCCCCTATTCCTCAACTGACTCGATTCCAGAAGTTAATGGGCAAAAAGCCAGAACTGCCACTGCCACCAAAAGGCCTCTATTTTTGGGGCGGCGTCGGGCGCGGTAAAACCTATTTAATGGATACGTTCTACGATGCTTTACCGACCACAAAAAAAATGCGCGTTCACTTTCACCGCTTTATGTATCGAGTCCATGATGAGCTAAGGGCACTAGGTAATGTTAGCGACCCGTTGCCTCTAGTCGCAGATAAGTTGAAAGAAGAAGCGGATATTATCTGTTTTGATGAATTCTTTGTTTCAGACATCACGGATGCGATGATCTTAGGAACCTTGTTCCAAGAGTTATTCGCTCGAAACGTTATCTTGGTTGCGACCTCTAATATTCCACCTGCGGATCTGTATCGCAACGGGTTACAGCGAGCGCGTTTCTTACCCGCTATTAAGCTCATTCAAGACAACTGTCATATTCTTAATGTTGATAGCGGAATTGATTATCGTCTGAGAACCTTAGAGCAGGCTGAGATCTACCATTACCCACTGGATAGCCAAGCTAACATTAACCTCGAAACATATTACGCGCAGCTTGTTGGTGAAGATAAAGAGAAGCTTAAGCAGATAGAGGTTAATCACCGTCAATTAGATGTGGTCGAAGCGAGTGATGGTGTGCTGCATGGTACTTTTGCTCAGCTTTGTCAGTCGGCTCGTAGCCAGAACGATTATATTGAGTTGTCTCGGGTTTATCACACGGTTCTATTGGCTGATGTGTTGCAAATGGGCGTGACTTCCGATGACGCTGCTAGACGCTTTATTGCGTTAGTTGATGAGTTCTATGAGCGCAATGTGAAACTGATTATTTCAGCGGAAGTGGAGCTAGAAAAACTATACACCCATGGTCAACTAGAGTTTGAGTTTAAACGTTGTCAGTCGCGTTTAATTGAAATGCAGAGCCATGAGTATTTGGCAAAAGAACACTTAAGTTAGCTTTGATTATCTCGAATAAGAAAGAGAATTAAAAAAATCGTGATTTTGTTCAAAAAGAGGTGATTTTTTCTTCGCTCTTCTCTATAATCCTGCGACCTACCGTTACTGCGGGCCTCTAGCGATGAGTAAAATCACGTTATGCCAAGAGTTTTCCAACACTCGAAGGGGTGATGAATGGTAACTCTTAGACAGTGGGAATACGCGAGTATTCCTTAAGTGTAAATTTTTTAAATAGGTAATTATTAGCATGAAAACTTTCGTTGCTAAACCAGAAACTGTAAAACGCGACTGGTATGTTGTAGACGCTGAAGGCAAAACTCTTGGCCGTCTAGCAAGTGAAATCGCTTCTCGCCTACGCGGCAAGCACAAAGCAGAATACACTCCTCACGTAGACACTGGTGATTACATCATCGTTGTTAACGCTGAGAAAGTTGCTGTAACTGGTAACAAAGCTAAGGGTAAGGTTTACTACCGTCACTCTGAGTTCCCAGGTGGTCTTAAAACTATCACTTTTGAAAAGCTAATTGCTAAGAAACCAGAAATGGTTCTTGAACTAGCAGTTAAAGGTATGCTTCCACGTGGTCCACTAGGCCGCGCGATGTACCGTAAGCTTAAAGTGTACGCTGGTACTGAGCACAACCATGTTGCTCAACAGCCACAAGTACTAGACATCTAAGGGGATTAAGACAATGGCAGAGAATCAATACTACGGCACTGGTCGTCGCAAAAGCTCAGCAGCTCGTGTTTTCATCAAACCAGGCTCTGGTGAGATCGTAATCAACAAGCGCAGCCTTGATGTTTACTTCGGTCGTCCAACTTCTCGTATGGTTGTTAAACAACCTCTTGAGCTAGTTGAACTAACTGAGAAACTTGACCTTTACATCACTGTTTCTGGTGGTGGTATTTCAGGTCAAGCTGGCGCAATCCGCCACGGTATCACTCGTGCTCTTATGGAATACGATGAAACTCTACGTCCTGCTCTACGTGCAGCTGGCTATGTTACGCGTGACGCTCGTTGCGTTGAACGTAAGAAAGTTGGTCTACGTAAAGCACGTCGTAAACCTCAATTCTCTAAGCGTTAATTTTTCTTTACGAAAAAGTACACGCTCCCAGTTTTTCGACTGGAATTGTGGTTCAAAGCTCGGCTATATGCCGGGCTTTTTGTTTTTATGCCCCCTCTAAACGCTTTCCCTCCCTCGTTTTATTTCCAAATTCTTATATTTTGAAAGCTTTTGTAACCCAATGTGCGCTTTGCCTCATGATTGTTACAAAAAGGTAGCTTTATCTTGTCAAAAAGTAGGGTTTTATTTATCATTTGCCGTCAATAAATAGAACTAAATACATATTTTGTTAGCCATGCTCTTTATTCGGAATTATTTCAATCCATAAGGAGCAAATGGGAGAATGTTTGGATGAGCAACGCGCCTTTAAATAACGGTCGCAGGCGTTTCTTAACCGCAACAACAGCCGTTGTTGGTGGTTTAGGAGCAGCTGCTGTAGCCGTGCCTTTTATTAAATCATGGAATCCGAGTGCCAAGGCGAAAGCTGCAGGCGCACCGGTGGAAGTGGAAGTCAGTAAGTTAGAGCCGGGACAAATGGTTCGTGTCGAGTGGCAAGGTAAGCCTGTATGGGTTGTACGCCGTGCTGAATCGGTGCTAGAGAATCTAAAAGCGATCGGTGGTCAACTTCGTGACCCTCAATCTGAAGCTGAACAACAACCAGAATACGCGCAGAACGAGTTTCGTTCAATTAAGCCGGAATTCTTCGTTGCTGTTGGTTTCTGTACGCACTTAGGTTGTTCTCCAACTTACCTGCCAGATTCTTTTGCAGAACAAGTTCAGGGTGTTAAGTCTGGTTTCTTCTGTCCTTGCCATGGTTCAAAGTTTGATATGGCAGGTCGAGTATTCCAAGGCGTACCAGCTCCATTGAATCTTGTTGTACCAAAGCATATGTATTTGAGTGACACTAAGATCATGATCGGTGTGGACGAGGGAGACGCGTAATGCAAGGATTGCTTGATTGGGTAGAGAAACGTCTACCCGCGATGAATGCTTACAAGAAGCATTTATCTGAATACCCAATGCCTAAGAACTTTAACTTTTGGTACCTTTTTGGTTCTTTAGCAATGTTAGTACTGGTTAACCAAATCCTTACGGGTATTTGGCTGACAATGAACTATGTACCGTCTGGTGAGGGCGCATTTGCTTCTGTTGAATACATCATGCGTGATGTGGAATACGGTTGGCTACTGCGTTACATGCACTCAACAGGTGCATCGGCATTCTTCGTTGTGATCTACCTGCATATGTTCCGTGGTCTAATCTACGGTTCTTACCAAAAGCCTCGTGAGTTACTTTGGATCTTCGGTATGTTGATCTTCTTAGTGCTTATGGCTGAGGCTTTCATGGGCTACCTACTACCATGGGGTCAAATGTCTTACTGGGGTGCTCAGGTAATCATTTCTCTGTTTGGTGCGATCCCTGTTATAGGTGATGACCTAACGCTTTGGATCCGTGGTGACTACATCATCTCTGGTGCAACGCTGAACCGTTTCTTCGCACTGCACGTTATTGCTCTGCCAATTGTACTTCTGCTGCTTATCGTACTTCACGTACTGGCGCTGCACGAAGTGGGTTCGAACAACCCAGACGGTATCGAAACTAAGCTTCCTAAAGGCACAATGGGCGACGACTACAAAACTCAGTTCCCATTCCACAAGGATTACACTAAGAAATACGACATCATTGACTCTATTCCTTTCCACCCATACGGGACGGTAAAAGATATGGTTGGTGTTGCTGGTTTCCTATTCTTGTTCTGTTACGTGCTGTTCTTTAACCCAGAAATGGGTGGGTACTTCCTTGAGCCGCCTAACTTTGAAGCTGCAAACCCGCTGAAAACACCTGAGCATATTGCTCCAGTTTGGTACTTCACGCCGTTCTACGCTGTACTTCGTGCTGTTCCAGATAAGCTGTTAGGTGTAGTTGCAATGGGCGCTTCAATTGTTGTGCTATTCCTACTGCCATGGTTCGACCGTTGTAAAGTGCGTTCTTACCGTTACCGTAGCAAACTGCATTTGATTAACATCATCCAATTCACAATAAGCTTTATTGCGCTTGGTGTACTTGGTGCGCTTCCAGCAACGCCTACATACACGCTATTAGCTCAAATCTTTAGCTTAGGTTACTTCATGTTCTTCGTTCTGCTGTGGTTCTACAGTAAAAATGAAGCGACGAAACCATTACCAGAAAGGGTGACATTCAAATGAAAAAGTGGATTGTAATTTTATTTGCTATGTTGCCGTCACTAGCGATGGCAGCGGGTGCAGGCGTACCATTAGACAAAGCAAACAATGATTTAACAGACAAAGCTTCATTGCAAAATGGCGCTAAGATGTTCATGAACTACTGTTTCGCTTGTCACTCAACGCAGTACCAACGTTATGAACGTGTTGCGAATGATTTGGAGATTCCTTTAGACCTAATGAAGGAAAACCTGATCTTCGATCCTGACGTGAAAATTGGTAGCTTGATGGTTAACGCTATGCCTTCTGAGCAAGCTGCTAGTTGGTTTGGTGCTCCACCACCAGATCTAACATTGGTTGCTCGTGTCCGTGGCGCAGATTGGCTATACACGTACCTTCGTACTTTCTATGAAGATCCGTCTCGTCCATTTGGTGTGAACAACCTGGTTTTCCCAAGTGTTGGTATGCCGCATGTTCTTGAAGAGCTACAAGGTATCCCAACGCCAATCTACGATACTCACATGGTCGATGGTGAGGAAGTTAAGGTTGTTGTTGGCACTGAAACAGATGGTTCTGGCGAATTAAGTGCTGGTGAGTATGACGAAGCAGTTCGTGACCTTGTTAACTTTTTGGTTTACTCGGGCGACCCTGTTCAACTTGAGCGTCATGCTATGGGTTGGTGGGTAATGGCCTTCTTAGTAATCTTCACTATCATCGTGATTTTGCTGAAGAAAGAGTATTGGCGTGATGTGCACTAATTGTGCTATAATACCGTGCTAATTCCCAAATTATGTTAATGTTCAATGGAGGCTTTAGGCCTCCATTGTTTTTATTTAAAGTGTACTGGAGGGCTCCATGGCTGTAGCTGCCAATAAACGTTCTGTAATGACTCTTTTCTCAAGTGCTTCTGATATGTATAGCCATCAGGTGCGCATTGTTCTTGCTGAAAAAGGCGTAAGTGTTGAAGTTGAGTTGGTTGATGAAAAAAATCTACCAGCAGAGCTTGTTGAACTGAACCCGTACAAATCAGTACCTACTCTTGTTGATCGTGAGCTTGCTCTATATGACTCTAAGATCATCATGGAATACCTAGATGAGCGTTTCCCTCATCCACCATTGATGCCTGTATACCCGGTTGCTCGTGGTAACAGTCGTCTAATGATGTACCGAATTGAGCGTAACTGGTATTCAGTTGCAGAGAAGATCGTTAAAGGCAACGCTGAAGAATCTGAAGCAGCTCGCGTGAAATTACGCAACGACCTATTAACTCTTGCTCCTATCTTCGCTGAGTATGAATACTTCATGAGCGAAGAGTTTAGCCTAATTGATTGTTACCTAGCTCCGCTATTATGGCGTTTACCTGAGCTTGGTATCGAACTGATTGGTCCTGGTTCTAAAGAACTTAAGATTTACATGAACCGCGTATTCGAACGTGATTCATTCCTAGCTTCTCTAACGGAAGCTGAGCGTGAGATGCGACTCGTTCGCTAAGCGTTTATGGATATTTCAAATATGACTCCACGCCGACCATACATGCTTCGTGCATTTTATGAATGGCTGGTTGATAACGAACTGACTCCACACTTGGTTGTTGAAGCAACATTGCCGGGTGTGAGAGTTCCAGACGAGTTTGTTCAAGATGGTCAGATCATTCTGAACATCGCGCCTCGTGCGGTTGGACAACTTGAACTGGGTAACGAAGCTGTGACGTTTAGTGCTCGCTTTAGTGGTCGTCCACACTCTGTGATCGTTCCGCTATACGCAGTACAAGCAATTTATGCTCGTGAGAATGGTGCTGGTACCATGTTTGAACCTGAAGAGGCTTACATGGAAGCGTTTGAAGAAGGAATTGAAGAAAGTCCTTTTGAAGAACCAGAAAAAGGCCCATCTTTGAGTGTTGCAACAGCAGACGTAGATGCTGAAGAGTCTGACTCAGAACCTGAGCCATCTCGTCCAGCGAAAGGTCGCCCAAGCCTTCGTGTTATCAAATAGCGTTATTTTTTAAATAACTCCAAATACAAAAAAAGCAGCGATTTATCGCTGCTTTTTCTTTTTGTGCTAACTGACTTTTATTAATCTGATTCATTTCGTTAGGCTTTACCAGCCAACCAACCAGCTAATAAGCAGCTAAGTTGGCTAAGTAAATTCAGAGGGTGTTAGTTTACCGAATTGTCATCTTCACCATATTCAAACGCTCGAATCACCTGCTTCACACCAGAGATATTACGCGCAACTTGTGTCGCGATATCAGCGTGTTCTCGAGAAACTAATCCAAGCAGAAATACTTCTGAATCTTCAGTAATGACTTTGACTTTGATACCGTTAAGCTCAGACTTGGCAAGTAGGGCAGACTTCACTTTAGTGGTAATCCAACTGTCTTTGCTGATAGCACTAACAGACAGTGGCTCTTTCACTCGGATCTGGTTGTGTATACTTTCAACCCCCGTTACTGCTTTAGCTTGGCTTTCAAAAGCACGACGTTCAGCATCTGTCGTTGCTTGCCCCATCAGAACTACTGAACCACGGTAAGAGCTTGCTGTGATACTGACATTGCCGCGAAATGGCGGTTTATTAGTCATAGCTGCAACTTCAAATTCGATATTGTTGTCGCTCCAAATCTCTTTGGTGGTTCGTGTATCGGTGACTAGATTTGCAGTAGTTGCTGCACCAGCAATGAAAAGACCAGCACAACCAGATAACGACAGTGTAAGTAGCGAAACACTAATCAGCTTAAGCAGCTTCATAGAAGTTAATGATTTCATCGTGATGCTCCGTATATCACTCTTCGTGAGCTGGGAAGAGTACTTGATCGATTAGGTCACATAAGCAGTGTAGTGTCACCATGTGTACTTCGTGGATACGTGCTGTACGGTGTGAGGGAATACGAATTTCTACATCGTGCTCACCAAGCAGGCCAGCCATTTCACCACCATCTTTACCAGTAAAGGCGATGATTGTCATATCACGTGTTACCGCAGCTTCCATTGCTTTGATGATATTTTTACTGTTACCACTAGTAGATATAGCCAGTAAAATATCACCAGTTTGACCAAACGCACGTACCTGCTTAGAGAAGATCTCTTCATAGTGGTAGTCGTTTGCCACAGCCGTTAGTGTGGTGTTATCAGCAGTGAGAGCCATTGCTGGAAGACTAGGGCGCTCGGTTTCAAAGCGATTAAGTAGGCAAGAGACAAATTGCTGAGCATTCGATGCCGAACCACCGTTACCACAACAAAGAATCTTGTTTCCGTTAAGCAGGGTTGCAACCATTGCTTGAGCGGCATGCGTGATTGCGTCTGGCAGAGCTTCTGCCGCCGCAATTTGGATTTGAATACTTTCTGTAAAACTTTCTTTGATGCTGTCTAGCATGTTTATCCTTGGGTAATCGCGTTTTGAATCCAGTCGATAGTGTCATTCGGCCCTTCGATGGCAATGATATCAAACCTGTAATCTGTAGAGTGTACCGACAAGCCTTGCTGCATAAGCCAAACATTGGCTGTTTTGAGTAGCTTTTGTGACTTTTTGGCTGTCACCATTTCAGCGGCATGTCCGTAGCGTGTTTGCTTGCGGTATTTTACCTCAGCAAACACAACTGTTTTGTTATGGCGCATTATAAGATCAATCTCGCCACATTTTGCTATGAAGTTTTCTTCAATTAACGATAAACCGTGGCGAACTAAATAATTTTTTGCCACGGCTTCGTATTTATCACCCACTTGTTTGTGGGTGATTGATGGCTTGGATAGGAACTTACGGCTAAAAAGCCCCATGCTCTGCCCAGCTGATTTCACGTTGAACAACACAGTTGTTGTCGATGGTTAATACGCCGGTTTCACCTGTAATGCTGTAATCTTGTACGGCTTTCATCTGTGGTAGTGCATCCATTAGATAGTATGCATCCATTCCTAGAGCTTGTAGACGCTTTTGGCTGTTCGAGTGTGAAGGCCATAGGTCATTAAGCGCTTTGTTAAGCTCGTTTTTGTTCTCGACTAATAGCGGGATATCGCTGTAGAAGACACCCGTTAGGTCTTCATATTGCTTGTCACCGCTGTTGCTGCGTGAGTTTGAAAACAGTGCAGGTTGGCTAGCATCAGGGTTAATTGCAACTTCAATGAAGGGCTTGATGAGTGTTAGCTCTGAGTTCTTAGCGACAATATAGACAGAATCGATATCACGACGACTGCGTGGTTCTGTTTCTAGGTCTAGGTTAAGTAGCCCATCCATTTGGGCGATACGTTGTTGGCTCTCTTGTAAACCAAAAATCTGATTCACATTACGCTGCAGTTGGCGTTTGTCAGAGAAGAAGCTGATTGCAACGTCGTTGTTGCTGTATTTCTGCCACTCTTCGTTAAATGCTTGCTTAACGCGGTCACCTAAGCGTCCTTTGGGTGCAAGAATAAGTGGGTACTTATAGCCTTGTGCAAAAAGGTGTTTCGCAGCCTGAGCGACTTCTTGTTCTGGCGATAAAGCGAGATAACAAATATTAGTATCTGGTTCTAGCTGAGTTGGAATATTAAGAGCTAATGCTGGAATCGAGTTTTCGTGGTTTTTCTGCGCTTGTTGAAGCTTGGTGATATTGCTCTTAATCAGAGGGCCAACGATGAAATCAACGTTATTCTCTTCCAGTTTCGCTTTAATTTCAGCGGCATTTTGTACGTTGGTATCCATTACGGTCAACGTTGCATCTTCTTCACGCTCTTTGTCATTCATCATCGCAAAGATGAAACCATCACGCACAAGTTGTGCTTGCTTACCGTACTTACCTGTTAGCGGCAGCAGCAGCGCAGTGCTGGTTGGTTTGCTGATCTCTAGTGCCAAGATGTCGGTGATCGCTTGAGGTGTATAAAGCGCTGCTGGGTGACGGGGGTTCTCAGCTAACCAATCAGCTAGGGTTTCCTGTAGGTTTGGAAGGTTCGAATTCAGCGTCTTCATGTAGATAGCCAGTTGCAACCAACCTGAAAGCACATCTTCTGTCGGCGATGTTTTCAGTTCTAGAATCTCGTATTGAGAGTAGCTATTCAGGTTCTGCCAAATACGGTCGGCCGTTTGCTGTTGGCTTTCGTCGCTAGCGTCCAGATATTCAGAATAAAGGACTAATTCACGGCTCGCTTCGAAATACTCATTCTGTATTTCAGAAATGTTGGCGCGTAGCTCGTGATAATCTTTCCATTGCTCGTTCGGAAGCTTCCACCAAGGTTGAAAGTTCAGTTGGCTGTACGCTTGCTGTGGTTGCGAGTTATTCACCAGCAGTTGAGCGCGAGCTAGTTGCCATTCTGCTTGTTGAACTTCACTCAGCTCTTGTTTGGCTAAGCGTTTGATCAGCAGAGTCGCTTGATCGGTTTTTCCAGCTTGCACAGAAGCCTTAAGCGCCATGATTAACCAGTCGTTTTGTAGACTTCCTTTGCTACTATCCGCCTGCATCATGTAACTTTCAGTTGATTGCGCTGGATCTAGTGTAATATCAACACGCGTTGGTGCTTGAGGACCTGAAGAACAAGCCGCCAATGTAATTGCTAATGCAATTGGAGTGAGTAAGCGTGGTACACTGAGTCTCTTATGGTTCATCGTTGCCATGAGTTCTTTAAATTCCGTATAAATTTGTATCTATATTAATCGTTGAAGTGATGGTAAACAAATGACAGATAACAAAACCTTGCTCACAGAGAGCCCAACTCTCTATATTGTGCCAACCCCAATCGGAAATTTGGGAGATATCACTCAAAGAGCAATTGAAATTTTATCAAGTGTCGATGTTATTGCAGCCGAAGACACACGCCACACGGGTAAGCTGCTTGCTCACTTCAATATATCAACCAGAACGTTCGCTTTACATGATCATAATGAACAAACTAAAGCACAAGTTCTAGTCGAAAGGTTATTAGAAGGTCAGTCTATCGCATTAGTCTCTGATGCGGGTACTCCTTTAATCAGTGATCCAGGTTACCATCTTGTCTCACAATGTCGTCAAGCGGGTGTGAGAGTTGTGCCACTTCCTGGTGCTTGTGCTGTGATTACCGCACTAAGTGCGTCTGGTTTGCCGTCTGATCGTTTCAGCTTTGAAGGTTTCTTACCGCCAAAGAGCAAAGGTCGTAAAGACAAGTTCTTAGAGATCGCAAAAGCAGAACGCACGTGTATCTTCTACGAATCTCCCCACCGTATTACTGATTCTCTACAAGACATGCTTGAGATCTTAGGCCCTGACCGTGAGGTTGTGTTGGCGCGTGAGCTAACCAAAACCTTCGAAACCATCCAAGGTCTGCCACTTGGTGAACTTATTGAGTGGATTGAAGAAGACGCAAACCGTAAACGCGGTGAGATGGTATTGCTAATTCACGGTCACCGTGAAGAAGCGAGCACAGAGTTGCCAGACGAAGCGACTCGCACGCTGGGTATTCTAACCAAAGAACTGCCCCTTAAAAAAGCAGCGGCGATGACGGCAGAGATCTACAATCTGAAAAAGAACGCTTTATACAAGTGGGGCCTAGAGCATCTAGACAACTAGATACCTCTTAATAGAGTAGCTAACCTGTATTGAAAAGCTTGTGAGGAGTGATGGTAATACCGTCGCTCCTTTTTTTGTGCTTGGATTGTGTGAAATTCGTACACTTTCTTAATGGTTTGCAGCATATTTGTGATCTCGCTAGACACTGCACACTAATCTCTATACAATCCGCCCTCGGAGTTGAACGGGTAATCGCTGCTTTGCTGATGTCCTTCGGGAGACTGACGTTGAGGTCCTTCGGGAAACTGACGTTGAAGTCCTTCGGGAGACTGGTAGAGGGGAGGAACGTCCGGGCTCCATAGAGCAGGGTGCCAGATAACGTCTGGGGGGCGCGAGCCCACGACAAGTGCAGCAGAGAGAAGACCGCCGATGGCCTCATTTCTTCGGAAGAGGCACAGGTAAGGCTGAAAGGGTGCGGTAAGAGCGCACCGTGCGACTGGCAACAGTTCGTAGCAAGGTAAACTCCACCCGGAGCAAGATCAAATAGGCCCTCGCATTGCGCTGCTCGCGTATGGGGGCGGGTAGATTGCTTGAGCCTGTGAGCGATTGCAGGCCTAGACGAATGGTTACCGCCGCGCAAGCGGAACAGAACCCGGCGTATGTGTCAACTCCACCTATATAAAGAACCCATCATTACTTAACGGTAGTGATGGGTTTTTTGCTTTATATTGACGTTAATTATTTAGATTTCCTTAGAATCCATCATCTTGATATGAGCTTGGGTCAAAAATTCCCAAAGGCTATACACAATATGGTGGAGATACGGCGTGAAATCAGTAAACTAAAACGTTAATAGAACATATTATTGCCGAACTAATGGCTCAATCCATTCACTGAGAAGACTATGACAGAAGCATTCAAACATATTTCAGTATTGCTTAACGAATCTATTGACGGACTTGCGATCAAACCTGACGGTACCTATATCGATGGTACTTTTGGCCGTGGTGGTCACAGCCGTACAATCCTGTCTAAACTGGGCGAGAATGGAAGACTCTTTAGTATCGACCGCGATCCACAAGCAATTTCCGAAGCACAAAAGATTGATGACCCTCGTTTTACGATTATTCATGGCCCGTTCTCAGGTATGGCTGAATATGCAGAGCGTTATGACTTAGTCGGTCAAGTGGATGGCGTATTGCTGGATTTAGGTGTCTCTTCACCACAGCTAGATGACGCTGAGCGTGGCTTTAGTTTTATGAAAGATGGCCCGCTTGATATGCGTATGGACCCAACAACGGGGATTCCTGTTTCTCAGTGGTTAGTTGAAGCGGATCTTGATGACATCACATGGGTTATTCGTGAGTTCGGTGAAGACAAACACGCTCGTCGTATCGCGAAAGGCATCATTGCTTATCAAGAGAATGAAGAGAACGAACCGCTAACGCGCACTGGCCAGTTGGCTAAGCTTATCTCTGATGTCGCTCCAAAAAGCTTCAAAGAGAAAAAACACCCAGCAACACGTGCTTTCCAAGCATTCCGTATCTACATTAACAGTGAACTAGAAGAGATCGATACAGCACTGAAAGGCGCGGCAAGCATTCTAGCTCCTCAAGGTCGTATCTCTGTTATCAGTTTCCACTCGCTTGAAGACCGTATGGTGAAGCGCTTTATCCGTAAAGAGAGCCAAGGACCGCAAGTACCACATGGCCTGCCACTAACTGAAGAGCAGATCAAAGCGCTAGGCAGTGCCGATCTGAAACCAATTGGTAAAGCAATTAAGCCTTCTAAAGATGAAGTGGATGAGAATACTCGTTCGCGTAGTTCAGTACTACGAATCGCAGAAAAGCTATAGTCAATGAAGACCTCCAAACCCAACTTAGCCAAGATAATCTTTTTTGATTTGATCTCCGTGGGCAAAGTCCCATTGGGGCTTCTTATCTGCATCTTTGCGAGTGCGATGGGGGTCGTTCTTACGACACATGTATCACGTCAGGCGATTACGCAAAAAGACATGGCATTGGTGGAGCGGGAACAACTTGATGATGAGTGGCGAAATTTAATGCTTGAAGAGACGGCGCTAGCAGAACACAGCCGCGTTCAAGCATCGGCAAAAAGAGAGCTAGACATGAAACGTCCAGACTCCGACAAAGAAGTTGTGATCACACTGAAATGACCGGTAAAAAGGAAAAAACACCCGCAAAAACCGTTAATGAATCAACGAAAGAGCGAGTGAAGAGCGAAAAGGATTTGGATCCAATTCTTATTAAATGGCGTTTCAACGTTGTTATTGCTTTCGTGTTTCTAGCCTTTGCTGCACTCGTTGGCCGTGTGGCTTACATCCAAATCATTGAACCCGATAACTTAATTCGTCAGGGCGATCTTCGCTCGGTGCGTGTTAAGGCTATTCCTTCTGCTCGCGGTATTATCTCTGACCGCAATGGCGAGCCGCTTGCTGTGAGTGTTCCCGTTGAAGCAGTATGGGCCGACCCAAAAACGATTTTCGATAAAAATGGCATGGCCCAGATTGATCGTTGGTATGCGTTAGCCGATGTACTTGGCCTACAGCGACAATCGATGATCGATAAGATCTCTAGCAATAAATCCCGTCGATTTATTTATCTACAAAGACAAGTTAGCCCTGCGATGGCTAAGTATATCCGTGAACTTAAGCTGGTGGGTGTGGGCCTAAAAGCGGAATCTCGACGTTACTACCCTGCTGGTGAAGTCAGTGCACACCTTATCGGTGTGACCGGAATTGATGGGCACGGCCTGGAAGGGGTTGAACGCAGTTACGATAAATGGCTTACGGGCGAAGCAGGCAAGCGAACGATTCGTAAAGACCGCTACGGACGCGTTGTCGAAAACATTGCGTTAGAAGAACGCGAAGAAGGCAAACCACTAGAACTCACCATCGATCAACGATTGCAGGCGATAGCCTATCGAGCGATTAAGCAAGCGGTGGCCGATCATAAAGCGACCTCAGGCTCTGCAGTATTACTCGATGTGAAAACGGGCGCTGTGTTAGCCATGGTCAATGCACCGTCTTACAACCCGAACAACCGCTCTGATTTACAAAGCTTTAAAATGCGAAACCGCGTGCTGACCGATGCTATGGAGCCCGGCTCAACAGTGAAACCTTTTGTGGTGCTCGCCGCATTAGAAAATGGTACAGCTGATGCGAAATCTATTATTGATACGGGTAATGGCATCATGCAAATTGGAGGTAGCCGAGTACGTGATACCTCTAAAGTGGGCAAGGCTGATTTAGCCTTGATCCTTAAAAAATCAAGTAACATCGGCGTTGCGAAATTAGCGCTTGATATGCCGCTTGAAGCGTTACTTGGTATGTACAGTTCGGTTGGTTTAGGCGAAATGTCTGGGCTAAATCTCGTGGGTGAAACGAGTGGTATTTTTCCTAACCGTCGCCGTTGGTCCAAGTTCGAAATCGCGACGCTATCCTTTGGTTATGGCTTATCTGTGACCCCGCTTCAGTTGGCTCATGCTTACGCAACGTTAGCCAACAAAGGCATGTATGAACCGATTCATATCATTAAAAGCAACGACCAAGACTTCTCAAAGCAGATCATCAAACGTGAAAATGCAGAGATGGTATTGCAAATGTTAGAAGGCGTGACTCAAAAGGGCGGAACTGCAACCAGAGCCGCTGTTCCGGGTTATCGAGTTGCGGCAAAAACGGGTACATCTCGTAAAGCCGCTGCGGGTGGCTATAGTGATGAGTATATTGCTATAACGTCGGGTTTTGCTCCAGTCAGCGATCCAAGAGTAGCTCTGGTTGTCGTAGTCAATGAGCCGCAAGGTGACCTTTACTATGGTGGTTCAGTTGCTGCCCCCGTTTTTTCTGAAATCATGAAGGGTGCACTGCAAATACTCAATGTCCCTGCTGATGAAAACAAGTTTCAAGAATAGAGCCAATCAGGATTCAATATGAGTAATAGCCTCACGCTGTCATCTTTACTTTCTCCTTGGGGGGACTTTAGTTCACTTGAGCTAGATGCGATTGCTGTTGAGCAATTGGAGTTGGATAGCCGTGCAATCAAGGAAGGCGATATTTTTGTTGCCATTGTTGGACATGCCATTGATGGTCGTCGCTTTATCGACAAAGCCGTCGCTCAAGGTGCGAAAGCTGTCGTTGCACAAGCGAGTGATGACAAAGCTCATGGCTTGGTTGAGTGGTTAAATGCTGTTCCTGTTGTTTATGTATCTGAGCTAAATTCAATTCTCTCTGAACTGGCTGGCCGAGTTTATTCTTCTCAAGCGACTAAGTTGATTGGTGTGACCGGCACCAATGGCAAAACCACCATCACCCAATTGATTGCTCAGTGGCTTGATTTGGTCGGCCAGCGTTCGGCGGTAATGGGCACCACGGGTAATGGCTTCTTAGATAACCTAAAAACAGCGGCTAATACCACAGGCAGCGCGATTGAAATACAACGCACACTGAGCGAGTTGGCTGAGGAAAGTGCAGTTTATACCGCGATGGAAATCTCTTCTCATGGTTTGGTCCAAGGCCGAGTAAAAGCGTTGGATTTTGAGGTTGGTGTGTTCACTAACCTGAGTCGTGATCACCTTGATTACCACGGCACGATGGAAGAGTACGCATTGGCTAAGAAGAGCCTGTTTACTCAACACAAATGCAAACATGCAGTGATCAATGTGGATGATGAAGTCGGCAAAGCGTGGATGTCAAATTTGTCCAATGCAATAGCTGTTTCATTGCTTCCGTTGTCTGGTTACCAACAGTCGGTGTGGGCATCTGATGTCGCCTATGCAGAAACTGGGATTAAGCTCTCTTTCGATGGTAGCTGGGGGCAAGGTGATCTTTCGGTTCCATTGATTGGTCAGTTCAACGCATCAAACGTACTGGTTGCTTTCGCGACTTTGCTTTCATTAGGCATCGACAAGCAAACCTTGGTCGACACCGCGTCTCAGCTTCAACCTGTTATTGGTCGTATGGAACTGTTTCAAGTTCCGAGCAAAGCAAAAGTCGTTGTCGATTACGCGCATACGCCCGATGCGCTAGAAAAAGCATTGGCAGCATTGCGTGTACACTGCTCTGGAAAGCTGTGGGCTATCTTCGGTTGTGGTGGCGATCGCGACACAGGTAAGCGCCCAATGATGGCAGTTACAGCAGAGCAGTTTGCCGACAAAATTATTATTTCAGATGACAACCCTCGCAGCGAAGAGCCTGCACTGATTGTTAAAGACATGCTAGCTGGTTTAAGCGAACCTGAATCTGCATTCGTCGAGCACGACCGCTATCAAGCGGTTAAGTTTGCCCTAGAACAGGCTGGCAGTAATGACATTATTCTTTTGGCTGGTAAAGGCCATGAGGATTACCAAGTATTGAAAGACGAAACGATCCATTACTCAGATCGAGAGTCTGCGCTACAACTTTTAGGTATTTCATAATGATTGATGTATCACTCGAGCAGATTTGTTCAGCGGTGAGCGGTCAGCTGATTGGGGCTGGCAAGTCGAGCAATAGTGTTATTAATGCGGTTTCTACTGACACTCGAACCGTTGAAGAGGGTGCACTGTTTGTTGCTCTTGTTGGCGAGCGTTTTGATGCGCATGACTTTTGTCATCAAGCGGTAGAAGCTAATGCGAGCGCGTTGTTAGTCGAACGAAAACTTGACCTAAATATTACTCAGGTGGTTGTTGAAGACACTAAACTTGCTTTAGGTCAGCTAAGTGCTTGGATCCACAAACAGTGTGACGTGCCAACCATGGCGATTACAGGCAGTTGTGGTAAAACGACGGTTAAAGAGATGGTGGCAAGCATTCTGCAGCAACGTGGCAAGGTGTTGTTTACCGCAGGCAACTTCAATAATGATATTGGAGTGCCATTAACATTGCTGCGCAGTGAAGCAAATGACGACTATGCCGTTATAGAACTGGGCGCGAACCACATTGGTGAAATTGCCTATACCACGCAGCTTGTGAAACCACAGGTGGCGTTAGTTAATAACGTAGCTGCAGCGCACTTAGAAGGCTTTGGGTCTATCAATGGTGTGAAACAAGCGAAAGGTGAAATCTTTCAGGGGCTTGCTGCTGATGATACTGCTATTGTTAATCTAGAGAGCAACGGTGGTGACTTTTGGAATGACGTGCTTGCAGATAAAAGCGTGCTGACATTTTCAGAAAGCGACAGCAAGGCGGATTATTTTGCTAAGAATATTCGCATTAATGAGCAAGGTGAAGCGTGCTTTGATATGCAGACACCGCAAGGGTCCATATTTGTTGAGCTTGGTATCATCGGTCAACATAACGTAGCGAATGCATTAGCTGCTGCAGCGTTGAGCATCCAATTTGGAGCCTCGCTTGATGAGGTGAAAAATGGTTTAGCGAATCTGATCTCTGTCAAAGGGCGAGTTGAGGTTCAACAATTAAGTCAGAATATCAAACTCATAGATGACAGTTACAACGCCAGCGTGCCAGCAATGAAGGCGGCAGCGAAGCTACTCTCGAGCTTCAAAGGTCAGCGTTGGTTAATTTTAGGTAATATGGCTGAATTAGGCGATGAAAGCCTTGCACTTCACCGTCAAGTCGGTGAATATGCTGCCCCATTCGCTTTTGAGCATGTACTTACTTACGGTGATGATACCAAGGTGATTAGTGAGGTCTGTAATGGTACCCACTTTACAACGCATCAAGCGATGATCGCGCACATAGAGCAGCACCTAAGCTTGCCAGAAAGCGTGTCACATACCTTATTGGTAAAAGGCGCGAATAGTGCAGGAATGAGTAAAATAGCCGCTGCTTTAAAGGAGAACTTTTCATGATAATTTGGCTTGCAGAGCTACTACAGCCACACTTTTCTTTTTTCCGTTTGTTCGAATACTTATCGTTTCGTGCAATCGCGAGTATTTTGACGGCGTTATGTCTGTCACTGTGGATGGGACCTCGTTTAATTGAGCGTCTGCAAATGCTACAAATTGGCCAAGTTGTTCGTAATGACGGCCCTGAATCTCATTTCAGCAAACGTGGCACGCCAACCATGGGCGGTGTGATGATCCTTGCTGCGATCATTATTACGGTATTGATGTGGGCTGATCTCTCGAATCCTTATGTTTGGGCAGTACTGGTAGTTCTTGGAGGCTATGGTGCGGTTGGCTTTGTTGATGACTACCGTAAAGTCGTTCGTAAGAACACCGATGGTTTGATCGCTCGCTGGAAGTACTTCTGGCAATCAGCAATTGCGTTAGTCGTGGCGTTTGCTCTGTATGCTCACGGGCACGATACTGCAGCAACTCAATTGGTTGTTCCTTTCTTTAAAGATGTGATGCCACAACTTGGTTTACTGTATATCGTACTAACTTACTTTGTTATTGTGGGAACCAGTAACGCGGTAAACCTAACAGACGGCCTAGACGGCTTGGCCATTATGCCAACGGTTATGGTTGCGGCTGGTTTTGCTGTAATTGCTTGGGCGACCGGTAACGTTAACTTTGCGTCATACTTACACATTCCATACATCCCATACACCTCCGAGCTGGTTGTGGTATGTACTGCTATCGTAGGTGCTGGACTTGGTTTTCTATGGTTTAACACCTACCCAGCACAAGTATTCATGGGCGATGTTGGCTCGCTAGCGCTTGGTGGTGCTCTGGGGGTGATCGCTGTGTTAGTTCGCCAAGAGTTGGTATTGGTTATCATGGGCGGTGTGTTTGTAATGGAGACCTTGTCAGTGATACTGCAAGTTGGCTCTTACAAATTGCGCGGCCAGCGTATTTTCCGCATGGCACCAATTCACCACCACTATGAACTGAAAGGTTGGCCGGAACCACGTGTCATCGTGCGTTTTTGGATCATCTCGATGGTATTAGTACTGGTTGGCCTAGCAACGCTGAAAGTTCGTTAATCCTAGGTGAGCCTCTTAATGAGAGGCTCTTTAAAACTATTAAGAGCATCTTGTTTAAATGGAACATTGGCAAAATATTCAAAATGTAGTGGTTGTGGGGCTCGGTATTACCGGGCTCTCTGTCGTTAAACATCTCGTAAAATATCAACCTCATACGCATGTGAAGGTAATTGATACGCGAGAGCTACCACCAGGAAAAGAATCTTTGCCTAAATCGGTAGAGCTGCATTCTGGAAGTTGGAATAGCCAATGGTTAGCGGAAGCTGATTTAGTGGTTGCTAACCCAGGTATCGCCTTAGCGACCCCTGAAATACAAGATGTTATTCAAGCGGGTATTTCGGTTGTTGGCGATATTGAACTGTTTGGCTGGGCGATAAACAAACCCGTCGTGGCAATAACAGGCTCCAATGGTAAGAGTACTGTGACCGATTTAACAGGTGTGCTTGCTAAAGCTGCCGGTCTTAACGTTGGCGTTGGTGGCAACATCGGTATTCCTGCCTTAGACCTACTTGAGCTTGATGCCGACTTATATGTCCTTGAGCTTTCAAGCTTTCAGCTAGAGACAACATCCAGCCTAAATCTTGCAGCGGCGGCCTTTTTGAACTTGTCAGAAGATCATATGGATCGCTATCAAGGCATGGCCGATTACCGTGACGCTAAATTAAGAATTTTTAATAACGCTCAGTACGCGATTGTAAACCGCGAAGACAAAGAGACTTATCCTGATCAAACGATGTCTTTGGTGACATTTGGACTTGATGACCAAGAGTTTGGTGTATCAATGGTCGATGGTACCGAATGGCTAGTGGATAACGGTAAGCCAGTACTTGCTACCCAAGATTTAACATTGGTTGGACGTCATAACGTGGCGAATGCGTTAGTCTCTTTAGCACTGCTTAAGCAAGTTGGTATTGATTACAGCAAAAGCCTTGAAGCTCTGAAAGCCTACAACGGTTTAACGCATCGCTGCCAAGTAGTGGCTGACAAACGCGAAATCAAATGGGTTAACGACTCGAAAGCGACCAACGTAGCCAGCACACAGGCTGCTTTGTCGGGGTTAGAGTACCAAGGTACTTTGTACCTCTTAGTCGGAGGTGTGGGCAAAGGCGCTGACTTTAGCGAGCTTAAGCCTGTGTTGGCGCAACTAGACCGCGTACAACTGTGTTGCTTCGGTGAGGATGCAGATCAATTCATGCCTCTACACCCATCGGCACAAAAGTTCGATACCATGCAGCAGATAATCGAATCCATCTCACCACAGCTGGTGGCTGGAGATATGGTGATGCTGTCTCCGGCGTGCGCAAGCTTCGATCAATTTAATAATTTCATGGCAAGAGGTGATGCGTTCACTGAACTTGCTCATGAGTATGCCTAACGTGTTGAAGGACTAACATTCAGTGCAAAGAGTGAAAGAGATTAATCAATCTATTTGGCAATGGCTTAACCGTGCTACACCAGAGGCGCTCTACGATCGTCAGTTGGTATGGATTGCTCTTGGACTGATGCTGACGGGCTTGGTAATGGTAACGTCGGCTTCGTTCCCAATCAGTGCTCGTTTAACCGATCAGCCGTTTCACTTCATGTTCCGCCACGCCATTTTCCTGGTGTTAGCGTTAGGTGTATCCAGCGTAATATTACAAATCCCGATGAAACGCTGGTTTCAATACAGTATGTACCTATTGGGCTTATCCTTCTTTTTGCTAGTGGTGGTGTTAGCCGTCGGTAAGTCGGTTAACGGTGCCTCACGTTGGATTCCTCTCGGGCTGTTTAACTTACAACCTGCTGAAGTCGCTAAGTTATCTCTGTTTATCTTTATGGCGGGCTACTTGGTTCGTAAACAGGATGAAGTGAGAAAAACCTTCTTCGGTGGTTTTGGTAAACCGATCATGGTGTTCGGTGCCTTTGCGGTGTTGCTACTTGGCCAGCCCGATTTGGGGACCGTTGTCGTAATGTTGGTTACATTGTTTGGCATGTTATTTATCGCAGGTGCTAAGCTGTCACAATTTATAGCCTTAATGGTGGCAGGTATTGCTGCCGTTGTGGGATTGATTGTTATTGAGCCTTATCGTGTTCGACGTGTTACGTCATTCTGGGAACCTTGGAGTGACCCGTTTGGTAGTGGTTATCAGCTAACTCAATCATTGATGGCGTTCGGTCGTGGTGATTGGATGGGACAAGGGCTTGGTAATTCAATTCAAAAACTCGAGTACCTACCTGAAGCACACACCGATTTTGTTTTTGCTGTACTGGCAGAAGAGTTGGGTTTTGTTGGCGTAACCTTAGTGTTGATGCTGATCTTTAGCTTGGTTTTTAAAGCTATTTTTATTGGTAAAAAAGCTTTCGAAAACGACCAAGTGTTCAGCGGTTATCTGGCGTTTGGCATTGGTATTTGGTTTGCTTTTCAGACGCTTGTTAATGTCGGTGCCGCTTCAGGTATTGTTCCGACCAAAGGTCTAACCTTACCGCTGATCAGTTACGGTGGTTCAAGCCTTATCGTGATGTCAGTTGCGGTTTCTATGCTGCTGCGTATCGATCATGAATGCCGAGTGCAACAGAAAGAACAAGCCGACAATCAAAACGAATTAGTAGAATAAGAATCATAACGTTATGAAACAAAACAAAAAACTTTTAGTGATGGCTGGTGGTACTGGCGGTCACGTTTTCCCGGGGTTAGCCGTGGCGAAAAAGCTTCAGCAACAAGGTTGGGAAATTCGCTGGTTAGGAACCGCAGACAGAATGGAAGCGGATTTAGTGCCAAAGCATGGTATTGAGATCGACTTCATTAAGGTGAAAGGCCTGCGTGGTCAAGGCGTTAGTAAATTAATTAAAGCGCCGTTCCAGATTATTAATGCCATACTTCAAGCCAGACGACATATTAAAGCATGGCAACCTGATGTGGTGCTTGGCATGGGTGGTTACGTCAGTGGCCCAGGTGGTATCGCGGCTTGGTTATCTGGTATTCCAGTGGTTCTACATGAACAAAATGCAGTGGCAGGTTTAACCAACCAATGGCTGTCTAAGATTGCTAAAAAGGTTTTCCAAGCTTTTCCTGGTGCGTTTCCTACCGCAGAAGTGGTGGGTAACCCAGTACGCGAAGATGTTGTTGCCTTAGCTGAACCCGAGCAACGCATGGCTGAGCGTGATGGTGACATCCGCATCTTGGTTATGGGTGGTAGTCAGGGCGCAAAAATCCTGAACGATACCTTGCCAGTAACGATGGCGCAGCTTGGTGAAGGCTTCACTGTGGTGCATCAAGCAGGTAAGAACAATCAACAGCAAGTGATTGAACAATACAAATCACATTCTGTAGATAATGTTCAAGTGACTGAATTTATTGATGATGTGGCGCAAGCTTATGAGTGGGCAGATCTATTAGTGTGTCGCTCTGGTGCATTAACCGTATCTGAAGTGTCTGCTGCTGGTGTAGGTTCTATTTTCGTTCCGTTTATGCACAAAGACAGACAACAAGCGTTGAATGCCGATCATTTAGTAGAATGTGGCGCGGCGTTAATGATTGAACAGCCTCAACTAACGGCTGATAAACTCGCGAACACTATCGCGCAGCTTGATAGAAATGAATTAAAAATGATGGCAACAAAAGCTCGTCAAGCCGCCAAGCTTGATGCTGATGTGACTGTCGCTGAAGCGATCAAAGCTTTAGCAAAATAATGAGATTGAATTGATGACGATTGAACATACCCAAGACTTAGCGCAAATCCGTGCAATGGTGCCAGAGATGCGCCGTGTTAAATCTATCCACTTCATTGGTATTGGTGGTGCCGGAATGAGCGGGATTGCTGAAGTCTTGCTTAATGAAGGCTACCAGATCACAGGTTCTGATATTGCTCAAAATCCAGTGACAGAACGCTTAGTTAGCAAGGGGGCTACTGTTTACGTTGGTCACCAAGCAAGTAACGTTGCCGATGCAAGTGTGGTGGTGGTTTCAACCGCTATCAACGAAGAAAACCCAGAAATTATTGCTGCTCGTGAAGCGCGCACACCGATCGTTCGTCGTGCTGAAATGCTGGCTGAGCTGATGCGTTTTCGTCACGGCATTGCTGTGGCAGGTACACACGGTAAAACAACCACCACTGCGCTAGTGACACAGATTTACTCTGAAGCAGGCCTAGATCCAACCTTCGTAAACGGTGGTTTGGTGAAAAGTGCCGGCACTAACGCACGTTTAGGTTCAAGCCGTATTCTTATCGCTGAAGCCGATGAGAGTGATGCTTCATTCTTACATCTGCAACCAATGGTTAGTATTGTCACTAACATCGAAGCGGATCATATGGATACTTACGGCGGTGATTTTGAAACGCTGAAGCAGACGTTTATTGATTTCTTACACAACCTGCCATTCTACGGCCAGGCTGTTATGTGTGTTGATGATCCTGTAGTGCGTGAGCTTATTCCTCAGGTTAGCCGCCAAGTGATTACTTACGGCTTCTCAGAAGATGCTGATATCCGTATTGAAAACTACGTACAACAAGGTCAGCAAGGCAAGTTCACGGTGGTACGCAAAGGTAAAGCTAACCTTGATATTACGCTAAACATTCCGGGTCGTCACAATGCATTGAATGCATCCGCTGCGATTGCTGTTGCAACGGAAGATGACATCAGCGATGAAGCGATTCTAAAAGCGATGGCTGGAACCGAAGGCACGGGTCGTCGTTTCGATCACCTAGGTGAGTACGAAACAGGTAAAGGCGTTGCAATGCTGGTCGATGATTACGGTCATCACCCAACCGAAGTGGACGTAACCATTCAAGCAGCACGAAGTGGTTGGACTGATAAGCGTCTTGTTATGATCTTCCAACCGCACCGTTACAGCCGTACTCGTGATCTATATGATGATTTTGCGAATGTTCTTGAGCAAGTTGATGTACTTATTCTATTGGATGTTTATTCTGCAGGTGAGAAACCAATTGCAGGGGCTGATGGGCGTTCATTAAGTCGAACTATTCGCGGGCGTGGTAAGATAGATCCAATTTTTGTTGCCGATATCAACGCACTGCCATCGGCTTTAGCCAACGTAATTCAAGGTGGTGACCTTGTTTTAACGCAGGGTGCGGGCGATGTTGGCCGAGTAGCGAAGCAGTTGGAATCATTGCAGTTAGACATTAATAAGATGCAGAACGCGTAACAGAATACTGTCTACAGACTGTGGTCAATCGCTCACTTCTTGCGATTGACCTAAAATTGACCAAAAATCTTATTATCAACGTTTGATAGTTTAATTTTGCTCAGTATAATTCATAGGTTAAAGTAAGTGCTTTTACCTCTATTACGAAGATAGGGAATAGAATTGCGAACCAACGACAGGGAATGCGGGCTTTGGTAGAAAGTACTTTTAGCGAAAACCGCCACCTATTCAGTTTACCGTCGCTCAAGAAACACGCCTTAGGCGGGTCTTTTTTTGTCATGGTATTGCTATTCATTGGATTTCTTTTCTATACCACACTGACTTGGATGTGGGACGATCAGCGATTGCCTCTCTCTAAAATAGTACTGCAAGGCGACTTAACTTATGTAACCGCTGGTGATGTTCAACATGCCTTTAGCGAGCTAGAGCATATTGGAACATTCATGTCTCAAGATATTGGCGTGTTGCAACACAGTTTAGAAGCGTTGCCTTGGGTTTCTGTTGTCTCGATTCGTAAGCAGTGGCCAGACACAATAAAAGTATTTTTGACTGAGTATCATGCGACAGCTATCTGGAATGGCAATATGCTGTTGAATGAAGATGGTCAGGTGTTTAATGGTGATATTGGCCTTTTGAAGGGTGATAGAGTTAAACTTTACGGTCCAGATGGCACTAGCCAACAAGTGATTGAAAAGTGGCGACAGATAACGCCTTTAATTAACAGCCTAGGGTTAACCGTTACCTCGCTCGTTCTCAATGAGCGTCGCGCCTGGCAAATCATTCTAGACAACGGTATTCGTTTAGAATTAGGTAAAGATTTTTTAGATGAGCGTGTTGAGCGCTTTATTTCGCTTTACAACGAATTAGGTAGTAAGGCGAATCAAGTGAGCTACATCGACCTCAGGTACGATACGGGAGCCGCTGTAGGCTGGTTTCCAGAGCAAGAGTTAGAAGAGAGCACAGATGACTAAGACCGCAGATGACAACATAATCGTTGGTCTTGATATAGGCACTGCGACCATATCAGCTCTAGTTGGTGAAATATTGCCTGATGGTCAAATCAATATCATTGGTTCTGGGCAAAGCCCATCCAGAGGTATGGATAAAGGTGGTGTAAACGACCTAGAGTCGGTAGTTAAGTCGGTTCAGCGAGCTATTGATCAAGCAGAGTTGATGGCGGAATGCCAAATCAGCAATGTATTTATCTCGCTATCGGGTAAACATATCGCAAGCCGAATTGAAAAAGGCATGGGCACTATCTCTGATGAAGAAGTGTCTCAAGACGATATGGATCGAGCGATCCATACCGCGAAATCAATTAAAATAGGTGATGAGCAGAGAATTCTGCACGTGATCCCTCAGGAATTTACCATTGATTATCAAGAAGGGATTAAGAACCCACTTGGTTTATCTGGTGTTCGAATGGAAGTCAGTGTTCACCTAATTTCTTGCCATAGCGACATGGCGAGAAATATTATTAAAGCTGTTGAACGATGTGGTCTCACTGTAGAACAAATCGTGTTTTCAGGACTTGCCTCAAGTAATGCGGTAATTACTGACGACGAGAGAGAGCTTGGAGTCTGTGTTGTTGATATTGGTGCTGGTACGATGGATATCTCCATTTGGACTGGCGGCGCACTGCGACACACAGAAGTCTTTTCCTACGCAGGAAATGCAGTAACCAGTGATATTGCCTTCGCTTTTGGCACGCCAGTGAGCGATGCTGAAGAGATAAAAGTAAACCATGGTTGCGCTCTGAGTGAACTCGTAAGCAAGGATGATTCTGTTAACGTCCCTAGTGTAGGTGGCCGTCCATCGAGAAGTTTGCAAAGACAAACTTTGTCGGAAGTGATTGAACCACGTTACACTGAACTTATGGGGCTCGTTAACCAAACTATTGATACGGTTCAATTACAGCTACGAGATGAAGGTATTAAACACCACCTTGCAGCTGGCGTCGTTCTCACTGGTGGAGCGGCACAAATTGACGGATTGGTAGAGTGTGCGGAACGTGTTTTCCGCAATCAAGTTCGAGTTGGTAAGCCGTTAGAAGTTAGTGGTTTAACCGACTATGTTAAAGAGCCGTATCATTCTACGGCGGTTGGTTTACTTCATTACGCAAGAGATTGTCAGATCAGCGATGAAGGTGATTACAGCGAACCTAAGCGTTCAGCACCTTCTATGTCTGGTTTATTTGGTAAATTGCGTAATTGGATACAAAAAGAGTTTTAACCTGAGTTGCAGGAAAAAACGGAGATAACACATGTTTGAACCGATGATGGAAATGTCTGACGATGCAGTAATTAAAGTCGTTGGAGTTGGTGGCGGTGGCGGTAACGCTGTTGAGCACATGGTGCGTGAATCAATCGAAGGTGTAGAATTCATCAGTGTTAACACTGATGCACAAGCACTTCGTAAAACAAGCGTTAGCAGCGTGATCCAAATTGGTGGTGATATCACTAAAGGTTTGGGCGCTGGTGCAAACCCACAAGTAGGCCGTGATGCAGCTCTCGAAGATCGAGAAAGAATTAAAGAAGTTCTAACTGGCGCCGATATGGTATTTATCGCAGCTGGTATGGGCGGTGGTACGGGTACAGGTGCTGCTCCAGTTATTGCTGAAGTTGCGAAAGAGCTGGGTGTGCTAACGGTTGCTGTTGTAACTAAGCCATTTAGCTTCGAAGGCAAAAAGCGTTTAGCGTTTGCTGAGCAAGGTATCGAAGAGCTTTCTAAGCATGTGGATTCTTTAATTACGATTCCAAATGAAAAGCTACTTAAGGTACTTGGCCGCGGCGTCACTCTGCTAGAAGCTTTCGCAAGTGCAAATGATGTACTTAAAAATGCTGTACAAGGTATCGCTGAGCTAATTACTCGCCCAGGTATGATTAACGTCGATTTCGCGGATGTTCGCACCGTAATGTCAGAGATGGGTCATGCAATGATGGGTAGCGGTATCGCAAAAGGCGAAGACCGTGCTGAAGAAGCTGCTGAAACGGCAATTTCTAGCCCACTACTAGAAGACATCGACCTAGCTGGTGCTCGTGGCGTTCTTGTGAACATCACAGCTGGCCTAGATATGCGCTTAGATGAATTCGAAACAGTAGGTAATACAGTTAAGGCATTCGCATCTGATAACGCAACGGTTGTTATTGGTACATCTCTAGACCCTGATATGACGGATGAAATCCGTGTAACTGTTGTAGCAACAGGTATCGGCACAGAGAAAAAACCAGACATTACACTAGTTGCTGGTGGTAAAGCTAAGGTTGCACCAACTCCTCAACCACAGGTAGCGGCTCAAACTGCACCAAAAGTGGAAGATAAAGTGGCACAACCATTGCAAGAAAAAACTGAGGTGAAACCTCAAGTTAAGCCGCAGCCAACAACGTCACCTGTTTCTTCAGGTACAGGCGCTAGCCAAAGTGCAGCACCTAAAGCTGAGAAAGAGAGTGGATACTTAGATATTCCGGCATTCTTACGACGTCAGGCTGATTAACAAATACCCAAAGTTTGACTATCGTCGAATTAATGGTAAAATTCGCGGTCGGTAAATACTGACCGTGATTTGTAGCACTGATAACGAGGCAAGCAGATGATCAGACAACGTACTCTGAAAGAAATTGTGAAAACAACTGGTGTGGGTCTCCACTCTGGTCGTAAAGTCACACTTACTCTTCGCCCGGCAGCTGCAAATACAGGTATTGTTTATCGTCGTACAGATGTAAATCCACCTGTAGATTTCCCAGCTGATCCAGCGTCAGTTCGTGACACTATGTTATGTACTGCTCTTGTTAATGACGAAGGCGTACGTATCTCTACAGTGGAACACCTTAACGCAGCTCTAGCGGGTATGGGTATCGACAACATTATTGTTGAAGTCGATGCACCAGAGATCCCAATTATGGATGGTAGCGCAAGCCCATTCGTATACTTGCTACAACAAGCGGGTGTAGAAACACTGAATGCAGCGAAACGTTTTATTCGAATCAAAAAGCCAATCCGTTTTGAAGATGGCGATAAGTGGGCAGAGTTTGTGCCATTTAACGGCTTCCGTATGGACTTCGAAATCGAATTCAACCATCCAGCAATTGAATCTGATGAACAGCACCTGTTGTTTGATTTTTCTTCACAAGGCTTTGTGAAAGAAATTTCTCGTGCTCGTACCTTCGGCTTCATGCGTGATATTGAATACCTACAATCACAAAACTTGTGTTTGGGTGGTAGCTTTGATTGCGCAATCGTACTAGACGAATACCGAATTCTTAATGAAGAAGGTCTACGTTTCGAAAACGAGTTCGTAACGCATAAAGTGCTAGATGCGATTGGTGACCTTTACATGTGTGGACACGCTATTATCGGTGAGTTCCGAGCATACAAATCAGGTCACGGCCTAAATAATCAACTACTACGCGCAGTACTTGCTGATGCAGAAGCTTGGGAATGGGCAACATTCGAAGAAGAGGCTGGCTCTCCTGTTGCGTTTGCTGAACCAGGAATGGTTCTAGCGTAATTGTTGTTTACGACAATATAAGATTTTGAAAACCAGGTCATTGACCTGGTTTTTTTGTATCTATTTTCCAGATACAGTGTCGTCAGTATTTAAAAGTTGCCTAGTATTTGGCTACAGTCTGGCTAATCCATCAACAATTAGAAAGAAAAGTACCAAGCACATCAAACAAATGGGGTTATAAATGGTCGTTGGTGTGAAAATTACTTACACTAGAGGGCATTAATTTTAACTGAAGCCTTGAAAACTCTACTCTCAAGTACAATATCAAAGATACTAGATTTATCTCAGTATCCTTGGTTAGTAACTAAAGACTAGTTTATAGCTAGTAGAGACTGACGGCATTTAAAATAGATCGCGGACGATCTGAGAACGAAGAGATTCCAAGCACATGATTACTAAGCTGCTGACAAAGGTAATTGGCAGTCGCAATGACAGAACACTGCGCCGCCTTAGAAAAATTGTAAAAGAAATTAATAACTTCGAACCAACGTTTGAAGCTCTTTCAGACGATGAACTAAAAGCAAAAACGGTTGAGTTTCGTGAGCGCTTAGATAAAGGTGAATCGTTAGATCAACTTCTACCTGAAGCATTCGCTACGGTACGTGAAGCGTCGAAGCGTGTTTACGGCATGCGTCATTTTGACGTGCAAATGATTGGTGGCATGGTTCTAAATGCTGGCCAAATTGCAGAGATGCGTACTGGTGAAGGTAAGACACTTACCGCAACCCTACCAGCTTATCTAAACGCGCTACCAAGCAAAGGTGTTCACGTAATAACGGTGAACGATTACCTAGCGAAGCGTGATGCGGAAACAAACCGCCCATTATTTGAATTCCTTGGCATGACTGTTGGCGTGAATGTGGCAAACATGGCTCCGCCAGAGAAAAAAGAAGCGTACCAAGCTGACATCCTATACGGAACAAACAACGAGTTTGGTTTTGATTACCTTCGTGACAACATGGCATTCCGTGCTGAAGACCGAGTTCAACGTGAGCGCTTCTTTGCTGTAGTCGATGAGGTTGACTCAATATTAATTGATGAAGCTCGTACTCCGTTAATTATCTCTGGCCCCGCTGAAGATAGTTCTGACCTTTATACGCGCATTAACACTCTAATTCCTTCTCTAGAGCGTCAAGATAAAGAAGATTCAGAAGAGTACCGTGGTGAAGGTCACTACACCATGGACGAAAAATCAAAACAGGTTCACCTGACTGAAAACGGTCAAGAATTTGTAGAAGAGCTAATGGTCAAAAACGGCTTGATGGAAGAGGGTGACACACTTTACTCTCCAACCAATATCAGCCTATTGCACCATGTGAATGCTGCGCTTCGTGCACACGTATTGTTTGAGAAAAACGTCGACTACATCGTTACTGAAGAAGGCGAAGTGGTTATCGTTGATGAACATACTGGTCGTACTATGCCAGGTCGTCGTTGGTCTGAAGGTTTACACCAAGCTGTTGAAGCTAAAGAAGGTGTGAAGATTCAAAATGAAAACCAAACATTAGCATCGATCACATTCCAGAATTTCTTCCGTCTGTATGAAAAACTGTCAGGTATGACAGGTACTGCTGATACAGAAGCGTTCGAATTCCAGTCTATCTACGGCCTAGAAACGGTGGTTATCCCAACCAACAAGCCTATGGTTCGTAACGATATGCCAGATGTGGTTTATCGTACTGAAGAAGACAAGTTCAATGCGATCATTGAAGACATCAAAGACCGTGTAGCGGCTGGTCAGCCATCACTGGTTGGTACAGTTTCTATCGAGAAATCTGAACTGATGTCTAACGCATTGAAAAAATCAAAAATTAAGCACAACGTTCTAAATGCTAAGTTTCATGAAATGGAAGCTGAGATCGTTGCACAAGCTGGTATGCCTGGTGCGGTAACTATCGCAACTAACATGGCCGGTCGTGGTACCGATATCGTGCTAGGTGGTAGCTGGCAGGCACAACTTGAGAAACTAGATAACCCAACCAAAGAGCAGATCGAGAAGATCAAAGCTGATTGGAGAATCATTCACGATAAAGTACTTGAGTCAGGTGGTCTGCACATCATTGGTACTGAGCGTCATGAATCTCGCCGTATCGATAACCAGCTACGTGGTCGTTCTGGTCGTCAAGGTGATGCGGGTTCTTCTCGTTTCTACCTATCAATGGAAGATTCTCTACTACGTATCTTTACGTCTGATCGCATGGCTGGTCTTATCCAAAGTGGTATGGACGAAGGCGAAGCGATTGAATCTAAGATGTTATCTCGCTCAATTGAAAAAGCTCAACGTAAAGTGGAAGGTCGCAACTTCGACATCCGTAAGCAGCTTCTTGAGTACGATGACGTAGCCAATGACCAACGTAAGGTTGTTTATGAGCTACGTGATGAACTGATGAGCTCAGATGACATCAGTGAGATGATTGAACACAACCGTGAAGATGTACTGGCGTCAGTTATTGATGAATACATCGCTCCTCAGTCTCTTGAAGACATGTGGGATATCGCAGGTCTGCAAGATCGTCTCAAAAATGATTTCGATCTAGACTTTGATATTCAAGGTTGGTTAGACGAAGACGACAAGCTTTATGAAGAAGCATTGCGTGAGCGCATTCTTGGTATGGCAGTAGATTCGTACAAACAGAAAGAAGAAGTGGTTGGTGCTCAAGTACTGCGTAACTTCGAGAAGTCTGTGATGCTACAAACGCTAGACGGTCTTTGGAAAGAGCACTTGGCTGCGATGGATCACCTTCGTCAAGGTATCCACTTACGCGGTTATGCTCAGAAGAACCCGAAACAAGAGTACAAGCGCGAGTCGTTTGAACTGTTTGAAGGCCTCCTAGATGTACTGAAAACAGACGTTGTGACCATCCTTTCTAAAGTTCGTGTTCAGCAACAAGAAGAAGTTGAAAAGATGGAAGCTCAACGTCAAGCTCAAGCTGAACAAGCGGCGCGTCGTGCACAAGCACAACATGCAACGGCTGAAAACCAGCTAGCTGACGATGAAGCGGATGCGGCATCTCCACAAACGGTAGTACGCGATGAGCGTAAAGTGGGTCGTAACGAACCATGTCCATGTGGAAGTGGTAAGAAGTACAAACAGTGTCACGGTAAAATAGACTAAGTCTGGTGAATCGTTGCTGTAACGGATGATTGCAGTGTCGGAGGTACTCACTTACTAACGTAAGCTCCGTGCCTCCTCCTTGCACTCACCACGTCACAGCTTAGCTTCACACAAACTTATTGATCAAAAGAGTCGCTTAGGCGGCTCTTTTTGTATGTGAAAATAATAAGGTTTCGATAGCGTCATCCTCGAGAGTGAGGGACGAGCGAATCGGGGATCTTTCGAATTAACAAAAGAGCAGATTCCCTATCTAATTCGTTCCTCATTGTAGGGAATGACGCTAGGGACATAGAAGGAACACCATCATATGAAAAGAATCCACATTGTAGCGGGCATCATCTTCAATCAAGATAAGTCACAGGTATTTATCACTAAGCGCCCAGACGATAAACACAAAGGCGGTTTTTGGGAATTTCCAGGTGGCAAGGTTGAAGCGGGCGAAACCATCGAACAAGCAATGACTCGTGAGCTTGATGAAGAGATTGGTATTAAGGTGACAGAACAGTCTCTGTTTGAACACCTTGAGTTTGACTATACGGATAAGTCTCTTAAGTTTGATTTTATCTTGGTTACTGATTTTGAAGAGCAGCCTTATGGTAAAGAAGGTCAACAAGGTGAATGGGTCGATCTTGAATCATTGAATCAATACGCCTTCCCCGAAGCAAACGTGCCAATTTTAGAGCGAGTAATAAAAGAGTTTTCGTAATTGCTAGCCTGAGTTTGAGATTGTTGTTAGTTTAAAGAGATTAATCGATTGAACGTTGCTGCAAGAGATAAGTGGCAACGGTAACCAAAACAATGGAGATATTCGCAGTGGTAAGAATTGCAATTGCAGGAGCAGCTGGCCGTATGGGTCGTAACTTGGTGAAAGCCGCTCACCATAATTCAGAAGCAAGCGTTGGTGCTGGTTCAGAACGTCCAGAATCATCTTTGGTCGGTGTTGACGTTGGCGAGTTATGCGGTGAAGGTCGTTTTGATGTGGCTCTAGTTGATGACCTTTCGAAAGCGGTTGAACAGTTTGACGTGGTCGTCGACTTTACCGCACCTGTAAGCACATTAGCGAATATTGAACTTTGTAAGCGTCACGGTAAAAAACTGATCATCGGCACTACGGGTTTCTCTGAAGAAGAAAAGCAGGTTATCGATGCGGCTTCAAAAGAAATGGCTATCGTAATGGCACCGAACTATAGCGTTGGCGTGAACTTGGTTTTTAAGCTGTTAGAGAAGGCCGCTAAAGTGATGGGCGATTACTGTGATGTTGAAATCGTAGAGGCTCACCACCGTCATAAAGTCGATGCGCCGTCAGGTACTGCGATCGGCATGGGTGAAGCGATCGCTGGTGCGATGGGCAATGAGCTAAACGATGTCGCTGTATGGTCACGCGAAGGCATTACGGGCGAGCGTACAAAAGATGAGATTGGTTTTGCGACAATCCGTGCCGGTGACATCATTGGCGAGCATACCGCAATGTTTGCTGATATTGGTGAGCGCGTTGAAATTACCCATAAAGCCACGGATAGAATGACCTTTGCTAATGGCGCAATCAAGGCAGCTGTTTGGCTAAATGATAAGCCAGCAGGCTTTTATACCATGACAGACGTCCTTGGTTTAAACGATCTGTAAATAGATATTTATGCGCTGGCAATTGCCGGCGCTTTCTTTATTTACCCCTTTTTTCTACTTAAACTCCTCTTGGTCACTTTCTTCTTATTCTCCGATTTTCCTGATTAGAACTGTATTTAGTTGTTGTTTATCACCGCTTGACTCTTATTTTTGATTTAAAGCTTTAAATCTACGTGTTTACTCATTGTATTTATCGATTGCGTTTTGTTGGTGATATTTTTGCCACCTAATGGTGGGTGAAAATGACGGGCGAAAATTAAAAAATCGTAATATTCCTATTAATTGAGTATGAAAGTTGAACTTTTGAAGCTTTGATGGGAGAAATTGAATTAGTTATTACAAATGTTTAATTTCTTTTGCGTTAAATGTTGACACGTATCACGCAGATCACTAAAATACCGCCAATTTGTCTAATTTCCATAAACACGCAGTTTTTGGTGTTGCAGGAAGGTAGATTTGCAAATTAAATCAATTTTAATGCATTTTTATTTCTGGAGGTTGTCTTGAAGAAGTCAGCACTACTCGTCCTAGAAGATGGGACAGTATTTCACGGTGAAGCCATTGGCGCTGTAGGTTCTGCAGTTGGTGAAGTCGTTTTTAATACCTCGATGACGGGGTACCAAGAAATCCTCACTGATCCTTCCTATTCTCAACAAATCGTTACCCTTACTTACCCTCACATTGGCAATACCGGAACCAATTCCGAAGACGAAGAATCTTCTTCAATCCACGCTCAAGGCCTTGTGATTCGCGATCTCCCTCTAATCGCTTCTAACTTCCGTAATGAACAATCCCTTTCTGATTACCTTAAGTCGCAAAACGTTGTTGGTATCGCTGATATCGATACTCGTAAGCTGACGCGTATTCTTCGTGAAAAAGGCGCACAGAACGGTTGTATCGTAGCTGGCTCTTCAGTAAATGATGGAAATTTAGACGAAGCTTTGGCTCTAGCTAAAGCAAAAGAATTCCCTGGCCTGAAAGGTATGGACCTTGCGAAAGAAGTTACAACAAAAGAAGCGTATCAATGGAAACAAGGTTCGTGGACGCTTACGGGTGGACTTCCTGAAGCGAAAGCAGACTCTGAATTGCCATACCACGTTGTTGCTTATGACTTCGGTGCAAAACGAAACATCTTACGAATGCTTGTTGACCGCGGCTGCCGCCTAACGGTTGTTCCTGCTGAAACTTCTGCTGAAGAAGTACTTGCTCTGAACCCAGACGGTGTTTTCCTTTCAAATGGCCCTGGTGACCCAGAACCATGTACTTACGCAATTGAAGCAACAAAAGTGTTCCTAGAAAAAGGTTTACCAATCTTTGGTATCTGTCTAGGTCACCAGATTCTTGCTCTTGCGTCAGGCGCTAAGACAGTGAAAATGAAGTTTGGTCACCACGGTGCAAACCACCCGGTTAAAGATTTAGAACGTGATGTTGTGATGATTACTTCACAAAACCACGGCTTTGCTGCTGACGAAGATACGCTTCCAGAGACATTACGAGCGACTCATAAGTCTCTATTTGATGGTTCTCTACAAGGTATCCACCGTACAGACAAACCAGCATTTAGCTTCCAAGGTCACCCAGAAGCAAGTCCAGGTCCAGAAGATGCGGCGCCGCTATTCGACCACTTCATTGAATTAATTAACCAGTCTGTTGCAAACAAACAAGACAAAGCGTAATCCGGAGTAGTAGATAATGCCAAAACGTACTGACATTAAAAGTGTTCTAATTCTAGGTGCTGGTCCGATTGTTATCGGTCAAGCATGTGAGTTTGATTACTCTGGTGCTCAAGCTTGTAAAGCACTTCGCGAAGAAGGTTACCGAGTTATTCTTGTAAACTCGAACCCAGCGACAATCATGACTGACCCAGACATGGCTGATGCGACTTACATCGAACCTATCCAATGGGAAGTGGTTCGTAACATCATCGCTAAAGAGAAGCCTGATGCAGTTCTACCGACAATGGGCGGCCAAACTGCACTTAACTGTGCGTTAGATTTAGAAAAATACGGCGTACTTGAAGAGTTCGGCGTAGAGATGATTGGCGCAACTGCTGACGCTATCGATAAAGCTGAAGACCGCTCTCGCTTTGATAAAGCAATGAAAGCTATTGGTCTTGAGTGTCCAACGGCTGATACAGCGAAAACGATGGAAGAAGCTTACAAAGTTCAAGAAATGGTTGGTTTCCCTTGTATCATTCGTCCATCGTTTACGATGGGTGGTACAGGCGGTGGTATCGCTTATAACAAAGAAGAATTTGAAGAAATTTGTCGTCGTGGTCTGGATCTTTCTCCAACCAACGAACTTCTAATCGATGAGTCACTTATCGGTTGGAAAGAGTATGAGATGGAAGTGGTTCGCGACAAGAACGACAACTGCATCATCGTATGTGCGATTGAAAACTTTGACCCAATGGGTATTCACACTGGTGACTCGATCACTGTGGCTCCTGCTCAAACGCTAACAGACAAAGAATACCAACTAATGCGTAACGCTTCTCTAGCGGTACTGCGTGAGATTGGTGTTGAAACGGGTGGCTCAAACGTACAGTTTGGTATTAACCCGAAAGATGGCCGTATGGTTATCATCGAGATGAACCCACGTGTATCTCGTTCTTCTGCACTTGCTTCTAAAGCAACAGGTTTCCCAATCGCTAAGATTGCAGCGAAACTGGCTGTTGGCTTTACGCTAGACGAGCTAATGAATGACATCACTGGTGGCGCAACACCAGCATCATTCGAACCAACAATCGATTACGTGGTAACTAAGATTCCTCGTTTTAACTTCGAGAAGTTTGCAGGTGCTAACGACCGTCTAACGACTCAAATGAAGTCGGTTGGTGAAGTTATGGCTATCGGCCGTAACCAACAAGAATCTCTACAGAAAGCACTTCGCGGTCTAGAAGTTGGCGCAACTGGTTTTGACGAAATGGTCGACCTAGATGCACCTGACGCTCTAACGACGATTCGCCATGAGCTTAAAGAAGCTGGTTCTGACCGTATTTGGTACATCGCAGATGCTTTCCGTGCTGGTATGTCAGTTGATGGTGTATTCAACCTAACGCAAATTGACCGTTGGTTCCTAGTTCAAATCGAAGACATCGTAAAACTAGAGCAAGAACTTAAAGCGAAAGGTTTTGCTGGTCTGAATAAAGACGAGCTAATGAAGCTTAAGCGTAAAGGTTTTGCTGATGCTCGCCTGTCTAAGATTCTAGGTGTGGCTGAAAGTGAAATTCGTCGTCTACGTGACCAATACGATATTCACCCAGTCTACAAGCGCGTAGATACGTGTGCGGCTGAGTTCTCTTCTGATACGGCTTACATGTACTCATCTTACGATGACGAATGTGAATCGAACCCAACAGACAAAGAGAAAATCATGATCTTAGGCGGCGGTCCAAACCGTATCGGCCAAGGTATTGAATTCGATTACTGTTGTGTACATGCATCTCTAGCACTACGTGAAGATGGCTACGAAACAATCATGGTTAACTGTAACCCTGAGACAGTTTCGACAGACTATGATACGTCTGACCGTCTGTACTTTGAACCAGTAACTCTGGAAGACGTACTAGCAATCGTTCGTGTTGAGAAGCCAAAAGGCGTTATCGTTCAGTACGGTGGTCAAACACCACTGAAACTGGCTCGTGAGCTTGAAGCTGCTGGCGTACCAATCATTGGTACTAGCCCAGACGCAATCGACCGTGCAGAAGACCGTGAGCGTTTCCAAGTTGCTGTTGACCGTCTTGGTCTTCTACAACCAGAAAACGCGACAGTAACAACAATGGAGCAAGCGGTAGAGAAATCTCGCGAAATCGGTTTCCCATTGGTTGTTCGTCCTTCTTATGTTCTTGGTGGTCGAGCGATGGAAATCGTATACGACGAGCAAGACTTACGCCGCTACTTCAACGAAGCAGTTAGCGTTTCAAACGAATCTCCAGTTCTACTTGATAGCTTCCTAGACGATGCTGTTGAAGTGGACGTTGATGCGATTTGTGACGGTGAGCGCGTTGTTATTGCGGGTATCATGGAGCATATCGAGCAAGCGGGTGTTCACTCAGGTGACTCAGCATGTTCTCTTCCGGCTTACACGTTAAGCCAAGAAATCCAAGACGTAATGCGTGAGCAAGTTGAAAAGCTAGCGTTCGAGTTGGGTGTTCGTGGTCTAATGAATACGCAGTTTGCTGTTAAGAACAACCAAGTGTACCTAATCGAGGTTAACCCTCGTGCAGCACGTACAGTGCCGTTCGTATCGAAAGCAACAGGCGCAGCAGTCGCTAAGATTGCAGCTCGTGTGATGGCTGGTCAATCGTTAGAGTCTCAAGGCTTTACGAAAGAAATTATCCCACCTTACTACTCAGTGAAAGAGGTTGTTCTTCCGTTCAACAAATTCCCTGGTGTTGATCCACTGTTAGGCCCAGAAATGCGCTCTACTGGTGAAGTTATGGGTGTTGGCGCAACGTTTGCTGAAGCATACTCTAAAGCTGAATTGGGTTGTGGTCACATCTACCCTGAAGGCGGTCGTGCATTGCTTTCTGTTCGCGAAGGCGACAAAGAGCGTGTTGTTGACCTAGCATCTAAGCTATCTAAGCTTGGTTACCAGCTAGACGCAACTCACGGTACAGCTGTTATCCTTGGCGAAGCGGGCATTAACCCACGTCTAGTAAACAAGGTACACGAAGGTCGCCCTCACATTCTTGACCGTATCAAGAACAACGAGTACACGTACATCGTGAACACTGCGGCTGGCCGTCAAGCGATTGAAGATTCTAAAGTTCTTCGTCGTGGCGCATTGGCTGAGAAAGTGAACTACACGACTACGCTAAACGCAGCATTCGCGACTTGTATGGCGCACACTGCAGACGCAAAAACGTCAGTAACTTCAGTTCAAGAGCTACACGCACAAGTTAAAGCTTCTCTAGCTTAATAGACTAACGCGTATCGCTGCTAAGCGGATATAAATGCTCAAAGCCCACTCTTCGGAGTGGGCTTTTTTATGTCTGTTATCTGGTGTCGGTTAAATGATGAAAATTTGGAATAGGTTACAATCTTGTGTTTCGTTGTTGATTGTTTGCTCACGGTGGTAAGTTGTCGCTACACGAGAATTTAAGGCGTTGGTATATGGAAATCACTCTAGAAATATTGGCTATCTTGTTTGTAGTTGCAACGGCGGCAGGCTTTATTGATGCAATGGCTGGCGGCGGTGGATTATTGACTCTACCAGCATTGCTAGCGGCAGGAGTTCCACCAACGCAGGCACTGGCCACCAATAAACTTCAAAGTTCTTTTGGCAGCTTCTCCGCCAGTTGGTATTTCGTACGCAACGGTATCGTGAACATAAAAGAGATGCGTCTTGCCATTCTCTGTACCTTTATCGGTTCTGCGATTGGTGCTGAGTTAGTGCAGCATATTGATGCGAGCTTATTGACGAGCATGATCCCCTTACTGCTTATCGCCATCTCTCTCTATTTCCTATTAGCACCACAAACCAGAGCGTCTGAAGGTAAGCAAAAGATGTCTGAAGCCGTGTTTGCTTTGTGCATTGGTGGCGGTGTTGGTTTCTACGATGGCTTCTTTGGCCCAGGAACGGGTTCTATTTTCACCGTCTGTTTTGTCGCTATCGGCCATTTCTCTTTAGTGGATGCAACGGCACGTACTAAGGTTCTTAATTTCACTTCGAATATCGCAGCTTTAATCTTCTTTATTTTGGCTGGTTTACCCATTTGGGAATTAGGCTTAGTGATGGCGGTTGGTGGCTTTATGGGCGCTCAGCTTGGCGCTAAAGTAGTGGTGACAAAAGGGCAGAAATGGATTCGCCCCCTTGTGATCGTGATGTCGATGTTAATGGCGTCTAAACTGCTTTGGGAACAGCATCAACAATGGATTCTATCAGTATTTTAACTCGCGGAGATTGATAGCTGTTCGGCCTTACACAGATATGAATAGGTCGAATTAACCCCTCTAATTCAGCGAAGCTAAATAGGTATTGAGGCTCAATATTGAGTGTCTTTACGATAGAGAGCGGGATCAAAGCCGGCCCCGTTCCTCCCAACGCTAGCTGGGCTGCTGCGGTGTAGGCATCCATCTCCATCAAGGGTTTGATGCCGAACTTTTCAAGCACAGATAACTGATACGAGTTTGCTGGATTGGTCATATCGTTAGTGATGACCATTGGAGGAAGCTCCGTTAACGGCGACTTACTTACTATGTAAAACGGCTCATCAAACAGGTGGAATGTCATCAACCCATGATGCGGCGGCAGTAAGCCAGCACACAACCCCAAGGTCGCCTTACCAGACTGCACTCGCTCGATAATTCTTGGGGTATGGTTAGTGGTAATGGTGATGTATTTATCTTGCTGGATAAATTGGCCCATCATCTCACCTAGATAACCTGCGATCAGCGACTTAGAGCTATCTAAGGTGATGAGAGTGGTATCTTCCAACTCTTGCTGCTCATAAATAAGCCCTCTAAGTTCATTGAATGCAGGGCCGATACTCTCGATTAATGCAATCGCATCCGGCGTCAGTTTGATCTGTCGACCACTCGGTTCTATGAGTTTCTTGCCTAACTTCTTCTCTAAATTAGCAATCCGTTTGCTGACCGCTGATTGGCTGATATAAAGCAAACTGCCGGTGCGGCTCATGGTTTTTGCTTTACTTAAAACCAATAGAGTTTCGATTCCTTCGAGTAGCATTGGGTTATATTCATGAAAGTTGGGAATGATTAAACCAAGTTACCTCAAACGCCATTCATTCTCTAGTCTGAGCTCATAGATATCAGACAAGCTAGGGGTTTTGACGTTAGCTCGTTAATTAGCTAGTTAGGTTTTCTTAACTAGACTCGCGATGCGTTGGCCAAAATAGAAAGCGGTTTTAAGATCATTACTATTGATGTGATTATCGTTGCTCTCAGCCGTCTGATCATCACTGGCGACCAAACCTATACTTGAACCGGTGCGATTCAAACCTAAATCATCAATATGCTTTGAGATATCAAGCCCTGCCCAAATCATGCCATGCTGACAAGCCAGAGTGAAAAAGCTCAGTAGAGTTTGCTGTTGTTCACCGTTAAGGCTACCACCAGTGGTGAAACCTGCAGCGAGCTTATTTCGCCATGCCTTCTTACAGTAGCTATCACTGCTCGCATCCATGAAGCTCTTAAATTGAGCTGCTGGTGAGCCCATATAAGTCGGGGAGCCAAAGATAATGGCGTCACAGTTGTCTAATGCGCTGAGCTTATCGTCATTGTCATATCTTCCTTCGACTATTTCAGAAGAGAGCACCTCGATGAGCAGTGCTGAGTTAGATTGTTGAGTGTTAATGCCTTCAGCGATTGTCTCAGCGACTTGCTTAGTCGCTCCATTCTTAGAGAAGAAAACAATGCCTACTTTATTGATACTCATCTTGAACTCCCTTTTGCCAATGTTAGTAAATAAATCAATTTATAAAGTTATTTGTTTATTAATATAGCCTGTGAATTAGATAAGTAAACAAAAAAAATTACTAACCTAGTGGTGAATGAGTTAATGAGCTAACTAGAGTGTTAGGAAAGGAGGGGATCTTTGAATAATGGAAATAGAGGGTATCAGTGATTTTAAACGTGATTAAAAAAGGCCCCTTTGCGGAGCCTTTCACTTTGTAACGATAGCTTATTTGATAGCAAAGGTCGGCAGTGATAAGTGCCAACGAATGGCGCCAAGCCTAATCAATAGTGTCGTGAACACGCCGGCCAAAAAGGCGGTTTCTGAGTCGTGTCCCATGTTGAGCGCCATGGTATGGAAAGTACCACCAATGATACAAGCAGTTGCGTAGACTTCACTTCTTAGGATCATTGGGACTTCACGAGCAAGTACGTCACGGATAATACCGCCACCACAGCCTGTGATAACACCCATGATAATGGCCACTAATGCCGAGTCTTGATAAATTAGTGCTTTTTCTACACCAATACCAACAAACACCGCTAAGCCGATCGCATCACATACTGGCAATATCCACCAAGCCAGACGCTTTGGACGTCTTACTATAATCATGGTCAGCAAACAGGTGGTGATGATAACCCAAAGGTATGTGGTATCAGTGATCCAAAACACAGGTGTCGCGCCCAATGCCATGTCACGAATAGTACCGCCGCCAATCGCGGTTACACTGCCTAGAACGGCGACACCAAAGGGATCCATCTTAAGACGGCCAGCGACAAATACGCCTGAGACGGCAAAGATGGCGGTGCCAAATAAATCGATAATATAAAGCAGCATGGAGTCCATGATACTGGTGCTCTTATAGTTAAAATTGTAGGGACAGGTCGGTGGCGAATTGTACGAAAAAACGCTGCAAATAGTTAGTGATTTTGCCTAGCTCTATCGAAGAAATCGCACACTTGTTGGATTGCTTTCAAAGTTCTTGTTGTCGGGCGATTAATCCAGTCAGAATTAAGTGACCAAATCTGATTTTGAGCAACTGCCGGGATCTCATCTTCCCAAGTTTGCCACATGGTTCCATTCTCAATCGCGTGCTGAGAAGTGAAGATCACTTGCGGCTTCCTTAACACAACTTGTTCAATGCCAACTTGCGGGTAAGGGGAAGCACTGTCTTCGAAAATATTGTGGCCACCACAAAACTCAAACACCTCACTTGGCCAGTGCCCTTGAGCAACAGTGATGATCGGCTTCTCACTGAGTTGGTAGAAGTAGTTTACTGGCTCGGCATCTTTGTATTTTAGTCTCAACGCGTTGAGCTGCTCTCTGTATTGTTGAGCGTTATTTTCGCCAATACTTGGATCGCTTGCGAATTGGCTAAGTTGCTCAATATTGGTCGCGATGTTATCTAGGCTCTTGGTTTTTGAGTAATAAATATTAAAACCAAATTGCTCCAGTTTCGCGAGTTCTCTGGGCGGGTTTCCAGCTGGCCATGCGAGAATGAGATCAGGTTGCAGGGCGATGATCTTCTCAACCTTGATGCCTTGGTAATTCGCCACTTTCTCTAGTTTGTCAGCTTGTAGTGGATAATCACTTCGCTCACTCACCGCAACAAGCTTATCACCTAAACCAGCGCTGTATGCGAGTTCAGTGGCATGAGGAGCAAGGCTAACCACACGTTGAGCTGGTTGAACTTTTTCTGAAGTCAGTAGTGTTTCTTCTGCAAATGACAAAGGCAGCCATAAGCTGGAAAACAAAATAGTAAGGCTTGTAACAAGTGCTGATGGTTTCACTCTAAATCCCTTGGTGAACAAATAGTAAGATTAGGCTTTGTAAAAATATCCAGATAGCGATGCGACCAAACAGCAGTTTTTGAACTTGAGACAAGTGCAGCGCTGAAGGGGCGACTCTGCCGCCTAATTTTGCTCGAATAGCTTTGGTGTTGTCGTAAATCGCAGGACCGCCCAGTGACAGCTCAAGCTTGTTGCCGACAGCTGTAATCAACCATGCAGGGCCGGGCAATGGCCAAGAGCGACTCTGAACGAGCATCATCTTGAATGTGTGAGACGCTTTATCGCCACATACAATCATCAAGGCAAACAAGCGCATTGGTATGAATTCTAGGATAGCGACAATCTTGATTGCCGTTGATCCAAATGGAGAAAATCGCTTTCGACTTGGTGACCATGCACGCGCTAACTCAACAATCAGGCGATACATTAACGCGGCGATTCCACCACCAATGGCGTACCAGAATAAAACACAAACCACATTACGAGCGTAACCCATGATGATAGTTTCAGCCGCGGCTTTGCCAAGTCCAAGTGATGACAGTGATTCAGTTTGACGGTTAACAATCGGAGCCAATAACTGGCGAGCCGCGGCTTTATCTTCTCGGCCAAGTGCTTTGATCAACTGATTTGCCAACTTTTCATTGTTACGCCAATCAATAGCGAGTAACAACAGCGCTAATTCAAACAGTTGTGATTGCCAAACCAGTGGCTGCAGTGCCAATAGAATAACCAGAGTCGGCAAGACCATTAACCCCCAAGCTAAAGTGCCTGAGATTAAGCTTTGGGAATAATTTTGATTGTTATTAACCTTGGTTGCTAAAAGTTCAGCAAACTTATGCCATAAGGTCGTGGGATGTGCGGCATGGGGGATAGGTAAAATTAAATGAAAAAGCAGTGCTCCCCACATTACAAGGAGCACGCCATTTGCAAATACCTGATCAAACAGTGTTTGCATGTCTAGTCGCTTACTTTAGTAGGGCAACCATCTTGATAACCATCTCAGAAGAGCTTTGTGCTGCTAGTGGCAGGAACTCTTCGAAGCTCATTGGTGATTCTTTGTCTGCAACGTCAGAGATTGCACGAACAACCACGAATGGTACTTGGAATTGGTGACAAGCTTGAGCGATAGCCGATGCTTCCATCTCTACAGCAACCACTGATGGGAAGTGCTTGCGGATGAACGCTTGACGTTCTGCTGTGCAAACAAATGCGTCGCCAGTACAGATAAGACCGCGAACGGCGTGCTTATCTTCCATTTGTGCTAGAGCTTGTTCAGCAACAGCCATCAGTTTGTCGTCAGCTTTGAACGCTGCTGGTTGACCTGCCATTTGACCAATTTCGTAACCGAAAGCTGTAACGTCAGCATCGTGGTGACGAACTTCAGTAGAGATAACCACATCGCCAAGGTTCAGTGTTGAATCAAAACCGCCAGCAGAGCCAGTGTTTAGAACGACATCTGGTTGGTATTCACTTAGCAGGATTGAAGTACCAACAGCGGCTGCTACTTTACCAATGCCTGATTGAAGCAAAACAACGTCAACACCATTTAGCTGACCAGAGAAAAAGGTACAACCGCCTTTATTAATTTCAGTAATGTCTGAAATTGCTGCTTTTAGGATCGCAACTTCTTGCTCCATTGCGCCAATGATGCCGATTTTCATGTGTAGTCTCTTAATAAATAATATTTAAACAGTAGAGCGAAATTGTAGCATGGAAGAGAAGTGTCGAGCGACTGCCCAGAAGCACTTCTCATCCGAATACAGACGATTTATCTGTGTATTCTTTTATCTATTTGATGAAGCCTTCGTTTTTCAAGCTAGCACGAAGTTGATCCGCTCGTTTTCGGTTTACGCCAAAATCAGAATGGCCAGTGCGAGACTCTGAACGCACGATCAGTTTGCCATCAGTGATCTTAAGCTCTAAATCATCGACAAAGCGCATGATGCGAGAAGTACATTCAACACGTAGGTAGTCTTCGGTTTTGTTGGCTGTTTTCGCTCCTGGTAAGGTCAGCGCAACCTGCTCAATCGCATCTAAGTTTGCTGAACCTGATAACTCAAACGCGGCCAATGTATACTGTTCACGGTCATCTTGAGTTGATACGCAGTTTGGTTTGTCTCCACAAGGTGATGAAGTTCTGTCTTTCATGTCCGTGATTCCTTGGCTACAAGCGGTTAAAGTCAAAAGAGATAGAGAAAGGAGAGCGGCTTTTTTCATAGTGTGTCCTATGGCGTTGTTTTTAATTCTAATTGTAGTTATCGGTATTGGCTTATTTGTAATTGTTTTACGTATTTTCGTGATGCTTGTGATAAACGAATCTAATTCAAAAAAGGATCCATCATTGGATCCTTTTTTATAGTAACGAACTGAGTAATAAAGGAAACCCAATCACACTTCTAGGTAATCCAAGATCCCTTCTGCGGCTTTACGGCCTTCATCGATAGCGGTTACCACTAAGTCAGAGCCTCGAACGGCATCGCCACCAGCGAATATCTTGCTGTTGGTGGTTTGGTATTGAAACTCTTGTTTGCCGGGAGCCTTGATGCGACCCCATTGGTCGAGCTCTACACCAAATGGTTCTAGCCATTCCATTGCATGAGGTTGGAAACCAAATGCCATGATCACGGCATCAGCCTCAAGAACATGCTCACTGCCTTCAACCGGTTCAGGACGACGGCGGCCTGCCTCATCTGGTTCACCCAAGGCTGTTTTCACCACTTTAACGCCAGTCACATGACCGGATGAATCGGTTTCCAGTGCTAATGGTTGAAGGTTGAACATGAACTTCACGCCCTCCTCTTTTGCATTTTTCACCTCACGGCGAGAGCCCGGCATGTTTGCTTCATCTCGGCGATAAGCACAAACAACATTAGCAGCGTGTTGACGAATCGACGTTCGGACACAGTCCATCGCGGTATCACCACCACCAAGCACAACCACTTTTTTGCCTTTCATGTCGATGAATGGCGTTGGGTTATCCAGCTCCATGACCTTGTAGGTGTTGGAAACAAGAAATGGTAGGGCATCATAAACGCCCGGTGCTTCTTCGTTGTCTAACCCAGCACGCATATTTTTATAGGTGCCGACACCCAAGAAAACAGCATCATAGTCATCGACCAGTTGTTGCAGTTGAACATCTTTACCGACTTCGGTATTCATCTTAAATTCAACGCCCATTCCACTAAAGATACGGCGACGGTTTTCCATGATGCCTTTCTCAAGCTTGAACGATGGTATACCAAACGTCAGCAGGCCACCGATCTCGGGGTAGCGGTCAAATACCACGGCCTTCACACCGTTTCGAACTAAGATATCAGCGGCAGCAAGACCTGCTGGGCCAGCCCCGATGATCGCGACCTTTTTGTCGGTCCATTCAACGTGAGACATGTCTGGTTTCCAGCCCATCTCAAACGCTTTGTCATTGATGTATTTTTCAATGTTGCCGATGGTTACTGCGCCGAAATCATCATTGAGGGTACAAGATCCTTCGCACAGTCGATCCTGAGGACAAACTCGTCCACACACCTCAGGTAAGCTGTTGGTTTGGTGAGACAGTTCAGCGGCTTCGATAATGCGCCCTTCATTGGCAAGCTTAAGCCACTGAGGGATGTAGTTATGAACTGGACATTTCCATTCACAGTAAGGGTTACCACAGTCTAAACAACGGTCAGCTTGCGCTTTGGCTTGTTGCTTAGTGAAAGGTTCGTAGATCTCTACAAACTCAATTTTACGTATCTTGATTGGCTTCTTCGCTGGGTCTACGCGATTCACATCAATAAATTGGTATACATTCTGGCTCATTATTGGCTCCTTCCAATTATTGCGCTTGAACACGAAGTTCAGCAGAGCTACGGCTTTGGTGACCGAGCAAGGTGTTAAGATCCGCCGTCTTTGGCTTCACTAGGTAGAACTTCGGAATCCATTCATCAAAGTTCGCCAGAATAGCTTCAGCGTGTACTGAGCCAGTCTCTTCTAAGTGCTCTGCAATCAGGCCGCGTAGATGTTCTTGGTGGATAAATAGATCAGACAGAGAAAGAGCTTCGACTGATTCGTTGTTCACACGACCTTGGAAGTCTTCGTTCTTATCCATCACATAAGCAAAACCACCTGTCATACCGGCGCCGAAGTTGACGCCAGTTGCGCCAAGAATAGCAACAATACCGCCAGTCATGTATTCACAGGCGTTGTCACCCGCACCTTCAATCACAGCAACGGTACCTGAGTTACGCACGCCAAATCGCTCGCCCGCAGTACCTGCGGCAAATAGCTTGCCTCCGGTTGCGCCATACAGACAAGTGTTGCCTATGATGGTCGCTTCGTTACAAGTAAAGGCTGTGCCTTGGTGAGGTTTGATCACTACTTTGCCGCCAGCCATGCCTTTGCCGACATAGTCATTGGCATCACCCGTCAGATACAGCTCTACGCCGCCAGCGTTCCAAACCGCAAAGGATTGGCCTGCCGTGCCATCGAGATACAACTTAATTGGTGAACCGGCCATGCCTTGGTTACCGTAACGTTTGGCAATTTCACCAGAGATACGAGCACCAATCGAGCGATCGGTGTTGATCACGTTGTAGTAAAGGCTGGTGGATTGACGTTTCTCAATCGCATCGATTGCGTCATCAAGGATCTGTTGGTTGAGCTGAGCCTTATCAAACGGTGCGTTTGGCTCTGTCCAAAACAGTGGGTGACCTTCTGGAGATACCGGAGCTTCCAATATCGAAGAGAGATCGAGCTTGCTTTGTTTCGCCGTGAGGCCTTGAACGGCTTCAAGCAAATCAGTACGACCAATCAGATCAGTAAGTTTCTCTACGCCAAGTTCTGCAAGGTACTGGCGAACTTCATCGGCTAGGCCGGTAAAGTAGTTCACCACCATGTCTGGTAGGCCTTTGAAGTATTCGCGGCGTAGGGTTTCATCTTGAGTCGCCACACCTGTCGCACAGTTATTTAGGTGACAAATTCTTAAGAACTTACAACCCATTGCGACCATTGGTGCAGTACCAAAACCAAAGCTTTCAGCGCCTAGAATCGCGCCTTTAATGACGTCGAGGCCGGTTTTCAGACCACCATCGACTTGCAGGCGGATCTTATGACGAAGCCCGTTGGCGACGAGTGCTTGTTGAGTTTCGGCTAAGCCAAGCTCCCAAGGACAACCTGCGTATTTCACTGAAGTCAGCGGGCTTGCTGCAGTACCACCGTCGTAACCGGAGATCGTAATCAAGTCGGCATAAGCTTTCGCTACACCTGTGGCAATGGTGCCTACACCCGGTTCAGAGACTAACTTCACTGAAACCAAGGCTTTAGGGTTAACTTGCTTAAGGTCGAAAATCAGCTGCGCCAGATCTTCGATAGAATAAATATCGTGATGTGGAGGAGGAGAGATCAGAGTCACGCCTTGAACTGAGTATCTCAGCTTAGCGATTTCTGCCGTGACTTTATGACCCGGTAGTTGACCGCCTTCTCCTGGTTTCGCACCTTGTGCGACTTTGATTTGTAGAACATCCGCATTGGTTAAGTAATGTGGCGTCACACCAAAACGACCGGATGCTATCTGTTTGATACGCGAGTTACGATCTGTCCCAAAGCGTCGTGGATCTTCACCGCCTTCACCAGAGTTAGAATAACCACCTAAGCGGTTCATCGCCATTGCTAATGCTTCATGAGCTTCTGGGCTCAAGGCACCAATCGACATTGCCGCAGAGTCGAAGCGCTTAAAGAGATCGCTACTTGGCTCGACTTGTTCTAGAGGTAGAGGTTGATCGGCTTTTTTGAGGCTCATTAAGTCGCGCAGCATAGCAGCAGGACGAGCATTAACTTGCTTCGCAAAAGATTGATAATCCGATGTTTCACCTGTCTTTACTGCGGTTTGTAAGGTGCTGACTACGTCTGGGTTGTACGCGTGGTATTCGCCGCCATGTACGTATTTGAGTAAGCCACCATGTTCCAGTGGTTTACGCTTAGTCCATGCTTTGCGAGATAGATTATAGATATCTTGTTGGAAGTCGCTAAAGCTAGCGCCTTGGATACGAGTCGTTACGCCACGGAAACACAAATCAACGACATCGGTATGCAAACCGACCGCCTCAAATAACTGCGAGCAGCGATACGAAGCAATCGTCGAGATACCCATCTTCGACATGATCTTATACAGGCCTTTGTTGATGCCGTTTTGGTAATTTTGTAATGCAGTGCGATAGTCTTTATCTAATGAACCATCGTCCAACATTTTGCCCAGAGCTTCATAAGCGAGATACGGGTAAACCGCGGTTGCGCCGAAGCCAAGCAGTACGGCAAATTGATGTGGGTCGCGTGCAGTTGCTGTTTCAACCACGATGTTAGCATCACAACGTAGGTTGGTGTCTGCGAGTCGAGTTTGCACCGCACCGACAGCCATAGCTGCTGGAACGGGTAGCTTACCTTTCTCTAAACCTTTGTCTGAAAGCACAACCAAAACGGCGCCGTCACGTACATCTTGAACCGCACGATCACACAAGTCATTGATGGCTTGTTCGAGCTCTTTTTCTGCTGGGTCATAGTGCATGCTAAGAATCGTATGGCCATAATGCTTTTGATTTAATTGCAGAAGTTGCTGCATATCAGAATAAAGCAGAACGGGTGAATCAAACGTCACACGGTAAGCATGCCCATCGGTTTCACAGAACACATTCATCTCTTGGCCGATACTGGTTGCCAGAGACATAACGTGTTTTTCACGCAAAGGATCAATCGGTGGGTTGGTGACTTGAGCAAACTTCTGACGGAAATAGTCGGTAATGAGGCGCTCTTTCGAAGACAGTACTGCCATTGGCGTATCGTCGCCCATCGAGCCGACCGCTTCTTGTCCCATGTCACCGAGTACGCGCAGTACTTGGTCTGACTCTTCGTTGCTCATTGCAAACTGTTTTTGATAGGTCTTTAGGGTGTCATCATCAAAATTACGCTTACCAACTTGGTCATCTTCTAGTGCGGAAAACGGTGTTAATTTGTGAACGTTTTTATCCATCCACTCTTTGTATGGGTGACGGCCTTTAAGATCATTGTCGATCTCGTTCGATTGCCATAGCTTACCGCGACGAGTATCAATAACGAGTAATTCACCAGGGGCAACACGTCCTTTCTCTGCCACTTCGTCTGGCGCATAATTCCAGATACCGACTTCAGAAGCCAAGGTGATTAGGTTGTCTTTTGTGATCACATAGCGAGCAGGGCGTAATCCGTTTCTGTCGAGGTTACATGCAGCATAACGGCCGTCAGACAGTACGATACCCGCAGGACCATCCCACGGTTCCATGTGCTTGGAGTTGAAATCGTAAAAGGCACGAAGCTCAGGATCCATGTCTGGGTGGTTTTGCCAAGCGGGCGGCACAAGCATACGCATCGCTCGGAACACATCCATACCACCGGCAAGGAATAGATCGAGCATGTTGTCTAAGCTTGAGGAGTCTGATCCTGTCTCATTCACAAAAGGTGCGGCCGTTTGTAAATCGGGCAGCAGCGGTGAAGAGAATTTATAGGCACGAGCCTTGGCCCATTGGCGGTTACCCTCAATGGTATTGATCTCACCATTGTGCGCCAAATAACGGAATGGTTGAGCCAATGGCCAACGCGGTTGTGTGTTAGTTGAGAAACGCTGGTGGAACAGACATATTGCTGATTCCATACGTAAGTCAGCAAGATCGAGGTAAAATCGCGGAAGATCGGCGGGCATACACAAGCCTTTGTAGACCATGACTTGAGTCGACAGGCTACAAATATAGAAATCTTTGTCTTCGGTAATCTGCTTTTCAATTCGACGACGAGCGATGTATAGGCGTCGTTCGATATCGCGTTCACGCCAACCCGCAGGGGCCGAGATAAACACTTGCTGAATATTGGGAACAGAATCTTTGGCGATTGGGCCTAATACGTCGGTGTTGGTTGGCACGATACGCCAGCCCGCTACGGTTAAAGTCTCTTGAGCGAGCTCTTTATTGACGATGTCTTGCGCCGATTGCGCTTTGATTGGGTCTTGGCTGAAAAAAATCATGCCGACAGCGTATTGCTTGCCGAGCTTGAAGTTATTCTCTTCAGCAATAATTCTGAGATAAGAGTCGGGCTTCTGTAGCAATAAGCCACAGCCATCTCCGGTTTTACCATCCGCAGCGATACCACCACGGTGTGTCATGCGATCGAGGGCTGAAATAGCAGTTCGTACCAACTTATGACTCGGTTGGCCTTCCATTTGCGCTATTAAACCAAATCCACAGTTGTCTTTTTCAAGACTAGGATCATATAGAGCCATTGCAATTCTCCCTTTTGCTTCGCTGTCATCCAGACAGTAAATGACTAACTATTCATGTACTTGTTATTTTTTATGAACTTGTTCTTATATAAACTGATAGTTTGTTTTTAGCTAGCTAAAACGTTATTGGTTGTGTTAACAAAACCGATTGGTTTTATTTTCATCAGCTTTACAACGTATAGCTAATTGTGTTTAAGGTCAAGTTCATGGTTAATTATCATGTGTAAACGCGATTAGCCACGTAATAATCTAAAATAGTCGATGAAGATCAATGAGATATAAAAGCCAGATGTTAACGGGATTTAACATGCACTGCTGGAGTGATTGAGAAAGAGTGGAAGGCCAGATAGAAAAAAGGCTAGCATCGAGTGCTAGCCAAATATAAAAGTTAGGAAGGGTGTTGCTTTTTCCCTAGGCTAACGTCAACGACATTAGCCCGAGAAATATTATGCGGAAAGCATGAGTGAATCAGCTTTCGCTTCTAAGTTTGAGTTACCCATTAAGAAGTCATCAATGGCAATTGCACATTCACGACCTTCATTAATACAACGTACAACCAGAGACTGGCCAGTACGCATATCACCAGCAGCGAAAACGCCTTTTTGGTTGGTCGCATAACCTTCAGAGGCCACGTTGCCGCGTTCATCCAGTTTAATGTCTAGCTGAGCCAGTACACCTGTTGGTTCTGGGTGTAAGAAGCCCATCGCTAGAAATGCCATATCACAAGGGATAACACGTTCAGAGTTTGCTACTTCATCAAAACCTGGACGTTCACCTGGTTTCGCATCTTGCCAAACGATGTCAGCAATGCGAAGTCCGGTTACATTACCGTTATCGTCAGAGATGAACTCTTTAGTCAGGATGTTCCAATGACGTTCACAACCCTCTTCGTGAGAAGTGGTGGTCTTCATGATCATTGGGTATTGAGGCCAAGGCATATTAGCAGGGCGCTTCTCTGGTGGGATCGGCATGATCTCAACCTGAGTAATGCTTGCTGCTTTATGACGGTTTGATGTACCCACACAGTCAGAACCCGTATCACCACCACCGATAACCACAATGTGCTTATCTTTAGCGTGAAGCTCTTCTGTTTTTAGGTCTAAGTCGTTGGCACGGCGGTTGTTTTGACCAAGGAATTCCATGGCAAAGTGAACGCCTTTCAGCTCACGACCTGGGATTGGCAAGTCACGTGGAACCGTAGAACCACCTGTTAGCAATACCACATCAAACTCTTGGCGTAGCTGTTGAGCATTAACATCAACACCGATGTGTTGGTTCACTTTAAACTCAACGCCAGCTTCAGCCATTAGGTTGATCTTACGATCAATCACATCCATACCCAGTTTGAAATCTGGGATACCGAAACGCAGTAGGCCACCGACTTTCTCGTCACGTTCAAATACCGTCACAGAGTGACCGGCACTGTTTAGTTGCTCAGCTGCGGCTAAGCCTGCAGGACCTGAACCGATAACCGCAACTGTTTTACCCGTACGTGAGCGTGGTGTCTTAGGTTTTGCGTACCCTTCACGGTACGCAGTTTCTACAATTGTTTTCTCGATATTACAGATAGTGATTGGGTCTTGGTTGATACCAAGAACACAAGCGCTTTCACAAGGAGCAGGGCACACACGACCTGTAAATTCAGGGAAGTTATTGGTAGAGCTTAGAATGTTCCAAGCTTCTTCCCAGCTGTCACGGTAAACCGCATCATTGAATTCTGGGATGATGTTACCAATCGGACAACCGCTGTGACAGAAAGGTACGCCACAGTCCATACAACGAGAGGCTTGAGTATTGATCTTTTCACCAAACTCTTCGTTAAGTACGAACTCTTTGTTGTCTTCAATTCGAACTGACGGATCGAGCTTTTTTGGAAGCTCACGACCGTGTTCTAAAAATCCAGTAGGCTTACCCATTATACTGCCTCCACTTCTTCCGTTTGTGCCTGTTGTGCTTCAGCTTTACGCTTCTCAAGAACTGCTTTGTAGTCGCGTGGCATTACTTTAACTAGTGATGCGACACTTACTTCAAAGTTGTCTAGGAAAGACTGAGCAACTTCACTTCCTGTGAATTCAACATGCTTCGTTAGCATATCTAGTAGAAGATCTTTATCTTCTTGTTCAATTGGATCTAGGTCTACCAGTTCTGCGTTGAGCTTGGTTTCGAAGTCGCCTGCTTTATCCCAAACATAAGCGACACCGCCACTCATACCTGCAGCAAAGTTACGACCCGTTGAGCCAAGGATAATTGCCGCGCCACCTGTCATGTATTCACAACCGTGGTCACCAACACCTTCAACTACAACCTTCGCACCTGAGTTACGAACACAGAAACGTTCGCCAGCCATACCGCGAATGAAAGATTCACCTGAGGTTGCACCGTAGAAACATACGTTACCCACCACGATATTATCTTCCGCAACGATAGAAGATTTCGCATCTGGGTACAGTACCAACGTACCGCCAGACAGACCTTTACCCCAGTAATCGTTCGCGTCGCCTTCTACTTCGAATTTTACGCCTTTCGCAAGGAACGCTCCGAAAGATTGGCCAGCACTACCGTAGAACTTAACGTTCATTGGTTGTGGTAAACCTTGGTCTTTGTAAACTTTCGAGATTTCGTTCGACAGCATCGTGCCTGCTGAACGGTCCGTGTTGATGATAGGGAACTGAGCGGTAACCGCTTCACCTTTCTCAAGCGCTGGGATTGCAGCCTGAATCAACTTACGGTCTAGAACGTCTTCAAGATTATGATTCTGTGTTGTCTGGTTGTAGATACCATCTTCTGCACGAGCCTGCTCAATATGCAGTACTGGTGTTAGATCTAGGTTCTTGTACTTCCAGTGACCGATGTCATCACGAACTTTAAGTTTGTGCGATTGACCAACCATCTCATCAATAGAGCGGAAGCCAAGTTCAGCCATTACTTCACGCAGACCTTCTGCCATGTATTGGAAGAACGTTACTACGTCTTCTACGCGGCCGTCGAAACGCTCACGCAGGGTCTTGTTTTGTGTTGCGATACCAACAGGACATGTATTCTTGTGACACTTACGCATCATGATACAGCCTTCAACAACAAGTGCTGCTGTTGCTACGCCCCATTCTTCAGCGCCAAGCAGTGTTGCAACTGCAAGGTCACGAGGTGTTTTCATCTGACCATCAGACTGAACAACGATACGGTTACGTAGGCCGTTTTTCAGTAGTGTTTGGTGCGTTTCCGCTAGACCCAGTTCCCAAGGCAGACCTGTGTGACGGATAGAAGACATAGGAGATGCACCCGTACCACCATCAAAACCTGCGATAAGTACTACGTCAGCTTTCGCTTTTGCTACACCTGATGCAATCGTACCTACACCTGCTTCCGAAACTAGCTTCACGTTTACACGGCCGTTACGGTTCGCGTTTTTCAGATCGTAGATCAGCTGAGCCAAATCTTCGATTGAGTAGATATCGTGGTGTGGCGGTGGAGAAATAAGACCTACGCCCGGAGTCGAGTGACGTGTTGCACCGATCCAATCATCAACCTTATCACCAGGTAGTTGACCACCTTCGCCAGGTTTCGCACCTTGAGCCATCTTGATTTGCAGCTCATCAGCGTTAGATAGGTAGTAAGACGTTACACCAAAGCGACCAGAAGCCACCTGTTTGATTGCTGAACGCTCCCAGTCACCGTTTTCTTTACGTTCGAAACGAGCTGGATCTTCACCACCTTCACCTGAGTTTGACTTCGCGCCAATGCGGTTCATTGCAACAGCCAGTGTTGAGTGAGCCTCATGTGAGATTGAACCAAAGCTCATTGCGCCGGTTGCGAAACGCTTAAGGATGTTCTCGATGGGTTCTACTTCCGCTAGAGGAATAGAGCCTGCAGGGTTCTTGATGAAATCCAGTTGACTACGTAGCGTTGCTGCGTTGTCGCCTTGGTCATCGACTGCTTTTGCGTACTTCTTGAATTGACCGTAATCTTTGTTACGCGTCGACTCTTGAAGTAGAGAAATGGTTTCAGGGTTGAATAGGTGCTTCTCACCACGTTGTTTCCACTGGTAAACACCGCCAACATCAAGGATCTGAGCTGGGATTTCACGAGCTGGGTAACCAACACGGTGACGAACTAGCACTTCTCGTGCGATATCATCGATCGTTAGACCTTGGATACGAGAAACAGTACCAGTGAAGTATTTTTCAACCACTGACTTGCTTACACCAAGTGCTTCAAAGATTTGTGCACCGTGGTAAGACTGTAGCGTAGAGATCCCCATCTTAGAGAAGATCTTCAGTAGACCGCCGTTGACACCTTTACGGTAGTTATCGAATAACTCACGCGGGTGTGCGTTTGGATCTAGCTTCTTCGTACGTTGCAGTTCAACAATCGTTTCAATAACTAGGTATGGGTTAACTGCGTTCGCACCGTAGCCGATAAGCGTTGCAAAGTGGTGTGTCTCACGAGCATCGCCCGTTTCAACAACAATGTCACACTTAGCTCTTAGACCTTTACGGATAAGATGGTGGTGAACCGCGCCAACTGCCAGCATTGCTGGAATAGCGGCGTGGGTAGAGTTAACCGCACGGTCTGTCAGTAGGATGATAGAGTAGCCATCAATCACAGCGTCTTCTGCGTATTGGCAGATACGCTTAAGTGCGCGCTCTAACTTACCGTTGTCTCCGTTTGCTTGGAATACGATATCCAGCGTCTTCGCTTGAAGGTGCTCGTTATCGATTGCACGTAGCTTCTCTAACTCAGAGTTAGACAGAACTGGAGATTCAAGTTCTACTTTTTGACAGTGTTCAGGCGTTTCAGCAAGTAGGTTCTGATCCTTACCTAGGTAAGTGTTCAGAGACATAACCATACGCTCACGAATCGGATCGATTGGCGGGTTTGTTACTTGTGCAAATAATTGCTTGAAGTAGTTTGAAAGGTGCTGCGATTGATGAGAAAGAATCGCTAGCGGCCAGTCAGCGCCCATTGCAGAAAGTGGCTCGTAGCCTGTTTTCGCAAGAGGTAGTATGATTTCGTTTACTTCTTCAGAGCTCACACCAAACGATTGTTGTTTATGAAGCAATTTTTCTGGAGAAGGTTGGTTAAATTCGTTGTTCGCATCCGGTAGCTTTTTCAAGCTCAGAAGGTTCTCTTCAACCCATTTTTCGTAGGGTTGTGCTTTAGCAATACCGTCTTTCACTTCTTCGTCAGAAATGATGCGGCCTTGCTCAAGGTCAGCAACGAAGATACGACCAGGCTGTAGACGACCACGGTATTCAACGTTTTCTGGTGCGATTTCAACTACGCCAGATTCAGACGCCATTACTAGGAAGTCGTCTTTTGTCACTGTGTAGCGAGAAGGGCGCAGACCATTACGGTCAAGCGTTGCACCGACTTGAACACCATCGGTGAAACATACTGATGCCGGGCCATCCCATGGTTCCATTACGTTCGCGTGGTACTGGTAGAACGCACGACGAGTTGGATCCATGTTTTTGTTTTCTTGCCATGCTTCAGGGATCATCATCATTAATGCGTGTGGCAGAGTACGACCTGAAAGAACAAGTAGCTCAAGTGCCATATCGAAGTTTGATGAATCCGAGCTGCCTTCCTGACAGATAGGAAGCAGCATGTCGATTTCAGCTTGTGTAAACAGATCCGACTCTAGGATTGCTTCACGTGCTTTCATCCAGTTTAGATTGCCGCGAACCGTATTGATTTCGCCATTATGCGCGATGTAACGGAAAGGCTGAGCCAGACGCCAACGAGGGAATGTATTGGTAGAGAAGCGAGAGTGTACCAGTGCTAGAGCTGTCACCATGGTTGGGTTTTGCAGGTCTAGGAAGTACTGAGGAACTTGTTCTGTTGTTAGCTGACCTTTGTACACCAATGTCTTGTAAGACATAGAGTTGATGTAGAAGTCGTCACCGATGTTTGACACGCTTTCTAGGCATACACGAACAGTGTAGTTACGTAGAACATACAGTTTACGCTCAAGCTCTTCTGGTGTGATACCAGGGCCGCCAGAAATAAATACGTGTTCAAATTGAGGTTCAGTGCTTAGTGGGTCAGCACCAATCATTGAATTGTCAGTTGGAAGTTCACGGTAACCGATAACTTCTAACTCAAGGCGCTGTGCATTGCGTTCTAGAATGTCACGACACTGTGCACGTTTGTATTCATCCTTAGGGAAAAGTACAACACCAACACCATATTTTTCAAAAGATGGCAGTTTAATTCCAAGCTTTACGGCTTCTTCTAGTAAGAATTCGTGTGGCTTCTGTAGCAGGATACCTGCACCATCACCAGAACACGGATCACAGCCTTGGCCGCCACGGTGTTCCATACGTGCAAGCATATCGAGTGCTTGAGTTACTACATCATGAGATTTGCGATTCTTAAGATGAGCAACAAAACCGATACCACAAGCGTCATGCTCCAATTCAGGAGTATACAGACCCTGTGAGTTCTGCTCTTGATCTACCATAGATACATCCTTCCAGTTAAATCTAGGCGCAACTTCTTTGTATAAAGTTAGCCTTGTCCTTTTATATTTATGGGTCTAAACCTGCCTATGCTGGCGGTTTGAATCCTTTCCGTATCTCGCAGGAAAAGTATTGCGAGAAAAACAATCCTTAGTGATATCCGTTTGTTTTTGACCACAAACTAGTGGTTTATATAGGTGGGGTATGGACATCACCGACTTATTGGCAAGTTTTCGATGTAAGTAAACACTCAGAAATAGCCAATATGTGTAAGTATCCTACAATTTTGTCTAGGCGAATTGCAATGAAAGTTAACCGATGTAGACCATTTTTTTCGTTTTGTTTTGAATTTAATGCCTAACAAATGTGCAACATTAGGCAAATAGAGCTTATTTTTTGCATGTTTATTGATATTTGATAGGTTGCTCGCAAAAATCCTTGCGTAAACTAATTGGTCGAATTTTGCAGGGATGTAATTTTTTTTCAAAAAAAGACTGATATTCATTCTTATTTACTTGAGTGCTTTGAAAATATGCAATTACACGAGTTAGTTAATACTATCGGCCAAGATCTCCAACGTCGTTATGGCGAGAAGGTTCACAAGCTGACACTTCACGGTGGGTTTAGTTGCCCAAACCGAGACGGGACAATTGGCCGTGGCGGTTGTACCTTCTGCAACGTAGCTTCTTTTGCCGATGAACAAACTCAAGTTCAAAGTATTGCTGATCAATTAACAGATCGTGCGGGTGAAATCGCTCGTGCCAAGAAGTATCTTGCTTATTTTCAGGCGTACACCAGTACTTACGCTGAGGTGCAGGTACTCAAGAATATGTATGAAGAGGCTCTAAAAGCACCTGGAGCAGAGATTGTTGGCCTTTGTGTTGGCACGAGACCAGACTGTGTGCCGGATGAGGTACTCGATCTGCTCGCGGAGTACGTTAAGCAAGGTTACGAAATTTGGCTAGAGCTCGGCCTGCAAACAGCCAATGACAAAACCCTCAAGCGAATTAACCGCGGACACGATTTCACTGTGTATGAAACGATCACCCAGCGCGCACGTGCTTTAGGAATCAAGGTATGTACTCACCTTATTGTCGGCCTGCCCAAAGAAACCAAAGCGGATAACCTTGAAACTCTAGATAAGGTATTAGCGGCTGGCACTGATGGTATCAAGCTTCACGGGCTTCATATTGTTGAAGGCAGTACCATGGCTAAAGCCTGGAAGGCAGGAAAGCTAGAAGCACCAAGCCTTGAGGAGTACATTGATATCGCGAGTGAGATCATTCAACGCACACCAGCGGACGTGGTTTATCATCGTGTATCTTCTGCGGCGAGACGCCCGACACTACTCTCCCCTTTATGGTGTGAGAACCGCTGGTTGGCGATGACTGAGATTGGTCGTTCGCTTGATAAAACCGGCGCACAAGGCATTAAAACAGGCTTTGCATTCGAGTACACGCAACCTGTTTTAAACGCGACCAATTGATAGGAATGGGTGACTGTAGGTAACAGCAGATAAAACCAACAAATAGTGGTAACATTTCCCTCACAGAATTTATAAGCATAGATTGAGAGCAGATGGAACTGGTAATGACTTGGTTATGGGATAGGGCGTATGGCTACGGTATATATATCGTTGTTCTATTGCTGATAGGTCTCATCTGCTGGCATATTTATTTACGTTACCAGTCATATATTGAACAGCTTCTTCTCGCTACGCCTTCACCTCTTTATTTTGTTGACATCCGAAGTGGCGAGATCTTGTACGCCAATCGCCAAGCCATGCAGCTGCTTGGTATCCGCCAAATCGGTACTCACTTTCGTTTTCCAACAGTGGAAGCTGAGAATAGTTTTCGTCATTACCTCACTGATCACATCAACTCTCGAACGTTTGAGTATCTCTCGTCCTGGGTTCTTTCTGAATTTGAATCTTTTAAGATCAACTTGGTGGGTCGTAAGATCCACTTTAGAAGTAGAAAGGCTTGGATGATACATGCTTCCCCTTATAAAAGTACCAACGAAGAGATTTCCCAAGAGGTTCGTGATCTCAATGTTGCTCGTACCGCTTTGGATTCTTTATCTGAGTTGGTCTATGTCATCGATCAAAAGGGTGAATTGGTCGCGAGTAATCGTGCGTTTAAAAAGTTTTGGCATGGTCGCCCTGAAGAGGGCACTTTAAGTGTGTCTAGTGGTGCCTTAAAAGGTCGTGTCAGTGAGCGCTCATGGACCACAGACCAAGATGGTAAGGGGTGTCTCCTTGAAACCTATCAAAGTGTCTTGCTCTCGCAAAGTGGGGAAACCATAGGTACGCTCTCGATAAGTCACGATGTGACGGATTGGCATGACATGCAGCAACAACTGCGTGGGGAAATGGAAAAGCGTAAAGATACTGAAGTTGCACTTGCACAACGTGACACCATTTTACAAAACATCTTGGAAGCGAGCCCTGACTCGATTGGTATCTTCAACGAAAATATGGTTTACCAGGCGTGTAATAAGCCATTTGTGGCAGCGTTGGGTATTTCTGAAGTCAGTGACTTAGTGGGTAAACGTCTACAAGACGTAGTACCAAATAGCATTTATATGCGCGTATCAGAGAGTGATCACCAAGTACTTCATCAAGGTAACTCGTTGCGTTACATCGACAAACTGGTTTCAAGTGATGGAGAGTTTACTTGGTATGATGTAGTGAAGTCGCCTTTTAGAGACCCTGCATCGAGTACCAATGGTGTACTGATCATGGCACGTGATATCACAGAACGTTACCTCGCCGAGCAGAAACTTGAAGAAGCCAATTTAGAGCTTGAGCGCCTCAGTTTTATGGATAGTTTAACTCAGGTATCCAATCGACGTCGCTTCGATGAGCAGCTGTCTACATTGTGGCATCATCATGTGCGTGAGAAGTTGCCGTTGACGATCATGCTGTGTGATATCGACTTCTTTAAAGGCTATAACGATTTCTATGGACACCAACAAGGAGACGATGCTTTGATTCAGGTTTCACAAGCCTTTAAGCAGGTGTTGAATCGCTCTTCGGATTGCGTGGCTCGGTACGGTGGTGAAGAGTTTGGCTTTATTCTCCCAAACACAACCACAGAAGGTGCGCTTATGGTCGCTCGTCGAATTCATGATGAAGTGCAAAAACTAGGACTCGCTCATGAGAAGTCTACAGTGTCTGACTCCATCACGGTGAGTATTGGTATTGTCTCTTATATACCAACACCTGATGACGAAATGGAGTCTGCTGTTGCCTTGGCTGACAGTGCGTTGTATCAAGCGAAATCTGATGGTCGAAATCGTTCGATAGTGCATCCATACTCTATTCACTAACTTTATAGAATGGGTAACTTAGTGACTCCGTCTTTTTCTTGTTTAGCATTTATATTACTTGGCTAATATTTATGTGGCTTGGCTAGTATTGATATTGCTTGGTTAGTATTAATATTGGTTGATTAACCTTCGATATTACCGCTAATCTCTTGCTGCGTGTGATGTAGCTAGCTTACCTACTTTCTTCAAACAAGGTAGAATGTTGCTAGTCTTATCGCGTGGAGCGCTAAATGAAACCCATGAAAAATCTTGCCCAGTATTACGTGGATCTGCTCGTAAAATTGGGGATTGTCCGCTTTTCTATCTTACTCGCCCTAGCGCTTGTTGCCCTTGCTGTTGTTGTACAAGTCGGTATCACCCTCGCACTCAAAGGTAATGTTGATGATATCGACATTGTCCGTTCGGTTTTCTTCGGTTTAGTGATCACACCTTGGGCGGTCTATTTTCTCTCAGTCGTGGTCGATCAACTGGAAGAGTCTCGCCAAAGGTTGGCTAAATTGGTCTCTAAGCTGGGTGACATGCGAGAGCGAGATCAAGAACTCAACAATAAACTGCAACTCAATATCGAAAAGCTCAACCAAGAAATTGAAGATCGTGAAAAAGCCGAAGAAGCGCGTGCAGAAGCAATGCATGATCTTGAGAACGAAGTGTTTCAGCGTGAGCGAACTCAGCTTGAATTAGCAGAACGTACGGCGCTGTTGCGTTCGTTTATCGATGCCTCGCCTGACCTCATTTATTATCGCAATGAAGATGGTGTGTTTTCAGGTTGCAACCGAGCGGTTGAAGAACTCACGGGCAAAACAGAAAAAGAGCTAGTTGGTTTGACGCCTTGGGATGTCTACAGCAAAGAGGTAGCCCAGCAAGTTGTTGAAACCGATAAGAAAGTCTTTGCTGACAACCAAGCTTTGACCTATGACCAATGGCTTGAATACCCCGATGGACGTAAGAGTTACTTCGAGCTGCGTAAGGTGCCTTTCTACAGTAAAGATGGTCGCCACCTTGGCTTGGTTGGTTTTGGTCGTGATATTACCGAGCGTAAAGAGCACCAAGAATCACTAGAGAAAGCCAGTCGCGATAAGACCACCTTTATCTCAACCATTAGCCACGAGTTAAGAACACCGCTCAATGGCATCATCGGCTTGAGCCGCATGTTATTGGATAGCCAGCTGACGACCGAGCAGCGTAAGCAGATGCAAACCATCAAGGTGAGTGCGGTGACACTGGGTAATATCTTTAACGATATTATCGACATGGATAAGTTCGACCGCCGTAAGCTTGAGCTATTCCCAACCCCTATCAATTTTGAAGATTTCGTTGTTGAGATCGAAAGCATTTCTGCGTTAATGGCAGAGCAGAAAGGGTTGAGGTTTGATCTAGAAAGATTGTCCGATCTCCCATCTGCAGTTGAGGTGGATGGTACTCGTCTTAGACAGGTATTGTGGAACCTTGTAAGCAACGCGATGAAGTTCACCAAAGATGGTGGTGTCGTGATGACGGTCAGCGCTGAAATTGATGGCGACTTTGCCAACATCACGATGGAAGTAGAAGATACCGGGATTGGTATCCCTGAAAGCGAAATCGAGAAGATCTTCGCGATGTACTATCAGGTAAAGTCGGGAACAGACAATTTACACGCTGTCGGTACCGGAATTGGTCTTGCTGTATCTCAACAGCTGATCAAGATGATGGATGGTCACATTGAAGTCACCAGTGAAGAGGGGTTTGGTAGTACCTTTACGATTTCGATTCGAGTTCCAGTTAATCACGATACTCAGGCTTTGATCAAAACGCCAAGAAAGCAGTCCAACCTTAAGATTTTCATGGTCGAAGACATTGAGCTCAATATCACAGTAGCTCGTTCTTTACTTGAAAGCCTAGGGCATGAAGTGACAGTCGTAATGACGGGTAAAGAGGCACAAATCGTTTTCAACCCGAAAGATTATGACTTGGTATTACTGGATATCCAGTTACCAGATATGACTGGTTTCGACATTGCCCAATACTACCGCGAGAAATATAGCCAATTGCCGCCTTTGGTGGCATTAACCGCGAATGTATTAAACAATAAGCAAGAGTATTTCCAGAAAGGCATGGATGAAGCGATCAGTAAACCACTGTCGGTTCGTGCAATCCAGGATGTCATCAGCGAGTTGATTGAGGATGCCCCAGAGGTTATTGAGAAAGCCGAGGGCATTGATACAGTAAAGGATGTTGAAAAAGTAGCAGGTGTTGAGAAAGTAACAGCGAGTAAGCCGGCTCTTTCAACGATTGATACCACTTTGCTTGATATTGATATGCTAGAGTCTTATGTTGACATTGTCGGGTCGAAACCTGTTTTGGATAGTATCGTGATGTTTGAAGATATGATGCCGGAATATATGGAAATATTGAATTCCAATATGGTTGCGAAAGATCAAGACAGTATCGTTTCTGAGGCACACAAGATTAAAGGTGCAGCAGGTTCCATTGGCCTGAAACGCATACAGCAAGTTGCTCAGAAAGCTCAATCTCCAGATATGCCTGCGTGGTGGGAGAACATTTCAGATTGGGTTGATGAAATAAATAACGAATACCAAAATGATATTGAAGTCTTAAAGAGTTGGTTAAATCAAAGGTAGAAGAATGATGAAAAAATTAGCATTTGCCGCATGTGTAGTAGCATTAGCGGGTTGTTCTGCGCCACAAGTAGAATGGCAGCAAGATAATCAAGTCGAAGTATCTGCAGCGACAGTCACAATGAAAAGCAACCTGTGGCACAACAAAATGCCTACGATTGGGGAGGCTCAAGATAAGACTTTGCATGGTGCTATCTACCTAGAGTCTGACTCACAATTACCAGCAACACTTGCGGTTGAGAGTGTGACGGTTAAACAGGGCGCAGATACCTTGTTGGTAACTGCTGACGATCTAGATTTAAGAACACATAGTGAAACGCAGTGGGAAGTCGCTTTTGTATGGCAGTTAGAGATCGACAGTGATAAGCCTGTTGATGTTGCGATTGAACTCAAAGATGGCGAAACCGTGAAGTGGTTAGTCGAGAAAGACGTGAAGGTAGATACGGTTTACTAAAACCTTAGCGAACAATGAACAATAAAAAAGGGAGAATGCGTTGGCATTCTCCCTTTTTAATAACGATTGTTCACGCTTCGATTGCTAGAAGTACTAACTGTTTATAAGTACTAACTGGTTAGAGTGCTATCGGTTTAGAAGTGCTAATCGACGGCAAGAACTAAACGGCCAGAAGCGCGAATCGAATTAGTCTTCTAGGTCACCACAAAAGCGGTAGCCTTCACCGTGAATCGTCGCGATGATTTCTGGTGTACCAGAAACAGATTCAAAGTGCTTACGAATACGACGGATTGTTACGTCTACAGTACGATCGTGTGGCTTAAGCTCACGGCCAGTCATCTTCTTAAGAAGGTCTGCACGTGTTTGGATCTTACCTGGGTTCTCACAGAAGTGAAGTAGAGCACGGAACTCTGAACGAGGTAGCTTGTAGCCTTCGCCATCTGGGCTAACCAGAGAACGACTGTTGATATCTAGTACCCAACCATTGAACTCGTACTTCTCAACGCTACGCTTTTCTTCTTGAACAGAGCTTGTGCTCATTGAACGGTTAAGAAGGTTACGTGCACGGATAGTCAGCTCACGAGGGTTGAAAGGCTTAGTGATGTAGTCATCAGCGCCGATTTCTAGGCCAAGGATCTTATCAACTTCATTATCACGACCAGTTAAGAACATAAGCGCTACATTTGCTTGCTCACGTAGTTCACGCGCAAGTAGTAGGCCATTCTTACCTGGAAGGTTGATGTCCATAATTACAAGGTTAACTTGGTTATCAGATAGCACTTGGTGCATCTCTTCACCGTCGCTAGCCTCAAAAACAGCATATCCCTCTGCTTCAAAAATACTCTTTAGAGTGTTACGAGTTACTTGCTCATCTTCAACGATAAGAATCTGCGGGGTTTGCATTTGGCGGTACCTAAATTTGTGACGAAACTGTGCTAATAGAATAAATTCTAGGCAAAACATAACATACAGGTAATGTATTTTTGATGATAACTTAAAGTTTTCAAAAAAACACTTACTTCCAGCTATCTGCCTTCCTTGAAGTATTGCCCAATAACGTAGATCCAGTACGCCTTTCAATCATTCTTTTAGTGATTTAAGAGGATTCTATAATGTTAACAGCATGCTAACAACGCGAGAATGTTAATTCCATTCACTTTGTTGATTTACATCAATTGCCGTATCGCAACAAACTTTAATAGTATGGCTACAACTTAACCAATGTTATGGTGACTATTTAGCACCAAAATAAGAATGATTATTCGAGATATTTCGCACATCTTGCTTGCTAAAGACCGGACTATGAACCAAGGAAGCTGAAAGCTATCCTTAGAGTCTAGTAGATAAATATGCTCAATCAACTTTTATTTCGTATTAAATTGGGCATAGAGCAATGAAAACAAAGGATTAATTTTAATAATATATAAAAGCATAGAGGCTCACCTGACTTAATAGGTTTGCCTTACTCACGGAGGATATATGCACGATATAACACCTGACTTATGTGATGAGTTTGAAAGCAAAGTCACGCTACTGAATATGCCATTACAGAACTTCGGCCAGCGTGGTGCGTTCTGGGGAAAAATTGTAACAGTTCGTTGTTATCACGATAATTCCAAGGTTCGTGAGGTTTTAGAGACCGATGGCTGCGGCAAAGTACTCGTTGTAGACGGTAATGGCTCGTGTCAAAAAGCGTTACTTGGCGACCAATTGGCTATTCTAGCCATCGAAAATGGTTGGGAAGGCGTCATTGTGAATGGTGCGGTGCGTGATGTTGCGATGATGGCGCAGATGGATCTTGGTATTCAAGCTCTCGGAGCTTCTCCATTTAAAACCGAGAAGCACGGTGTTGGGCAAGTGAATGTGACGCTCTCTATACACAATCAACTGATTCAGCCCGGTGATTACATTTATGCCGATTGGAATGGTGTGTTAATTTCAACGGAATTGTTGATTGAATCTTAACGGGCTCATCAATAAAGAAGTGGGATAGATTAGAAGCGAAACCCTAATCCTACCTCAACACCTTGTTGCCACTCTTCATAATCAAGGGTGGCATGCATATCTAGATTGTCGGTTAGCTGCACGCGGCTGGAAAGCTCTGCGGCTACCGATTTATCACTGTCTTCTGTTTCATTGTTATAGGTGTGTAGAGAGCTGTTGAAAGAGACTCTTTCGGAAAACTGATAACTAACACCACTCAAGAATCCACTCTCATATTTCAGTGCAGCAGTGTTGATTCGTGTACCGACATAAAGATCCACATCAGAAAACAAGCTATAAGAATAACCACTGTCTACTGTCCAAGTATCAAAGCTTTCACTCGATGCACTTTGCGTGGAGATAAAAAACTTATGGGCAGAGCTATCGATTTGACTGGGGAGCAAAGGCAAACTGCTCAGTAGCGGTAAACTGTTCGCTGAACAAACGACAGGCATAGCAAAGACTAAAAGAATAAGTAATCTCTTCATTTCCCACTCCTGATGTCATTATTATTGTTTTTCGAACGTTATTGTTTAATTAAAGCACAGGACTTGTATGTTCGCTGTACTATCGATAGAGCATTTTGTTATGACTATATATGCAACTGATTACTTCTGTTTGTTTGATGAGTTAATCCAGTCTCTGAATGGCAGGTTGATGCAGGGTGTTTTATCTCTTAAATGAAGGTTTGCTCTGAAAAACGGTGTGAATGTAAAAAAAACGCAACTTTTCATTGACGCATAGTAGTAAAAATTGATACACGTAGAGTAAAGCACAAGCAGAGAATTTGATATGCAGCATGTAAGCCACCTAGTAATGACCACCACCATTATTATTACCGACATTCACATTGTTGGGGCAGGCTGCTAAGTAACGGATTTTAAAAAAAAGGCCTGTATCCAACAAGATACAGGCCTTTTTTTGTACCATTTTTATGACTTATGGAGAAAGGGATGCGCGTTTTAAAGTTTGGAGGTTCATCATTAGCTGATGCAGATCGTTTTTTACGAGCGGCTGATATCATCGCTAATAATGCCCAGCAAGAAGAGCTAGCCGTTGTACTATCGGCTCCAGGAAAAACAACCAATAAGCTGGTTGCTGTTATTGAAGCAGCACTAAAAAATGGTGAAGCAGACGTACAGATCACCGAGATCGAATCATCATTCGCTGCATTGTTTGCAGAGATTCAAGCGGTATTGCCGTCAGTAGATGGCTCTGCGTTTCAAGAGCAAGTCGATACCTCTCTTGCTCAACTTAAGCAGTTCGTGAATGGTATTAACCTACTGGGCATGTGCCCGAATCACGTAAATGCTCGTATCATTAGTAAAGGTGAGCGAGTTTCAATCCAGCTAATGAAAGCGGTGCTGGAAGCGAAAGGCCAACCAGCAAGCCTGATTGACCCTGTGGAATACCTCTATGCTCAAGGTGATCATCTTGAAGCTATGGTGGATGTGGATGTTTCAACTCAGAACTTCCGCCAATCACCGCTTCCTAAAGGTCACGTAAATATCATGCCGGGCTTTACTGCTGGTAATGAAAAAGGCGAGCTAGTAACGCTTGGCCGTAACGGCTCTGACTACTCAGCTGCAGTTCTAGCGGCATGTCTACGTGCTGATTGCTGTGAGATTTGGACTGACGTCGATGGTGTTTACAACTGTGACCCACGCTTAGTAGATGATGCCCGTCTTCTTAAATCACTTAGCTACCAAGAAGCGATGGAGCTTTCTTACTTCGGTGCTTCAGTTCTACACCCGAAAACAATCGCACCTATCGCACAATTCCATATTCCATGTCTGATCAAAAACAGCTTCAACCCACAGGGTGCGGGCACTTTGATTGGCCAAGACACTGGCGAAGATAACCTAGCGATCAAAGGTATCACTACGCTAAGTGACCTAACGATGGTTAACGTATCAGGCCCAGGTATGAAGGGCATGGTAGGCATGGCGAGTCGTGTATTCGGCGCGATGTCTTCTGCAGGCGTTTCTATTGTCCTTATTACTCAATCTTCTTCTGAATACAGCATCAGCTTCTGTATTGAATCTGCTGACAAAGTGAAAGCGAAGCAAGTGTTGTCAGATGCGTTTGAACTTGAACTTAAAGATGGCCTATTAGAGCCTGTTGAGTTCATGGATGATGTTGCGATTGTGACGCTGGTGGGTGACGGTATGCGTACTTCACGTGGTGTCGCTTCTCAGTTCTTCTCTTCTTTAGCTGAAGTAAACGTCAACATTGTTGCTATTGCTCAAGGCTCTTCAGAGCGCGCTATCTCTGCGGTTATCCCTGAAGATAAAATCTCAGAAGCAATCAAAGCGTGTCACGAAAACCTATTCAACTCTAAGCACTTCCTTGACGTATTCGTCGTCGGTGTTGGCGGTGTCGGTGGTGAGCTTGTTGACCAAATCCAACGTCAACAAGGCAAACTGGCTGAAAAAGGCATCGTGATTCGCGTATGCGGCCTAGCAAACAGCAAAGGTTTGTTACTAGACAGCGACGGTCTACCGCTAGAACAGTGGCGTGATCGTATGTCGAGTGCGACAGAAGAGTTTAGCCTAGCGCGTTTAGCGGCACTTGTTCAACGTAACCACATCATCAACCCAGTGTTGGTTGATTGTACGTCTAGCGAAGGTATTGCAGGACAATACGCAGATTTCCTCGCGGCTGGTTTCCACGTTGTAACACCAAACAAAAAAGCCAACACAGCAAGCATGGCTTACTACCATCAGCTTCGTGAAGTGGCGCGTAACTCTCGTCGTAAGTTGATGTACGAGACAACAGTAGGCGCAGGTCTACCGGTAATCGAAAACTTACAGAACCTAATCTCTGCAGGTGATGAGCTTGAGAAGTTCAACGGCATTCTTTCTGGTTCACTGTCTTACATCTTCGGTAAGCTTGATGAGGGTATGACACTCAGCCAAGCAACCAACATTGCTAAAGATAACGGCTTCACTGAGCCGGATCCTCGTGATGATCTGTCTGGTATGGACGTTGCGCGTAAGCTGCTTATTCTTGCTCGTGAAGCGGGTATGGCACTTGAGCTTGAAGATGTTGAAGTTGACCAAGCATTACCACCGGGTTTTGATGATTCAGGTACGGTTGACGAGTTCATGGCTCGCTTGCCAGAAGCGGATGCATACTTCAAAGAGCAGTCAGCTATCGCAGCAGAAGAAGGCAAAGTACTTCGTTATGTAGGTGAGATCGCTGAAGGTAAATGTAAGGTTCGTATCGCAGCTGTTGATGGCGATGACCCAATGTTTAAGATTAAAGATGGCGAGAACGCTCTGGCATTCTACAGCCGTTACTACCAGCCAATCCCACTCGTTCTGCGTGGCTACGGTGCAGGTACTGAAGTTACAGCAGCAGGCGTATTCTCTGATGTGATGCGTACTCTTGGTTGGAAATTAGGAGTTTAGGAATGAGTTCAAGTGATATGGATGTTGTCGTTTATGCTCCTGCATCAATCGGCAATGTCAGTGTAGGTTTTGATGTGCTGGGGGCCGCTGTGTCTCCAGTGGATGGCACATTGCTTGGTGACCGAGTAATGGTTAAAGCCGGTGATGAACCATTCTCGCTAAAAACAGCAGGCAGCTTTGTTTCTAAGCTGCCAACTGAAACCAAAGAAAATATTGTCTACGACTGCTGGGTTGTGTTCTCTCGCGAGTTAGACAAGAAAGGTATCTCAGTTAAGTCTCTAGAGATGACGCTAGAGAAGAACATGCCTATCGGCTCTGGTTTAGGATCAAGTGCATGTTCAATTGTCGCGGCGCTTGATGCCTTGAACCGTTTTCATGGCCAACCGTTGAATGAAACTGAACTGCTTGCTCTGATGGGTGAAATGGAAGGTAAGATTTCAGGTGGCATACATTACGATAACGTAGCGCCATGTTACCTTGGTGGTGTGCAATTAATGTTGGAAGAGCTTGGCATTATTAGCCAAGAGGTTCCATGTTTTGACGATTGGTATTGGGTAATGGCTTACCCGGGCATCAAGGTTTCAACGGCCGAAGCGCGAGAGATCTTGCCTTCTCAGTATCGCCGTCAAGATGTGATTGCCCATGGTCGTCATTTAGCGGGCTTTATTCATGCTTGTCACTCTGGTCAGCCGGAGCTAGCCGCTAAGATGATCAAAGACGTGATTGCTGAACCATATCGTGAGAAACTGCTTCCAGGGTTTGCTGATGCTCGCAAATATGCAACGTCAGCAGGAGCATTAGCTACTGGAATTTCTGGTAGTGGCCCTACGCTATTTAGCATTTGCAAAGAACAAGATGTCGCCGAGCGTGTTGCACGCTGGTTAGAACAAAACTACGTACAAAATGAAGAAGGATTCGTCCACGTTTGTCGCTTAGATAAACAAGGTTCGATCGTTACAGGAAGTGAGTTATGAAGCTGTACAACATCAAAGAAAACGATGAGCAAGTCTCTTTTGGCCAAGCCGTTCGTCAAGGTCTAGGTCGTAATCAAGGTCTATTTTTCCCATCAGAGCTGCCTAAGTTCGATGACATCGATGCACTACTTGCAGAGGACTTTGTCCCTCGTAGTTCAAAGATTCTTTCTGCTCTAATTGGTGATGAGTTACCAAAAGAACAGATCGATCAACTAGTGGATGCGGCATTCCAATTCCCAGCACCGATCAACCAAGTGAAAGACGGTGTTTACGCACTTGAACTGTTTCACGGTCCAACGTTAGCATTTAAAGATTTCGGTGGCCGTTTTATGGCTCAATCTTTGGCTGCGGTTTCTGATGGCGGTCAAATCACAATCTTAACGGCAACATCGGGTGATACTGGCGCTGCGGTTGCACACGCATTCTACGGCATGGAAAACATCAACGTTGTTATCCTATACCCGAAAGGCAAGATCAGCCCACTGCAAGAAAAGCTATTCTGTACGCTAGGTAAGAACATTCACACTGTAGCGATTGATGGCGATTTTGATGCGTGTCAGGCACTCGTAAAAGACGCGTTTGACGACGCTGAATTGCGTAAAGAAATTGGCTTAAACTCAGCAAACTCAATCAACATCAGCCGTTTGATGGCTCAGATCTGTTATTACTTTGAGGCGGCTTCTCAGCTAACCAAAGAGCAACGTGAAAATCTGGTTATCTCTGTACCAAGTGGTAACTTTGGTAACCTAACTGCGGGTCTATTAGCGAAAGCGCTAGGCTTACCGGTTAAACGCTTCATTGCAGCAACCAACGAAAACGACACGGTTCCCCGTTACCTAGAAACAGGTCAATGGGATCCAAAACCAACGGTTGCGACAACATCGAACGCGATGGACGTGAGCCAACCAAACAACTGGCCACGTATCGAAGAGCTTTGCCAACTGAAAGGTTGGGGACTGGATACTTTGGGTAAAGGTAAAGTATCTGATGAGCAGAGTGCTGAATCAGTACGTGATCTAAAAGCTCAAGGTTACCTGTGTGAACCTCATGGTGCGATTGCTTACCGTCTATTGGAAGAGCAACTGCAAGAGAACGAGACAGGCCTGTTCTTATGTACGGCACACCCTGCGAAATTCAAAGAAGTGGTTGATGACATCTTAGGTACTGACATTGAACTGCCAGGTCCGCTAGCAAAACACGCGGTGATGGAGTTGTTGTCTGAAGATCTAGATAACGATTTTGAAGCGCTAAAAGCAGTGCTTCGTCGAGTTCAACCGTAACCTACACCGGTATTGTTGAACAAATAAAAACGGCGCTCAATGAGCGCCGTTTTTGTATTCTAATTCAAGCTCTAAAAATTATAGAGACTCAGTGAACGTACGTGCGATAACGTCACGTTGTTGTTCAGTAGTTAGAGAGTTGAAACGTACAGCGTAACCCGATACACGGATAGTTAGCTGTGGGTAGTTCTCTGGGTGAGCAACGGCATCTTCTAGCGTTTCACGCTTAAGAACGTTAACGTTTAGGTGTTGACCACCTTCGATGCGTGGTGCTGCTTCGATAGCAACTTCACGGCTTTCGTACTCGCCTAGGTCTGCTGCTGAGATAACTTGGTCAGCTTCGAAACCTGAAGTAGCAACAACACAACGAGCTTCGTTCTTCTCGCTGTCTAGTAGCCAGATTGAGTTTAGTAGGTCGTCGTTTGCTGCTTTAGTAATTTGAATACCTTGGATCATAACTATCTCCTAGTCCACTTTATGTGGTTTGATTATGGTGTTAACTTTCGAATTTTATTGAGCTGAGTAATGTATACCTAGTTTGTGGTAGTTTAATATTGATTTAAGTCAAAAAACAACCAAAAACCTCATTTTTTTCAAGGTGATTACTTTGAGTTAAATCAATAAAACCTTTGAAAACAAATTAATTACAAAATATTTTAAAGTATAAAAAATATTTAACAGTGGAATCTGTTGTAAATTTACTACATTTGTTGTGTTTTTATTGACCTGTAAGTGATACGACCCTTTAATTATTAAGCATCCTGAAAGTGTAAAGTGATTTAATGACAAACAATAATTCATCTTCAAAACCTGAAACTAATATTAAGTTTATTGGTGCGCATGTGTCTGCTGCGGGCGGTGTTGATCAGGCGCCAATGCGCGCAAGAGAGATTGGCGCCAATGCTTTTGCACTGTTCACCAAAAACCAAAGACAGTGGGCAGCAAAGCCGCTGGAAGCGAAAACCATTAGTGCGTTTAAAGCCAACTGTAAGATGTTGGGCTTTAGTGCTGAGAATATTCTTCCTCATGACTCCTACCTTATTAACCTAGGAGCACCAGAAGAAGAGAAGCTAGAGAAATCACGTGCGGCTTTTAAGGCCGTTTTCCAGATATTATATATTATCAAATTATTAATTAATCAATATAAAACAATTAGTTTTAGTGGTTTTATTCGTTTCTACAATTGACAGGTGTCAGTTGGGTGCTAGTCTAGATTGATAACTATATGTGAACAGGTTGTCAGGCATGGATTCTAAGGCACTAGCACTCTACCCTAAACTTCAAACAGTATTATCGAGTAAGTACCGCAAAGAACTATTAGAAATAACTGAGAAATACCTAAAAAGCCCCAGCCTATCACTTGTGAATATGTACTCAGTTTTTGTTGATGTGGCAGTGAACCCCTCGACATCTTCGAATGTCGCCTACAGTGCTCTAGATATTCGGAATGATGTAGACAAACTGAACTTCCACCTATCTTCGTTTATTGGTTTTCTCTATGAAGATTATTTAGATTTTTCTATTACTACTCGCTATGACTATGCTCGGAAAGCTTTCAGAGTCTTTAGTGAGTTTGCATCTCGTTATGGCTTAATGTTGAGGGATATTAAATTAGCCACAGGTAAAGTGTCAGAAGACGCTTTAGATTGTATTGATTCGTTTAGAGCACTCAACCCTAGTCAAGAAATTCTGTCTTATTACGATGTATGGAGTTGCGAAAGTAAAGAGGGCAAACAACAAAACATCCACCTTGCAACTATTCATGATTGCTATGGCAAAGTATTCACTGAACGCATTCATTCAGCTATCAGAAACTACACAAAAACATTGAAGCATAAGGTTGTTAACTCCGTTTTATCAGAGTTAACCTCACTACTAAATGAGTTCACAAGGCACTGCAAATCAGTTGAAGAGCTAGAGCATGCATTGAAATCTGAAAACTCTACAGCTTTCATGGAGAACATTTTTAATTCAATGATTTTTACAGCAATGATAAATGGGCTGGATATTAAAGGATATACAATTCGATGGTCCAATAACGTTAATCATTTTACTAATTGCTTTATCAACACCAATATATTTGAAGAGCCATTAAAGCCCTTTCTAATTCCTGAATTTAAATCTCCAGAAGATGATAGGCACTCTATTTCTATTGGTGGTAAATTGAATGATAAAGAGGAACAGCGATGGCTAGTTGATATTCCTTTAGAAATTAAAGATGAAGAGGCATTAAACTTAATTCGTAAGCGTCTGACTCGTGATCTTGACCATATCCGCATTGTTAGTCACAAAATATTTATTGATATATTAGAACGCCACAAGCGAAATTTACGCTATATCGATCAAGGTGAAGTTAAGCCTCTGCCAATAAAGGGGTCTCTGAAACGTTTTTTCCCTATGGGTGTGGAGCATCTAGATAATACAGTTGCAACCTTTTATCATTATGCATATGGACTTGAACTTACTAATCTTCCTACGTTTTATGGGTTTCCTGCACAAACAGAATCTCTGGTTCGTGAGCTTAACCTTCCCACTATCTCTACTTTAAATGCTTTGATTTCTCTCTTGGTTTTAGAACACCCCAAGATCACACCAAGCTGGCTTGAATCGTGGGAGTTATTTGACAGACATGGCAACCAAGTGGGTTTTAAGCAAGTCAGTAACCAGTGGCTAGCTGTGAGCTTTAAAAATCGAAAAGGAGCCACTAAAGCGCAGCAGGAGGTTATCTTAAACGCTTACTCTAGATCTATTGTAGAGTTGTTGATTGAGCATACATGTTTTGCAAGGGAGAGCCTTAAAGGTAAAGGAGGGGATAATTGGCGCTATGTTTTACTTACTTCAAATTTAAAGAGGCCAGAACGCCCTATAACGTTAGGAAAGGGCTTTGCAGCCCAAGGGGCGTATCAACAGGCACTAGCTGTAAATTCCTACTCTAACAAACCGACGCTTACTCCTTATAGGTCGAGTTATCCTCAGTTTAAAACCATACATAGAATCCCCCCCACAGTGCTAAACCGAGTATTAACAATCACAGAAGCTGAGGAATTAGCCTCCATTGTTACTCCTCGCAGTATTCGCAAGGCAAGAGGTCTACAGATCTATCTTGAAACCCAGTCCTTAAAAGCGGTTTCTGAAGCGTTAGGACATAAAGATGTAAAATTGGAATTATTAGGGAGATACCTACCTAGACCTCTAATGGACTTCTTTAATCAGCGTTGGATTCGTCAATTCCAGAACGGCATTATCTATGAGGCGCTAAAAGAATCACCTTACTTGTTTGATGCGTTAGATTTTGATGAAAGTAAGTTAGAAGAATTTCTCTGTAATCATGGATTACATGATCTACCAGAAAATCTCAAACAAGCAGGTTCTTGTCCTAGTAATCAGGAAAATCAATCTTTTACAGAAAACATGGATGAACTAGTGTTTACGTTGTCTATACCGTTATTTCAAGTTCTTATCGCAATCCAAACAGTGATAGATAAAGCCTCTCTGTATGATGAGTTTAAGCCAGTTGTAGAACGATGGTATCAATCTGCAATATTCATCTTGAGTCATTTTTCTCTTGATGGACGCTCTACCAGTTATCGTCGCCCTGAACAAGAATGTATTCCACTTTATGAAGAAGCACTTAATAACCCACTGGACATTCAACTTTTTAAAGAGAATTTATTATGTCACTAAAGTTAATAGATAATATAGTAGATGGCTCTAGAGTTTTGTCGGAATTAACAAAAGAAGAACTCATTGAACTGCAAAATACATCTATAGTCAGTGGTGATTTTAGAGCATTGAAAGTGGTATCCAATAATGTCACAGGTATATATAACTACAACGATAGAAAACCCTATTGGTTGCTTGATGAATTTGAGGCACCTACGTGGAATCTTAAGTTTATAGATGATAAAAAAATCATCACCAAAACCATCGAATGGGAAGCGGTGACACTAGATGATGGCTTACAGCTTACTAATTTGAGACACGCACCACTTTTGAATTCCTTCAAATACTGGATTACGGCATCAGACAACCCCTTAGAAAACGGTGGTAAATTTTGTAAAGGTAGAACGATCTACAATACTATAAATAAAATCATTACTTTTATGAATGCTCTACTTATTCACGGCAAAAGCATTGCTCTTTCTAAGCGACACCTATCGGGTCTATCCGAAGATTTTATAATGGATTTGTTGGTTAGGTTGGCAGGTGGTCACGTAATTAATGGGGTGTACGATTATAAAAATAAAGTGAAATCGCTTTTAAGTCAACGAATGCAATTTATAGATATCAGTGAAGCCGAAAAGTTTGCTAGTGAAAATCCATATATTACTAGGCAACTTCTTGAAGAAGAAAAACAACTTGGTTTTTCCATTGAAGAACGAATAAAAGCTTGTTTTTGGTTAAGTACTATTGGATTTTACAAACGACCAACCAGTACTGGAAAATCTAACGTAAAACCGTTGGGAAATAGTAACATTCTCTCTCAGCACATTTACAAAGGTAAAATTATCCCCTTTGTTTTTATAGCTCCCAGATTTGAAGAGCTAAAGTTGGTCGAAAAAAATCAAAAGACCGAATTCAGAGCCATTCCTAATGTAGAAACAGGTGAGGGAATTAGCCCGAAAGGGTTGGGATCATTTATTAGCGCTTTGAAGTTACTTAATGTTGTGCATGGAAAAATGGGTGCAAGCCAGTTTTTACCAAGCGTAATGAAGAATATTACAACCAAGCGAATAGCCGAGCATGGCGTTAAAGTGAAAAAACTAGGGCGCTTTAAAACGTTACCGCCTCAATTAGTTTTGGATTTAATTAGGGACTGTTATGAGTTTACCAAAGAGAACCAAGATGCAATTCTTGATTCTATGTTGTCTGTTCTCAAAGACGCGAGAACTAAGAGTTCAGCCCCTCATTCCAATGAGAGTTATGTCGATTACCGTTCTAAATATTATAACGGGAGTGTGCCCAGTACGGAGCGAGGCGCATGGGAGCAAACAGAAGCTTTAAATTTGATTGATAGTAAATTATTAAAAATGGGTGTGAAGAGCTTAAGAATAGACTCTAATGATGCGAAACTGTTTGAGAAAAGACGTAAGAACGAAGGGTTATTTGACCTATACGCCGTTCTGATAGGCTCTATACAAACACTTACTGGTGCTATTATGGCAAGACGACAAGATGAACTTTCTAGCTTAAAGTCTTTCGGTAATTTGTCTCCCCATATTGACCCTGCTAGTCAGCCTGGAAAGAAAACCGATTATCATCTTGTCTTCAATTTGAAAAAATCAGGTATTGGCGGAGAGCATAGCCAAAATGAAACGATTAAGCGCCCCATACCACGCTCCTTGGCTTTGATTATCTGGAAATTAGAGCAATTCAACAAGGCAGCGACAAAATCCAAAATCACCAAAAATGAAATAGATTTATTTTCTAATTTAGATTTTAACATGTTGAAATTAGGAAAATCTTCGCAAGTCTATTACAACAATCACCTAAAAGCCGCCTGCGATTACTTTGAGACACCTACCGTCATATATGACGGTGGAGAGCACCGACGCCACTATATTCGTCAGCATCAACTTCGTCGATTCTTTGCGATGCTATTCTTCTGGTCTAGGGGATTTGATGGTTTAGATTCACTTCGGTGGATGCTAGGTCATACTGATATAGAGCACTTGTATCACTATATTACGGAAAGTGAATCAGGTGCAGTTCTTAATGGTGTAAAGGCTAGCTATATTCTTAGTGCAATAGAAGAAAAGAAAATTGAAAATATACAAGAATTGGCTGACATACTGGCTAAGCGTTATGGGGTTCAAAAAGAAAATATTTCGCTTTCAACGCTTACGGATACACTGAGTGATTACGAGGACGTTGATATATACAAGACTACACCTCATATTGCTCAGGTAAAGCAACGTGAAAATCTGGAGTCGCAAATACTAGAACTATTGGCTAATGACGTTATAAAGCTAGAGCCTGAATTCTTCACGGTTATGAGAGATGGAGAGAAATTAAACGATTTTTCACTGACACTTCAAGTAAATGAATTAGTTTAAGGGGGAAGTAATGAGTACGTTTGAAAAAAATCAAAGTAAAGTCATTGATACAAAATCATTATTACTTGAAGTCATTAAGAATCCTTTAAGTTTTAGGGATAACGAAGCCCTCAAATTATCACTCAAATCACAAGGTGCTCTGGCAAAATATATTGACAGCGAGCGAGGAATTGCATCTTGCTCTTTAAATACGCTCAAAAACGCTTCTAATTCACTGCTCGATAGGGGGTTCGCTGAGATTGATGAACTGAGAATAAACGCTAAGAATGAGATTGAAGAGACTGTTGCAGGTAGGAAGGCAACCCAGTCTACACGACAAAAATTGCGACATAAAGTTGATGATCTTGAGTATCAATTGAGCGTAATGAAAAAAAATAACTTCCACTTTAGTATGATTATTAGTGAGCTTCGTGGCGAGCTTAAAAGAATGTCTGAATCAAGTGACAATATTGAAGAAAGGCAACATGCATATGAAGAAGTAAATCGGAAAGTAAAGGCTAAATTACATTACACTCTGCATGGTGAGTTGTGATATGCCAGTAACACGATTAGAAGAATTTGAACGTTGGGATTATTATTCGCCAATTGAACACAAATTGATGATGGTAGATGCTAGCGATACACCATTTGTTACATATGATAATCATATACCGTGCTTTGAAGCTAACATGTATATGCATAAGCAGCTGGTTGCATCAAGATCAAGGCGTATAAAAGGTGGCACGCTAAGGACTTATGCCCATCAGATTGTCCACCTAGTACACTATTGCTATAAAAACCAGATGCGGTTTAGCCAGCTTACCGATGCGACTTTCACAATGTTTGTGCATGGGTTACAGGCAGATCGTGACAAATTTGGTGAGCTTTTGCGTAGGAATAATACGGTAATAAAAATTGCTCATAGATGTCTCGATTTTTTAAATTTTGTTCAGGATTGTCATGACCTTAATAATTTTATTGGTGTTGGGAAAGAGAATGCCATAATAGTTAAAATGGAAAAGTATAAAATTTCGATTGAAGGAAGTAAAAATAAAAAAGAAGTCGAAGTTATTACTCATGCGAGTGTTCCCAGTAAGGATGCTGTAAAGAAAAAATTACCAGTTAGTGAAGATGATGCTCTAAAGGTCTGGAACTATATACAGAACCAAGAAAGTAGAGAAAAGCGACTTCGTGATATTGCTCTATATCAGTGTCTGGAGCAGTTAGGTGCTCGTATAACTGAAATACACCTCCTTACTGTCTTAGATATAGAAAATGCACTTAAAAGTGGATCTAATCCACACTTAGTCCTGACAACATTAAAGCGCAGAGACGCGAGTGCTACTCGAAGCATTCCTGTTTCTTCTACACTTTTAACTGATATCAAACTATATATAAATAAGGTACGGAAAAAGGTACTTAGGCGTCTTGAAAAAGCAGCAAAAGAACGGAACGTTCCACCCTTAGAACATGATTTTTTATTTATATCCCTGACCACGGGGCTGCCACTGAAAAGTAGCACTCTAACTAGGTATATGAATGAGTGGAAAGAAGAGTTAGGTATTAAAGGCGAGCTTCACCCGCATTTATACCGTCATGCATTTATTAGTAACAAGCTCAAGGAAATTATTCTAAAGCACAAAGAAATTACATCGGCTGATAAGTTCCGAGAGCACTTACTTCACACTGAACGTTTTAAATTAGAATTGCAGCAATGGACTGGTCAAACTCGGCTTAGTTCACTTGATACTTATATTAATCTTGTATTTGCTGATCTACATGGTTACAGCAAAACATACAGTGCAATTCATCTAAGAAAGTCTGTGGGAATTGTTCAAAGTCAAGTTCAACGAATGAAGCTGCAATTAAAGAATAAAGAGGTCACAACAACCGAAGGGTTATTAATGATTGAAGATATGCTATCTGCATTTGAGAGTGATATTAATGAAGCATTGAGCCATACATGATCATGTGGGAGAGTAATAAACGCAGCTAGATCTTAACTTGCTGACTTTGTCTAACTCGTAAGTTCCCCAAAACAAGCTAGTGACTCTCTATCTCTCACTTCAATGAAAGGTTATCGGCCTAGTTATTTTAATGCAAGCAATGTGTCCATGGAGAGTGAGGGGGGGACATTAGTCCCCTCCATAGAAAATCTTAACTTACCTTTTTTTGTGCTAACACTTCAGTAAGTTCTAGTGAATTGAAAGGTCTTACTCCTGATGCTGAAAGCTCTAAGCCCCATTCATATCGCCAATTTTCAGCATTGAAATTATGAATCACCCACTTTTTATGCATTCCTTCCTGAAACCGTTGTCCAATTGCTAACGCTAATGGAGCTTGAACACTGAGAAATAAGTGTATCCTTTTAACGTTTATCTGTTTAGAGACCTCGTCAACTTTCAAAGATATGAAACGAGCTGCTTCGCTAAGATTTTCTTGGTTTTTTATTAGATTTCTTTCAGGTGAAATATTTGGATTGATGAAAAGCGTATGTCCAATAAGTTTTTGAGGTATCTGATCTTCAGTAATTTTGCTAGAAAATGATACTGCGATAGCAATATCTCCATTTTTATTTGCAGTGATATCGTCAGATTCCACGTTGTATGTAAGATTTGTTTTTTCTTCGTTTAATAAAGTCCATTCTCGTTGACCTGTATGAGATTTATCAAAGCATTGGATGTCAATCCCTGTGTTACGTAGTAGGGAACCATAAGAAACTAGGAAGGGAACTCTCGCTAGTCCTCCGATATATAGTTTTCTACATTGATCGTGAATAATAAATCTATTGAAAATATTAGCAGTAAGCTCAGCATTATATAGCTTAATCTGATCTTGAATATCTTCAGTGTTGCTAGAGGGTACTCCAAGTATTACAGGCTCTCTGAAGAACGCCTTCTCGGCTGGATCGAGAAGGTATTCTGGAAATTCTAAGTTTGTGTTAGGCATGGAAGATATGAGAACTTTTGCGATGTTTCGGGATGCATTATTCCATTCTGAATAAATTAATGCTATTCCCGAGAGCAAACTTAGCAACACTAAAGCACCTGATAAGAACGTACTTTCTCTGTCAATATAAGAGATGGATATAGGTATATCGAAGTTTAACTCTATTACAACCAATCCTAAGTTAACGATAGGAATCCCTAGTGAGGCTAGTATTATACCTGTTCCCCATTTGGTTCTAGGGTAAGGAGTTCTTTTCAGGCTCCAAAATGTTCTCCATAACCATCTTATTTTTTCCCATAAACTACTTTTCAAGAGGGTACTCTCCTATCAGTGACGTTTTGAAATTCTTGTTGTCGGCAACCCAAATTCGAATATTTTGTTGCCCAACGATAAGAAACATAAGAGATTGGCCTTCATATTGCCCTTGCTTTAAGACTCTATGCCAGTCTTTCTTGTCCTCATTTGAGTACTTAGGTATTGATTCTGGATGCGTATGCCAAAGGCCAACCAAGTAGGCGTTTCCGTTACTAGCTTTCCATTTGTCATTTAGAATCTTGTTATGAGCGTTAGATCTAAAAAATGAGTATCTGGTTCGTTTATCACTTGGCTGAGGTAAAGTTAAGTCATTTGCCTCCATTATATTGCCTGTGCGTATGCAACCAATAAGTGCCCCTCCAGCCTCAAAATCATGCTTACCTAGTTGTCGGTAGCTGATGAGGATATTTATTACTTCTGAGTCAATTACAAAATTCCCATAATCTTCTGACTCAATTAACCAATTCTCAGTTACCACTGTCACAACACCTACACTCATCGTTTTTTGTTAAACTCATTTCTTCCATCAATGCCATACTTTCAAATCTATTGGTTGTTTGTAAGGAGCCTTTATCAATACCTTTCCATGATGTTACTTTTGTCTCCATATTGCCCGATGTTAAGAATGTAATAGCTTGTTGGGCTGCTAATGAGGCGGTTTTAGTTGAATCTAAGTAAGAGAATGGTGTGAAGACACCTGCACAACCTGTTAAGTTTTTGGATATAGGTTGTCCAAACTCAACTAAATGTATAGAGGTACTCGGATCACTTCCTTTGTATAAAATACACTCAAGGCAAACTTGATCTAGATTTAAGGCAACAGAGTGCCCCCCGTAACCATCGGGTTCATTCCAGCAGAAAATAACATTGTTGAATTGATGCTCTTTTAAACTACGGTTGAGCAATAGACTGATGGATGGATCTCCAATAGCGACAATAACAATATCTACCCCTCTCATAATGCTTTTTACGTTGTGATCTGACAATGGATACTGGAAAGTATCAACGTGAATATGAGGGATATTTGTCTTAATTTCACTTTCTAATGCACTTACCTTAGAGAACTTTCGTACTACTCTATCTTTGGCTGAAGGATTGAAATTTAGATACCGCCCTCCGAGACTATGTCGGTAGATATTTTCAGCATCAAGTGAGTCACCATCTATCAGTTTAATAGTTCCTACACCTGATTTGGCTATTAACATAGCAACTTCACTACCTACAGAACCACACCCTACTACCGCTACTGTCTTGTTGTTTATGCTTAAACTGGCTCCGCCTCTTTCGAGTAGGTATTCTTTGTTATGCCTATTCAAAAGGAAAAACTTCAGCTGCCAATCTGTTCTATTAGTGAGAATTGGATGTAGTGCTTGAGCTTTAGATTTGAACTGACAGATAAACTCACTTCTCTCACCAGAGCTTCTTGGCATACTTAACAAAACAAAAAATTGGCGTTGTTTCTTAGGACTTTTCCCCAACAGCTCTATAAGTATTTTTGAGTTTTCTTTTGATATTTGCTGTTTTAACTCTGAGATAAAACGGGGCGCGGATTCGTTTTTTGTAGACGGAACAACTGGAGCACCTAGAGGGATGTGAACGATATTAACTAATTGGTGTTTATTTAGTTCTTGGGTGTTGCTGAACCTGCAAGGGATATCACTTGCGCTTTTGGCTAATGCGATAGGATTTACGTCGTATGGAGCTAATATGTTGCTTGATGGTGCTATACGCAAAACCAACTTTTCTGGCAGGCTACATGCTCTGTAGAAGGAGTTGATAGTATCTGCGCCATGTATAAAGCCTTCTACTTCATCATGCAATTCATCTTTGAAGACCCGCAAAGAAGATCGATCCAGAGTTCTTAAAGTTTGGCACAAGAACGCTTCGATGATTTCACTTGGTGAATGGTAATCAATTAGTATTGTATCTCCCTCTTCAACACATACAGACCCTTTCGAATTTACATGTGGTATTACGCCTACATATTCTTCATTGAGAAGTTTTGCATGAGGCAGGCTAAAAGGGAATGCTAGGGAGAAGGACAAACGGACGTTCCATCTAATGGAACGTCCTTGTAGTTCAAAATCAAAGGTTCTTCCATTGACTTGTTGTTTCGAAATTAGCTGTTTAAATGAAACTCCTTCAATTAAGTTAGCTATTACTTCTGGCTTCATGCACTCATGCCTGTTGGAACGTAAGGTTTTTTTTCCGATTTAACAGCGTCATTGAGTAAAGGGAAGTCACCAAATACCTTTTTCAAAATCTTACTACTCTCTGAAAGACTTTCTTCTGCTTTAGCCGCTTCTAATGCTTCAACTAACTCATCGACTTTGTGGTAGAAATTATCAAGTTGCTTCTTTGTCATTTTGTAGTAAATATTTTTCTTTGGTTTGACTGGAAGCGTTATCTTTACTGTGTAGTAATCTTTTTTATCATCTGAGCAATAAGATTTAATAAACTTGTTACGTATGCTTTTCGTGATTCCGATAAGGCAAGAAAGATCGCTATCCTTCTTGAAGTTAAAAGAACGCCTTGCCTGTATAGTTAAGCCAATAGATGGAGGAGCAGCGTTACCTGATGAACAGAAGTTCTTGTTTTTCCAGCGCTTTAAGTATTTTACACATCGTCTAAATTGTCTTCGCTCTTCAGCATCCTCGGATACGGATTTTACCCAAGTTTTTAAGCCCTCAGGGTCTGATTCATACCACTCATGCTCTTCTGAGTTTTTCTTACCCCAAGCGATGTATAAATCATCCCCTTTTTTTGCGTAAATTGGGAAATCCACATGATAGCCAGTAGCGTAAGGTACAGTAATACATGGTCGGTTATAATCAACTGTCCTATTGTGTTGCTTATTTAGCTTATCGTAGACAAGATTTTTCAGTTTTTTTGAGTCATATTCATCAATCGTGATATCGAAGACTATACCTACATCGATGTCATAATCTCCATTGAGCGGCTTCACTCCTGTCCGCATAGCGTATGAGCCTTGATCAAGAGTTTTAAAAGTTAGTTTTTTGTCAGAGTCAGGCACCTTCTCATCTTTGAGTAGCTCTGTTAGTGTATCAGTTAAAAGATTTCGCTTATCTCGCAATGATTCATCTTCGTCATAGGTGCCTAGTTTTATTTGATCATGATAATCTAAAAATGTTTCCTGCATATTAGCCACAACAGCTCCCCAATAAATAATAAGTATTAGTCATAAATTAGATGGGGTCTTTTGGAGTAAATTCAACCATAAGATCATGATTTAATTAATGATTGAACTATCATTAATATTGCTTTTCCAGAACGTGCAGTGTTACTTTTAATCCGTTAAGCATGATAAATCTAAATGACCTAACACACAGGCAAGTATTCTGCTTCTTTAAGACTGGACACTTCATTAAGTAAATTGCGCGTTGAGTATGAAACCCTATTTCTCATTGCTATTGAATTAGATGCTATAAAGTTAGGATGCAAGTTGATTCAATATAAAGCTTTAATCCTCTCCCACTCTTCATCAGGGTAAGGGAGGTGGTTGTCTACGGCCAAGTTGCATGCGAAGAAGTGCTATGATTGATAACAATCTGCTCTTTTGGGGATATCTGGTAAATTGATGAAATGGAGCGTTGTAACCAACTAGGACTCACGCTTTTGAATTTTCATCCTGGGAGTCATTTGAAGAAAATCTCAGAAAGCGAATGTTTGGCCAAGATCGCTGAGTCTATCAACTTGGCTCATCAAGCGGTGCCTGATGTGATTGCGGTGATTGAGAATACCTCAGGGCAGGGGACGAACCTTGGCTGGAAGTTTGAGCAACTAGCAGAGATCATCGACCAAGTAGAAGATAAATCACGCGTTGGTGTGTGTTTAGACACTTGCCATACTTTTACAGCCGGTTATGACTTACGAACAAAAGAAGCGTGTGAGCAGACTTTTGCTGAGTTCGAGCGCATTGTGGGTATGCACTATCTAAGAGCAATGCACATCAATGATTCAAAAGCTGAGTTTGCGAGCCGAGTCGATCGACATCATTCTTTAGGAAAAGGCGAGATTGGCTGGGATTGTTTTGAGTATATTGCCTCGGATTCTCGCTTTAATGGTATCCCTCTTATCTTGGAAACCATTGATTCGACGATCTGGAAAGAGGAAATTCAACAACTTAGAATGTTTCATCGCTCAGCAACGCTAGCGAGCGAAGAAGCGTAATAATAGAGGGAATAATTAATTTCCTTCTACTCCTAAAAATTGGCACCTTTCTTTCATAGTATTAAAGTGAATATGTAGTTCACGATGTCTTAGAGGAGGTGCCTTTATGTATTCACAAGCCCAAACTTCAACTGTATCTGCTGCTCGCCGTTTACCAACCCCAAACCGTCATGTGCATAACCACGGTCACCATCGTACACAGCAGAAAAGTGGTTAATCGAGATAAACACAACTTGAACTGATTATTATGATTCATCAACAAGTGAACCCTACACATCATGTTTATTGATAGCTGTATGAGGTATAAATAGGGCGTGTTGATCTTTCGAGCTGATTTTTGCATCGAGTTGCTGGGTATTTATACAAGGCAGAGGCTTTGACGTGTAGCTAGCCTACATGAGAAGCCGCTAACGCAGTAGAAATGACCAGCAAACGCTGCCCGGAGGGTTCGGCTAAAAGCGTTTTACTCTTTGTTGAGGGAGATTTGCTTAGAATGACTATGCTACTTCTCCCTCGCCGCGATTAAAACGCTTTTATCTCGAACGAAATTTAACCACGAAAGGTCAACACGCCCTAAAGCCTTATTTAGGACAGTTAGCCGATACAGCTATTTTTTGTCTGGCGAAAGCCGCTAGAAACCTTGATGATTGGGAAGTAAAACGATGAGCGCACCAAAGACTTGGGAATCCATTATTAATGATGAACGTGACAAAGAGTACTTTCAGAGTGTCCTCGCGTTTGTTGAACAGCAACGCAATAGTGGGAAAACCGTCTACCCTCCTCAAGAGCTGGTGTTCAGTGCTTTTGATATGACGCCTTTCGAGTCCGTACGCGTGGTTATCCTAGGGCAAGATCCTTATCACGGCGCTAACCAAGCTCATGGCTTAGCTTTTTCTGTACTGCCAGGTGTAAAAATCCCTCCTTCTCTACGTAATATGTACAAAGAGCTTGCACAAGATATAGAGGGCTTTGAGATCCCGAGTCATGGTTACCTTGATGCTTGGGCATCGCAAGGGGTGTTGATGTTGAACACTGTCCTTACAGTAGAAGAGGCAAAAGCCCACTCACATGCTAAGTGTGGTTGGGAAACCTTTACCGATACCATCATTGCTGAGCTCAATCAGCGCTCTGAACCGATCATCTTTTTGTTGTGGGGCGCACACGCCCAGAAGAAAGGCCAAGCGATTGATGCAGACAAGCACCATGTGTTGGTTGCACCTCATCCATCACCATTATCAGCACGCCGTGGTTTCTTCGGTTGTCAGCACTTCTCAACAACCAACAAGCTACTTTCTTCTATGGATCAACAATCTATCGACTGGCGTTTACCAACATAAGTATAGGTTGGTGGTTTTCTGAGCAGGGTCAAATCATAAATCAGCATCTTCGTATACACTTATAAACAGTAGGTGTAATGGAGTGCAATACTATGATGATTGAAAGGATAAGACGAGAGCATGGCTATATGGCTCGTTTGCTCGCGATACTCAACAGTAAGTTAGAGTTTCTAAAACAGGAGCGAGAAATAAACTATAGCCTGATCGCAGAGGTGGTGCATTATCTGATGGACCATTCAGACAAGGTGCATCACCCGAAAGAAGATGTTATTTATCGTTACTACCTTAAGCAATATGGCAGTAATCAAGTGATTGAAGACTTGGAACTGGAGCATCAATTGCTTTCTGAGAAAACGGCGGACTTTTTAGGTGTGGTCGATATGATCCTTCAAGATGCGGTGGTTCCTCAACAAGTATTTATTGAGCAGCTTGAAGCTTTTGTTAAAGCTCAACGAAAACACATGGAATATGAAGAGAAGCATGTGTTACCAATGATTGTTGAGTCGTTCACAGTTAAAGATTGGCAAGAGGTGGAGTCTCAATGGCTTCAACCTGAAGACGACCCTGTCTTTGGAGAGACAATTGCTGATGAGTACCGCCAACTCGCGGCTCGTGTTCGACAAAATGAACAAGAGTGCGTTTAGCCAGTTGTCATGTTGAAGCGTGACTATTTTAGATGCTCTCTATTTTAGAGGGCTAGTTCCCAAATGACGCTTTGAGCGGATTAAATACCTCGTAAAATAAAAAAGGCACCTATACAGGTGCTTTTTGCTATCTGATTTCTTATCGTGCTGATTAAAGCTTTATATCGTCAAGGCTAAAATCGAGACCTAGGTTCATCTCTCTAAGCTCTTTCTCAAGCTGTCTACGATCATTGATTGCCTCAATTTCACGCCATTTACGTTTGAGTGGTTTAGAGCGTGTTTTTTGAGTGGTACGAGGCATTTCTAGTTCTGATAATTCATCGAATTGAAAGCTATCCATAAGCATATCTCCTTCCGTGGGATTCGTTCTTACGAACCATTAAATAGCATATTTAGGTTCACAATAACCTTGATTTGTTTCTCATTTGTTTCAAGTGTATGAAGATTTTGTTTTGTTTTATTATGCATGCTCACACATTTCGGGGATTTTTGTGTACAAAAAACAAGCAAACAAACTTAAGTAAACGATTAAATTAGGGGGGATTGAATGTTAATTCATTGTGCAAATGGAATAGCATTTTGACTACAGTGCATTTAAGTGCGCATTGTGTCGTGTAGTATAGGGATCTCATTACCCTAGAAAAAAACACAGATCTTCACTATACCTTGTAAAACCTAGGCTGATGTCATTTTTACGGGATGGTGTTTTTGTTTTTATGGTGCCTTAGTTATTGTTGATATTATGTCCCGACAATGTGACTTTTATTAGGCGCTATTGTTGAAAGCTGTGTTAACAAAAGGTGTCTTATTAGTGAAATGTCATTTGATGTGTGTTTATTTGCATATTGATTTTTAGACCGTCTCGCTGCATTATCCGCCCGTCAAAAAATACACCGATACGTAAAATGGATGCATGAAGCGACATTTACAATCTAGATCGCAACAAATAAATATAAATCTAATGCCGACACAACTATTGACACTGGCATAGGTGATCTAGAGGAAGGCTAGGAAGCAAGATCGGTGCTTAAACTCAATTACGAGGTTCACGTGACAGACTTAATCAATTTGATGAACGATCTCCTTTGGGGATCTATCTTAGTTTACTTACTCGTTGGTGTGGGTATCTACTTCACTGTACGACTAGGTTTCATTCAATTCCGCCATTTCGGCCACATGTTCTCTGTTCTTAGAAACAGCCGTAAAGCAGACAGTGCAGGTATCTCCTCTTTCCAAGCACTTTGCACTAGTCTGGCAGCACGTGTCGGTACGGGTAACATGGCTGGTGTTGCTGTAGCACTAACCGCTGGTGGCCCTGGCGCTATCTTCTGGATGTGGCTAATCGCCATGCTAGGTATGGCAACATCATTTGCTGAAAGCACACTAGCACAGCTATACAAAACGCGTGATAACGACGGTAACTACCGCGGCGGCCCTGCATACTACATGGAGAAAGGCCTAGGTATGCGTTGGATGGGGGTTCTATTCTCTATCTTCCTAATCATTGCATTCGGTCTTGTATTCAACGCGGTTCAAGCGAACGCGATTGCAAGCGCAATGAACACGGCATTCGACTTTGAGCGCAGCTACGTTGGTGTTGGTATCGTAATTATCTCTGCATTCGTTATCTTCGGTGGTATCCGTAAGATTGCTCGCACTGCAGAAATCATTGTTCCAATTATGGCACTGGCTTACTTAGCTATCGCTATCTACGTAATGCTAATGAACATTGAGAAAGTGCCTGAAGTTCTGGCTCTTATCTTCAAGAGTGCATTCGGTCTGCAAGAAGCAGCAGCGGGTGGCCTAGGTTACGCAATCGCACAAGCGATGATTAACGGCATCAAACGTGGTTTGTTCTCGAACGAAGCGGGTATGGGTTCTGCGCCAAACGCAGCAGCTTCTGCTACGCCTTACCCACCACACCCAGCATCACAAGGTTATGTGCAAATGCTAGGTGTGTTCATGGACACAATTGTTATCTGTTCTGCAACAGTAGCAATCATCTTGATGTCTGGTGAATATGTACCACACGGTGAAGTAACGGGTATCGAACTAACGCAACGTGCACTAACAGCACAAGTCGGCGAATGGGGTGGTATCTTTGTAGCGGTAGCGATTTTCTTCTTCGCTTTCACTTCAATCATTGCAAACTACTCGTACGCAGAAACAAACCTTATCTTCTTAGAGCACAATAACAAGAAGGGCCTAGTGCTGTTCCGTATCGTTGTACTGGGTATGGTTATGTTCGGTTCTCTCGCGACACTGCCAACGGTATGGGCATTGGCTGACGTATCGATGGGCTTAATGGCGATTGTGAACTTGGTAGCGATCATTTTGCTATCGGGTATCGTGATTAAGCTAGCGAAAGACTACAACCGTCAATTAGACGCGGGTAAAGTACCCACGTTCGATGCGGATGATTTCCCAGAGCTTAAGGCTCAATTGGAAGATGGTATTTGGGTTAACAACAAGAAGAAGTAATCTTGTTGGAGTGATTCATCACTCATCCTAAAATCATTAGAAAGGCTAAGGTTTCGACCTTAGCCTTTTTCTTTGCCTGCAATTTCTATCTGTCTGCGATTTTTCTTGGTGAGTAATTTTTGCTTTGTCTGCGATCTTTTCTTTATTAGCGATTCTTCTTTGTAAGCGACTTACAGCTAGATCTGTCTATCAAAGTAATAGGAAGAGTCATAAAGACAAGTTGATGTTTTTTCTATACTCTAGCTGCATCCAGTTAGATAACCGATTAGGGTAAAGTTATGTTAGTTGTCGTTTCTCCAGCCAAGACATTAGATTACGAATCACCATTAGCGACTGAGCGCTTCAGCCAGCCAGAGTTTGTTGAGCACTCTGCAGAGCTTATTGAAGTGTGTCGTAAGCTGACACCTGCTGATGTATCAGCATTGATGAAGGTAAGCGATAAGATTGCTGGGCTGAACGTAGCGCGCTTTGAGCAATGGAGTGAGACCTTTACCCAAGAGAATGCTCGCCAAGCTATTTTGGCGTTCAAAGGTGACGTCTACACAGGCTTAGATGCTGAAACACTGTCGGACGATGATTTTGACTACGCACAGAATCACCTGCGTATGCTTTCTGGATTATATGGTTTGCTTAAGCCGTTAGATCTGATGCAGCCATACCGCCTAGAGATGGGTACACGCTTAGCCAATGCTCGTGGCACTAACTTGTACCAGTTCTGGGGCAATATCATCACAGATAAGCTGAATGAAGCGTTGAATGCTCAAGGCGATAATGTGTTGATCAACCTAGCATCGAACGAATACTTTAAAGCGGTGAAGCCGAAGAGCCTTGATGGTCAAATCATCACGCCAGTTTTTAAAGACTGCAAGAATGGCCAGTACAAGGTGATCAGTTTTTACGCCAAGAAAGCGCGTGGCATGATGGCTCGCTACATCATTGAGAATAAAATCGATTCAGTTGAAGCGTTGACCAGGTTTGATACTGCGGGTTACTACTTCGTTGAAGAAGAGTCGAATGCGAAAGAGTTAGTCTTCAAGCGTGAAGAGCAAAACTAGCAGACCTTGGCTAACGAGTTAGTCTCGACTTTAGCCTGTAATTAAAATTAGAGACGAATTATTTAGCCTGATAACAGGCCAGACAATAATAAGCCATACAAAGAAAAGCCCCATGCAGATAACTGCATGGGGCTTTTTATTGAATCATTGAAAGGCGGTTAGATTACTTGTTCTTAACGGCTTTCTTTTTCTTAGCGATTTTCTTTTTCTTAGCAATTTTTTGCTTCGCTACCGCTTTCTTGTCTTCTTTCTTCGGTTTCTTCTTCTTCGTTACCGCGGCTTTTTTGTGCGTTGGGCGCATGCCTTCGATGAAGCGCTCTTTGATCGCATCTTCAGTGTAACGAGCAACACGTTCAATCATTAGTTGATCGTGCGCTTCAATGATAGAAACCGCGTTACCTTTCTTACCTGCACGAGCCGTACGACCGATGCGGTGTAGGTAAACATCTGCTGTACGCGGCATGTCGTAGTTAATAACGTGGCTCACATCTGGAAGGTCGATACCACGAGCTGCGACGTCAGTTGCCAGCAGTACGTTGATAGAACCATCGCGGAAACGAGAAATCGCGTTGTTACGACGATCTTGAGGCATTTCACCTTGGATCCATACACACGGGATCTGTGCACTTTCTAATTGAGCTCGTAGGTCACCTAGGCGGTCACGAGTCTTCAAGAAAATGATGCTGCGTTCAGCTTGCTCTGTGATGATATGTTTTAGGATATCAAGCTTGTGCTTAGCTGAATCGGCACGGTGATACCATTGAGTGATCTTCTTACGTTCACGCAATGACGATTTTGCATCGATCTCTGCTGGGTTTTTCAGAAGGTCTTCAGTGAAACCTTCAATACCTTTACCTTCTAGCGTTGCTGAGAAAAGTAAAGTTTGTTTACGCCAGCGACACTCTGCAGACAGACGGTCAACAACAGGACCAAAGCCCATGTCTAGCATACGGTCTGCTTCATCGAGAACTAACCATTCAATCGCACGGCAGTCAAAACGCTCGCCTTCAATGTATTCCATCAGACGACCAGGTGTTGCGACTACGATATCTTGAGTCGTGCTTAAGATATCTGCGTGCTCTTGGTACATCACACCGCCCGTGATCGTAAAGATATTTAGGCTGGTGTATTTAGCAAGTTCACGTGCTTGTTCGGTGATCTGCATTGCTAGCTCACGCGTTGGCGTCAGGATAAGCATACGTGCAGGGCCAGATTTCTTACGTGGGAAATCCAGTAGGTATTGCAGTGCTGGCAATACAAATGATGCTGTTTTACCAGTACCTGTTGGCGCAGAAGCCAAAACGTCTCTTCCATCTAACGCTTGTGGGATTGCTTCAGCTTGTATCTGTGTTGGGCGTTCGTAGCCCATTTCGTCAATTGCTTTAAGCAGCTCTTGGTTTAGATCGAGTTCTGCAAAGGTTCTGATCACTGTTGTTTCTCCACAAGCAATAAATGTTTCTGCCTCAAAAAGCAGACGATAAAAAAGAGTAGTCGGACATTATAGAAGCATTAGTGATTAGGATCACATGGTATTTGCTACATCTTGAGATAAAAATCTTTAGTAAGGGCAATAAATGCCTCGCTATAACCGCCATCGTGATGGATCGTAAGCGATTCACGCTGCAAATCTTGCTCGCTAACAGGATCTTTAGATAGTTCAAACAGGATTCTGCTTGGCGGTTTTTTGTCGGTTGTTTTCACATCAAGGCGCTTTGCTAGGTACCAACCACATTGCTCGGCAAGTTTGATGAAGCCTTCTCCTTCGGGCGTCGGCAGTATAAAACTGGCGGTGGCGGCATCAGTTGTTATCTCGAAACAACACTGGGCAAGTTGAAGGTGATCCAAGCTGTCGGTGTGTCTAGCGGTGGCTCTTTGGCTTTGCTGCGCCTGCTCTCCAGAGTTGAAGTAGGGCGGGTTACAAATTATTGCATCAAATCGTTGCGAGAAATCCGTGGTTAGTACACTGCCATGATGAAGGGAGATGCGATCTTGCCAAGGCGACTGCTCAATATTGACTGTGGCAGCATCAATGGCGTGCTGATCAATATCGATCGCAGAGATTGAAGCATCCTCAAAACGTTGTGCTGCCATTAAGGCTAATAACCCTGTTCCAGTGCCTATATCGAGTACTAATGATTCAGGGGCAAGGTTAATCCATGAGCCGAGTAGTATTCCATCGGTGCTAACAGGCATGCCGCTCTGTCCTCCGTAAATAGAGAACCTCTTAAAATTGAAGCTTTTAGTATTTATCGTTTTGTCTTTCATGAATATTCTGATTATCGAGATATTTTAAGTGATTAGCTCTAATGTTAACTATTTGTGTAAATTAATATTCTAATTGCTTATCTATTGTTGCTAATAATGATCGGTTGATAATTATGTTAATCTGCATATATTTAGTTTAATTCACTACTTTTTGTTTATATATGCAAATTTATATGGTGTTTTTTTATGGTGACTTGCAGCTAGCCGAGTGTTTCGTCATTATGCGCGACTATTTTAAAGATTGATTGGCAGCTTCTCGCTGTAACATTCATGTAAGCACAACATAAACTCATAAATATAATTAAGGATTATCTGTGAAACAGAGTCTAAAACTAACAGATATAATGGCATTGGGCTTTATGCTTTTTGCGTTTTTCTTAGGTGCGGGTAACATCATCTTCCCACCTCTAGCTGGCCAATTAGCTGGTGATCACTTTCTTCCAGCGATGTCTGGTTTTCTGCTGACTGCCGTTGGTCTGCCGTTAATCACTATCGTCGCGGTTGCAGTGGCTGGTGGCTCTTGGGGTCACTTAACTAAAGATCTTCCTAAGAAAGCTGCAACCATCATGGCTGTGCTGATCTTTATCATTATCGGTCCTGCATTTGCTGCACCGCGTACTGGCCTTGTTGCATATGAGATGGCGGTGAAGCCGTTCTTCATTGATGCGACTCAAGTTCATCTAACTCTCTTTTCGATTGCATTTTTTGTGGTAGCGATGTTCTTCTCATGGTCACAAGGTAAGCTTATTGACGTTATTGGCAAGGTACTTACGCCTGCACTATTCGTTGGTTTGGTTGTACTGGCAGTTGCTGTGTTCATTAACCCACAAGGTGATGTCCTTGCGGCTCACGGTGAGTACATCACTCAGCCACTGACCAAAGGTTTCCTTGAAGGCTACAACACCATGGATACTTTTGCTGCTTTGATGTTTGGCATGCTGATTGTTGACGCAATTCGCAGTAAAGGCGTGACTGACCGCGCAGCAACAACTAAGTACCTAATCAGTGCGGGCTGTATTGCCGCTGCGGGTCTAGCATTTGTTTACATCTCTCTGTTCTTCCTGGGCGCAACAAGCGCAACAGTTGCAGCGGGTGCAGATAATGGCGGCGCTATCTTAAGCCTATACGTCCAATCTTTGTTTGGCCCTTCAGGTCAACTCGTGCTTTCTGTGATCGTACTATTGGCTTGTCTAACGACGGCGATTGGCCTTGTATCAGCATGTTCTGATTACTTCAGCTCGCTAACACCTCTGTCTTACAAGACCTGGGTAATCATCAACGGTGTAGCTTGTGCAACCGTAGCGAACGTTGGCCTTTCTCAGTTAATTTCTCTGTCTGTTCCAGTTCTGTTTGCACTTTATCCAGTAGCAATCGCATTGGTCGCACTGACATTCTTGCGCAGCCGCTTTCCTAATCCAAAAGCGGCTTACCGCGTAGTGGTATTAGTGTCTCTACTGTTTGCTCTTATCGATGGTGCTAAAGTTGCAGGTATAGATGTATCTGCAATGAACATGCTGCCGTTGTTCGAAATCGGTATGGGTTGGTTGCTTCCAACAACTGCCGCAATCATCTGTATGTTCTTCGTTGGTAAATCAACAGAGCAAGAGATGGCTGAAGAGACTGTTTAATCTTCCGTTGAGATGACATTGTCCTTCGACATGAAATAGAAAAGGCCTCATTACTTCGCAGTAATGAGGCCTTTTTGTATTCTGTGATCTTTTAATATTCTGCTACTTCGCTACTTCGCTACTGAGTTACTTAGCTGAGTGTACTTCTGTTTGGTTATAGCTTTTCGCTGTACTCAACCAGTACTTGTTCAACCCAGCTAGCGATACGGTCGTCGCTCAGTTCGTATTGTGAATCTTCATCAAGCGCCAAACCAACGAATTGAGATTGGTCTTCAGTGAGAGCTTTAGACGCTTCGAACTCGTAGCTGTCATCGTTTGGCCAGAAACCGACAAACTCAGCGCCAGCGATTTTCAGCTCATCATGTAATAGACCCATCGCATCTAAGAACCACTCGCCGTAGCCTTCTTGATCACCTAAACCAAACAGCGCTACAACCTTGCCTTTCATTGGCGTGGTTGCAATGTCTTCCCACAGTTCATTCCAATCTTCTTGGATTTCACCGAAGTCCCAAGTTGAGATACCGAGCAGTAAAAGATCGTAGTCCGCCATCAATGAAAGAGGGGTTTCTTTCACGTTATGGATATCAACTAGGTCTTCACCAATAATGCCGCGAATTTTCTCTGCTGCCATTTCTGTGTAGCAGGTGGTTGAGCCGTAAAATAATCCAATTTTCATAGCAAACGTTCAATTTTAATTTCAGATGGCGAATTCTAACCATAAATCGACTTCGATTGCAGCGATTATCCGCTCAAGTCGTAATTTTTATGGCATTCATATTTGCTCTGGCATACTCTCAAAACAGTTTCCAATATTGTGAGTAACACTATGCAGTCGCCTCAAGGGCAGAGCGCAGACCACGGTCTAGTAGAACAGTTTTTAGATGCTATGTGGATGGAGCGAGGATTATCGGAGAATACGCTTGTCTCGTACCGTACCGACCTGTCTAAGCTTCTAACGTGGATGGAAAAGAACAATTACCGCCTCGATTTTATTAGTCTTTCAGGACTACAGGATTATCAAGGTTGGTTAGCCGATGCTGACTTTAAGCAGACTTCTCGCGCTCGTATGTTGTCGGCTATTCGTCGCTTGTTTCAATATCTACACCGCGAGAAAGTAAGAGCCGACGACCCTAGTGCATTGTTGATCAGTCCCAAACTGCCGAAGCGCTTGCCAAAAGATTTGAGTGAAGAACAAGTGGATTCGCTGCTTGAAGCGCCAGATCCAAACGACCCTATTGAGCTTCGCGATAAGGCGATGCTTGAGTTACTCTATGCAACTGGTTTGCGTGTTACGGAACTCGTCAGTTTGACGATGGAAAACATCAGCCTAAGACAGGGCGTGGTGCGTGTTATTGGTAAGGGCGGTAAAGAACGCTTGGTGCCAATGGGCGAAAACGCCGTCGATTGGATAGAGACTTTTATTGAACAAGGTCGTCCACAATTACTCGGTGATAACAGCTCGGATGTGGTTTTTCCGAGTAAACGCGCGAAGCAAATGACTCGTCAAACGTTCTGGTACCGTATTAAGCATTATTCGGTTATTGCTGGTATCGATACGGATCTATTGTCACCACACGTATTGAGACATGCTTTTGCCACTCATTTACTGAACTATGGTGCCGATCTCAGGGTCGTACAGATGTTGCTTGGACATAGTGACTTATCGACCACCCAAATTTATACTCACGTGGCGACTGAAAGGCTGAAGCAAATTCACGCTCAGCATCACCCACGTGCTTAAATCCATTTATTTTTAAGGTGAACCTAATGAGCGTATTACGCCGTCTTCCTCTACTAGCGCTTCCTCTCATGATTACTGCATGTAATGCATCAGAAGCGAAAGTAGAAACAACATCAACAGCCGTAGAAGCTGCTCCAGCTCAAGCTATTGATACAGCTGCGTTAACTAAGCGTTTTGAAAAAATCGGTATTAAGGTCGATAAGATTGTTCCTTCGGATATCGATGGTCTTTTAGAAGTTCAAACCAACAGCGGTATTATCTTTTCTTCTCCAGAGGGCGATCACTTTCTAGCCGGTACACTTTACTCTTTGGATGAAAACGGTAAGTTCAGTGATGTTTTGGCTGAGCGTCAAGCTCCACTGAATGCTGAAAAAGTCGCAGCGATGTCGGATACGGTTATCGAATACAAAGCAGATAACGAAAAGTACGTTGTGACAGTATTTACTGACATTACGTGTGGCTACTGTGTTCGTCTGCACAGCCAAATGCAAGGCTACAACGATCTGGGTATCACCGTTCGTTACATGGCTTACCCACGCCAAGGTGCGACAGGGCAAGTTGCCGATCAAATGGCGGCAATCTGGGCGTCTGATGATCCAAAAACAGCTATGCATGATGCTAAAGTCAATCGTCAAATGCCAGCGTCTGGTAAAGACCTAGCAGAGCAAAAGCAGATCATTGCTAAACAATACCAACTCGGTCGTGAGCTTGGCATCAATGGCACTCCGGCTATCGTGCTAGCAAGTGGTGAGTTGGTGAGTGGTTACTTACCTCCGGCGCAACTTATTCAGCGTTTAGAGCAGTAATCTTCATTTTTTATTACCTATTATTCCCCCCTGTTTTTGATTTAAGGAGTGGCCTGATTGATATCAGGCCCATTTTTATATGATAGAGATCCAACGCCGTCCTGAGGTCGACATTTCAGTCTTACCTGCTCATTTACCTGACTTGTTAAAGCGCATTTATGTGAGTCGCGGAATCGACAGTGCTGACCAGCTAGAGACAGCTGCGAAAGGTTTGCACTCTTATCAAAAACTGGGCGGCATTGATGCTGCAGTTGAATTGTTGTTCAAAGCCATTCAGCAGCAAAAGCGCATCATCATTGTTGGTGACTTTGATGCCGATGGCGCGACAAGCTCCGCGTTGTCTGTGCTTGCTCTGCGAATGTTGGGTAGCTCTAATGTTGATTATCTGGTACCCAACCGTTTTGAAGATGGTTATGGCTTGAGCCCTGAGGTTGTCGAACAGGCGATCGAACTTGGTGCTGAAGTGATCATGACAGTCGACAACGGTGTATCTTCAATTGACGGTGTTCGCTTTGCTAAAGAGAAAGGCCTTGATGTACTGGTTACTGATCATCACTTGCCTGGTTCTGAATTACCGATTGCAGATGCAATGGTCAATCCCAACCTAGAAAGCTGCGCATTTCCTTCAAAATCGCTAGCCGGTGTGGGTGTCGCCTTTTACCTGATGATGGCATTGTGTGTTCATATGCGTAAGTTGGGCTGGTTTGCTCAACACGGCATGACAGAACCCAAGTTGATGGAACTGATTGACCTAGTGGCTCTGGGTACTGTTGCAGATGTGGTACCACTTGATGAAAACAACCGAATCTTGGTACACCAAGGGCTACAACGCATTCGTGCGGGTAAAGCTCGTCCGGGTATTCAAGCCTTGATTGAAATTGCTAAGCGAGATGCTAAGCGTTTAGTTGCCTCCGATTTTGGTTTTGCGCTTGGTCCACGTATCAATGCGGCTGGCCGATTGGATGACATGTCCTTTGGTGTTGAGCTGCTAATGAGTAATAACATCCATGCCGCGCGTCGAATGGCCAGCGAGTTAGATGGCTTGAACCAAACACGTAAAGAGATCGAAGAGGGCATGAAACAAGAAGCGATGGCTTTTTGTGAGCGCCTTGAATTTGGTAAAGACGATTTGCCTTCTGGTTTGGCTCTGTTTCAACGTGATTGGCATCAAGGCGTAATTGGTATTCTAGCTTCGCGTATCAAAGACAAATATCACCGCCCAGTGATCGCATTTGCTGATGGTGGTGAAGGTAGCATTAAGGGTTCATGTCGTTCGATTCCAGGTTTGCACATGCGCGATGCGCTAGACAGAATCGACACTCAAAACCCTGGCCTGATCTTGAAGTTTGGTGGTCACGCAATGGCAGCCGGGTTAACCATTATGGAAAAAGACTTCGAGCGATTCAGCAAGATGTTTGATGACGTTGTGCGTAAAGAACTCGGTGAGACGGCACTTAAGGGCATTATCTTGTCTGATGGTGAGCTGCTACCTGAAGAGTTCTCAATGCATACCGCTGAAACATTGCGTTCAGGTGGTCCGTGGGGACAAGCTTTCCCTGAGCCCATCTTTGATGGTGAGTTTAAAGTTCTGCATCAAAAATTAGTGGGTGAAAAGCACCTAAAGTTAATGCTTGAGCCATTGTATAAAGGCCACCCGACCAATGTGATGATTGATGGTATTGCCTTTAATGTTGACCTACGTCGCTGGCCTGATGCCTCAGTGAAAACGGTACATCTTGCGTTTAAGCTTGATATTAACGAGTTTCGTGGCAATCAATCGTTGCAGTTGATGATTGATCATATCGAAGCGAAATAGTTGAAGCCAAATAGCGTTATCGTTCACTGAATGAGGTTCATCATTTAGTACCTAATCCAACAAGCTCTGTTCAAAAACAGGGCTTGTTTTCCTTTATTGCCTTACAAATTTTACGTGTTTTTTCTGCCCGTCAATTTTATATCCGATTAAGTTATTGAATCTTGGTGTACCACTCTAAAAAATTCTGTATCTCCGTCACACTTTTGAGTACAATTCTCCGGTTAAATTCTACTCATAAATGATGAGCTAAAATGTTTGAAATCAATCCTATAAAAAACCGTCTGCAGGATGTGTCTGAGCGCACAAATATCCTGAGGGGGTATCTTTGACTATGACGCAAAGAAAGAGCGTCTAGAAGAAGTAAACGCAGAATTAGAACAACCGGATGTATGGAACGAACCTGAGCGTGCTCAAGCGCTAGGAAAAGAGCGTTCAGCATTGGAAGCGGTAGTAGAAACGATCGACCAACTTGACCAAGGTGTTGAGGATGTTGATGGCCTATTAGAGCTTGCGGTTGAAGAAGAAGATCAAGAAACGTTCGATGAAATTGTGCCAGAACTAGCTGAGCTTGAAGCTAAGTTAGAGAAATTGGAATTCCGTCGTATGTTCTCTGGTGATCACGACGCATCAGATTGCTACATCGATTTACAGTCAGGTTCGGGCGGTACAGAAGCTCAAGACTGGACTTCAATGATGTTGCGTATGTACTTGCGTTGGGCAGATTCGAAAGACTTCAAGACTGAAGTTATCGAAGTGTCTGATGGCGATGTTGCTGGCCTTAAAGGCGCAACGGTACGTATCTCTGGTGAGTACGCTTACGGTTGGTTACGCACAGAGACTGGTGTTCACCGTCTAGTTCGTAAGTCACCATTTGATTCAAGTGGTCGTCGTCATACTTCATTTGCTTCTGCGTTTATCTATCCTGAGATTGATGACAACATTACGATCGACATTAATCCTTCTGACCTACGTATTGACGTATACCGTGCCTCTGGCGCTGGTGGTCAGCACGTAAACACCACGGAATCGGCGGTACGTATTACTCACGTTCCAACTAACACCGTGGTTCAGTGTCAGAATGACCGTTCGCAGCATAAGAACAAAGATCAAGCGATGAAGCAGCTACGTGCTAAGCTTTTTGAACTTGAGATTCAAAAGCAAAATGCTGAAAAACAAGCGAGCGAAGAAACGAAATCAGACATCGGTTGGGGCAGTCAGATCCGCTCTTACGTGCTGGATGATTCACGTATCAAAGATTTACGCACCGGCATCGAAAACCGTAATACTCAAGCGGTTCTTGACGGTGACTTAGACAAGTTTATTGAAGCTAGCCTGAAATCAGGTCTGTAAGCTTTATCAACTATTAAGCTTTACCAATAATATTGGTAAAAATGCCTATATTTTCAAAAATATAGCTGTCCAAATTATAAAAGCAGGGTACATCTCAAATGACTGATGCTGTTCAAAACGAAAATGCACAAGAAGCTTCTTCACCTGAAGAGAACAAACTAATCGCTGAGCGCCGTAGCAAGCTGGATCATATCCGCCAAAACTGCAAAGCGAACGGTCACCCAAATGATTTCCGTCGTGAGCACCTAGCTGGCGATCTTCAAGCGGAATTCGGTGAGAAGACTAAGGAAGAGCTAGAAGAGCTTAACCACATCGTTGCGATCGCAGGTCGTATTATGGCGAAGCGTGGTCCATTCCTTGCGATTCAAGAAACTTCTGGTCGTATCCAAGCGTACGCAGCGAAAGACGTACAAAAAGTACTGAAAGAGAAGTACCAAGGCCTAGATATCGGTGACATCATCGGTGTTAAAGGTGCGCTTCACAAGTCTGGTAAAGGTGACCTTTACGTGAACATGGAAGAGTTTGAATTGCTAACCAAAGCACTTCGTCCTCTGCCAGAGAAGTTCCACGGTCTAACTGACCAAGAGATGCGCTACCGTCAGCGTTACGTTGATCTAATCGTGAACGAAGACTCTCGTAACACATTCATCGTGCGTTCTAAGCTTGTGTCTTCAATCCGTAACTTCATGAGCTCAAAAGGCTACCTAGAAGTTGAAACGCCAATGATGCACGTGATCCCAGGCGGTGCAACAGCACGTCCATTCATCACTCATCACAACGCACTAGACATCGACATGTACCTACGTGTTGCACCTGAGCTTTACCTTAAGCGTCTAGTAGTTGGTGGTTTTGACCGTGTATTCGAGATCAACCGTAACTTCCGTAACGAAGGTCTTTCTCCACGTCACAACCCAGAATTCACAATGATGGAATTCTACCAAGCGTACTCTGACTACAAAGATCTAATGGATCTAACGGAAGAGATGCTAAGCACAGCGGCGATGGACGTTCTTGGTTCTACTTCTATGCCTTACGGTGACGAAACAGTTGAGTTCGGTGGCACTTACGCTCGCATGAGCATGTTCGATGCAATCAAACACTACACACCTGAAAATGCAAACATTCAAGCTCTGACTGAAGACGATCTTCAGAACAGAGAATTGATGGTTAAAATTGCAGAAGAAGTGGGTCTTTACGTTGAGAAGTTTTGGACATGTGGTCAGCTTCTTGAAGAGATCTTTGGTGAAACGGCTGAGCCTCAGCTAATTCAACCAACGTTCATCACGGGTTACCCAGCGGACATCTCTCCACTGGCTCGTCGTAGCGACAGCAACCCATTCTTCACAGACCGCTTTGAGTTCTTCATCGGTGGCCGTGAAGTAGCGAACGGTTTCTCTGAGCTTAACGATGCACAAGACCAAGACGAGCGTTTCAAAGCACAAGTTAACGCAAAAGACGCGGGTGATGACGAAGCTATGTACTACGATGCGGACTACATTACTGCACTAGAGCACGGCCTACCGCCAACAGCGGGTCAAGGTATTGGTATCGATCGTCTAGCGATGCTATTTACTAACACCCACACAATCCGTGACGTGATCTTGTTCCCGGCAATGCGCCCACAAGCGTAATTTTCGCTTATGGGGTGTTTACTGCCCGTGTAATTTAAAAGCCACCTTCGGGTGGCTTTTTCGGTTTTTAGCGTCAAAACCTAGCTCGTACCGCACTCTTGATTCGAAAAATGATTATTTATGACATAGTCTTACCATTGAGACAAAAAATCTAAGATAGTCTCATTACTATACGTATCGGATCTGAATACGATCTTGCGGCAACTTTGTACCCGTATGATTCGTTTAACTCGTGTTAGCCTGATTGAAAAAATAAAAACAGAATAAGGAAGAAGGATGGGAACTCAATTTAAGATGGATTCCTTACCAGGTTCTCTTATCGTCGTTGGTGGTGCGTACGAACCCTGGTTATCAGTGTTAGAACAAGTGGGTTGGCAATGTACCCAGTGTGCAGATTTACGAAAAGCCGATGCCTTAATTACTGATATTGGCCCCTGCATTGGCATTGTGGATCTTAGTCATGATGAGTTTAGCCTTAATGGTATCGCTAACCTCGTGAGCAACAACAAGCAAGTTCGATGGCTTGCTTTTATCCGTGAATCGCAATTGAGCTCAGATACAATCTGCCAATTTATCGTTAACTTCTGTATCGACTTTTTCACGGCACCAATCCCTGATGCTCAGCTATTAAGTACCATTGGTCATCAACTGGGTATGCTCAAACTTGAGCAGAAAGTATGGCCAAACTACGGTATTAACAACAATATGGGCCTACTCGGTGATTCTGTGGCGGTGAAACGCTTGAGAGACCAAGTAAAGCGAATTGGCCCCACAGATGTCAGTATTTTGATTTACGGTGAGAGTGGGACAGGAAAAGAGACAATTGCACGTTCCATTCATCAAAATTCATCGCGAGCTCAGAAACCATTTTTAACTGTGAATTGCCGTGCTCTATCTGAAATGAGGATAGAGACTGAGATGTTTGGTATTTCAGCCCCACCGACGGCAGCGCCTTGTATGTTGGAAGAAGCCGATGGTGGAACCCTCTTACTCAACGATGTCCTAGCGATGCCTCGTAATCAACAATTGAACCTTTTACGCTTTTTACAAGAAGGGAAAATTGAAACCTCGAAGGGAGCTAAGTCGGTTGATGTTCGCATTTTGGCTGCTAACTCTTCTGATATTGAAAAGGCATTGATCGAGGGCGACTTCAATGAAGAGCTTTATCATTACATCAATGTTCTGCGTATTCATGTTCCTAGCTTAAAAGAACGTGTGAGTGATATTTCAGTGCTAGCGAATCATTTTCTGCGTGAGTACTCAAAAGAGTTTAATGCGCAAGCGAAGAGCTTCTCAGACGATGCTATCCGCTCGATGAGTCGCTACCATTGGCCTGGCAACGTTCGTGAATTGATGAATCAGATTAAGCGTGTTGTGTTGATGTCTGATGCTGTCATCATTGAGGATCATCAACTGGATTTACCAAAACAGAATGATGAACGCCGCAGTCTGAAAAGTATACGTGAACGTTCAGAGCGAGATGCTTTACTCATTGTGTTGGAATCTTATGGTGGTCAAGTGTCTTTGGCCGCTAAGGAGCTTGGAGTTTCACGCGCAACTATGTACCGCTTACTCAATAAACATGGTCTTATATCTGAGGGCGTTGTTTAGAACGTTCTATTCATTGACTCTATCCGGTGAGTGAAAATTCAAGGGCCACGTATCATACGTGGCTTTTTTGTTTCTGAAGGATAGTCCGCTGTTCTATAGAGAGAGCCCTAAGATAGATATGCTGTGATTTTATATAATCATAGTGAATATGTTATATGTAAATGAATATGCAACTGATATTTCAGGCGAATGCATTGTTTTAAAAATGTTAACCAATTATCGGTTGAATAATATACTCACTTGGTTAGACTTTAACCGTGAAAGCAACGATTTAACAAAGACTTGTCTGCTTTTACGACCCCATTTCTTTTTGGATTTTTTAGTTAGCTTGGAGGCGCAAATGAAACATTTCGATTTTATACAGCATATTTGCGCGTCGTTTGATCCGTGTACTGACATGGTGACTGATATGTCACACACATCAGCCATGGCCGATCGAAACACCCAAGATAAACCTAACTAATAGATCCGTACCCTTATTTGGCTGCGGAAAAATAGCAGCTAAGTGAGAAGCCCTCATACTATCTAGAACGCTATTTTTCCTCAGTTTATTCCACAACTGGAGAGTTATTATGCGTCACTCAGTATATTTAAAACTAGCAACAGTTCTTATCCGTGCAGACCTTCGTCGTGAAGAGCGTGAATGGCAACGAAAAGTTCGTCGTAGTTCATATGATCTACCATGGAACAACACCCATTTATTGAGAGATATTGGCCTTGAAGCCGATGGTCGACCAATTGGTTTTTCTGAGCCTGAAGTTGTCACGATTGAGCGCCGAGTTCGTCATCTTCGTCGAGTCTTAAGCGCGCGAATACCGACGTAATCTTGTGGGGTGATAGCGCCTTTCACCCCACAAGATAAACATCAGCGATAGTTATGGCGTCGAAAATGCAAATTTTTGAACTAGAACTGGCCAAAAAAAGAGAAGCTCTTGCTTCTCTTTTTTTGCTTTTTTAAGTCGTTATCTAGTAAAGGTAAATAGTTCGGCTAAGCTTTACAGAGCAAGGGAGGCTGACTATGCAGAAGCATCAATTAGACATGTGGTTACATGGAGAGCACAAAGACTCTTATCAGACACCGAAAGTGTACGTTATTGGTTGCTCTGATATCTCTGAATATTTGCTGGCGGTGGAGTACAAACACAAGCTAGAACCGGTAAAGCAAGACGGCGAGCCGCTTCACTTTGGATCCTTGGATCAAGTGAAAGAGGAATTACTCCGGCTCGGCTTTGAAAAGGCCTACCTTCGCTTGCACAACGCGTATGATGAGTTTGGTAATGAACCCAACCAAAGCTACTGCGATATTGAACTGGCGCTCAAACCTCATTAGAGAGTATTTTTAACGAGCGTTGTAGTGAGAAATTACTTCTAAATTGAGACGGTTTATAACGTACTGATCTTTTAGCCTATCTATGCTAGATAAAACCTCTATGCGTAATGGCTTTCTATGCGTAATGGGTTGTCAGCAATCTGTGGGTGAATTGAGTTCGTAGATAGAAACCACGAGGTTTGGTCTTTATTGGTTTTCCACTTGCACCGTAAGCTTCTGTTAACACTCGACTGTTGGCGGCTTTTGGTCGCAAATGCAGTGCTTCGCCGTGTCTTGCTGTTATCTGTTCAACATTACCTAACACGATCAGCTCCATGAGCTCTTCCCAATCCCTTTTTAAGATCTCGTCTTCCGCTTGGGTTGGTGTCCACAATAAAGGGGATCCTACATGCCTTTCTGTCAGCGGGATCTCTCTTTCTCCCTCTACTGGGATCCACAACACTTTAGACAGCTTGTTTCGAACGTGACTGGTTTCCCAAGTTATGCCTTGCACGCCCATCAATGGCGCGACACAAACAAAGGTGGTTTCGAGTGGCTTCCCTGAATAGCCAATCGGGATACTTTTTAGCTCGATCCCGAGCTTGGCAAAATCTTGTTCTGGTTTACTGCCAGCTGGCGCACCCAAGTGCCATTCCAATAGTTGTCCAACCCAGCCTTTATCTCGCTTTAGGTCGTTTGGTACAACCATATTGGCTTCATCGGCGAGCTCTTTGAAGGTCATTCCTGCAATAGCATATGCTCTGTCTAACAGCTCTTGTTGTGTTTGTGGTTCTGGTTTCATAATAAAAGGCATGATCAAAAAAATGATTTTACCAGAAGTTATCACCATATGACGACTGGTTAAGAAATGGTCGCCTAGCTAGAGAAGGGATCAAACTCATGGTTATCCACAGGACATGAAGGTAATTAATTGAAATATTAATTTAGTGGATAAATAAACAGGGGTTTGCAGGGGATAAAATGCTTGCTAAATAGGGTTTGAAATGAATCTTTCACTTACTAGTGTGGATAAACATCGGAGTGGTTGATCTTTAACCATGGGTGATTTTTAAAAGATCTTTTGCTTTTTTCATGTTTTTAAAATTGATGGATTTATTTTAATTTATTGATTTTTAATTGTTTTCTTTTGGTGTGGGTGATTTTTTGTTTTTGGTTCTGATGAATCTATGGATTAAAAAAAACGATTGAGGGTAATTCTTCACATAGTTATTCACAGAAAAGGTGAATAAATGTGGTCTATGTCTCACTCTTGTGTGGGTAACTAAGATTTGAGCAAAACTTATCCATATTCGTAGTTATTATTCATAAATATAGCGCTTGTCACGTCACTAAGTTTGCTCCGATTGGGGATATGTGGAAAAATCAGTGTAATTAAAAATTTAGATAGAGGTTGGCCAGTGATAGATGGCGATGGTTACCGATTAAATGTTGGTATTGTAATCTGTAACAACCATGGTCAGGTCTTCTGGGCTAAACGATACGGGCAACATTCATGGCAATTCCCTCAAGGGGGAATAGATGAAGGTGAAACTCCGGAACAGGCAATGTACCGCGAGTTATATGAAGAGGTTGGCCTTACTAAAAAGGATGTAAAGATCGTCGCGACAAGTCGTCATTGGTTACGCTATAAGCTGCCCAAACGACTGGTTCGGTGGGATTCTAAACCTGTCTGTATTGGACAAAAACAGAAGTGGTTTCTTTTACGCTTAGATTGCGATGAATCGCATATCAATATGCAGCGTGGAAGCACACCTGAGTTTGATGGTTGGCGTTGGGTGAGTTACTGGTACCCAGTTCGACAAGTTGTATCTTTCAAGCGAGATGTTTACCGTCGAGCGATGAAAGAATTCGCATCTTTAGCAATGCCGTTTAAAGAGCGAAAAACAAAAGGAAAGCGCAAATTGCGTAGAGGTTAAGCATGCTCAGCCAACTAAGGGAAATAGTTGAACACGTATCAAGAGTTGAAGATGTGTCGACGGCTCTTGATATTTTGGTTAAAGAGACATGCAGCGCGATGCAGACGGAATGTTGCACCGTGTATTTGGCAAATAATGATATGCAGCGTCTTGAGTTGATGGCAACTCAAGGCCTGATCTTCAAAGGCAATAGTATTCACATTGGTTTTGACGAAGGTTTGGTTGGCCTTGTTAAAAGAAGTGCTGAACCGATCAACCTTGCACAAGCGTCTGCTCACCCTGCTTATAAGTTTTTTCCCGAGCTTGGAGAAAAGGTTTATCACTCTTTTCTCGGCACTCCGATTATCTATCGCAAGCAAGTGCTTGGCGTATTGGTCATTCAACAGAAGTCCCCCCGTTTATTCAGTGAGATGGAAGAATCCTTCCTTGTTACACTCTCAGCACAACTTGCGGTTATTGTGGCGCATGCCCAAACTCAAGGCCATTGGCTGTTAGAGCAACAGAAGCTACCTGCGACCAAAGGTATTGCAGCTTCATCGGGTGTGGCGATTGGTGACTTATGGTGGGACAACACTCAGCCTGAACTCACCGATGTTTACCCTGCTTCGACGCTCAATGTTGAAAGGGAGCATGAGCTGTTGGCAGTCGCTGTCGAAAATGCTCTCAATGATTTTAAGCGAATGCGAAAGCGTTTAGATAGTGAAATCAATAAAGACGCGTTGGCGATCTTTGATCTGTTTACTCACTTACTCAACGATCCCATGTTACGTAAGGATCTCAAGAGTCAAATTCAGAAAGGCGACAAAGCCGATTGGGCATTGAGACAGGTTGTTGAGAGTTACTCTAACCGTTTTGCTCGTATGTCAGATGTGTACCTTCGGGAGAGAGCGCAAGACGTCCGAGAGCTTGGTCAAAGACTGCTCTATTTCCTCCACAATTCTGAACATGAACTTCGCACGTTAGATAAACCGATTATTTTGGTGGTTCGTGAGTTAACGGCCTCTGTATTAGCGTCTATTCCTAAAGAAAAACTATTAGCGGTTATTTCCTTGGAAGGGGCGGCGAACTCGCACGCAGCGATTTTATCTCGAGCTTTGGGTATTCCTTCTGTTATGGGAGTTAACCTTAATCTTTCGCAAGCTAATGGTAAGCAAGCGATTGTTGACGGGTATAGCGGCGAGATCTTTATTGAGCCGACTAAAAACCTGCTCAAAGAGTATCGGGGGCTGATTCTAGAAGAGAGTGAGCTCTCCTCTATGGTCAATCGAGAACTGTACTTACCGGCAAAAACGAAAGACGACAAGCAAGTCGAGATTCTGCTTAATGCGGGTTTGAGTGCAGACACTAACATCGCTATCAACCAAGGGGTTGATGGGGTTGGTCTGTATCGAACCGAAATTTCTTTCTTGTTGCAGCAAAGGTTTCCGTCAGAGGACGAACAATTCAAGCAGTATCGTTCTGTGCTTGCGAGTTACCCTGAGAAGCAAGTGGTGATGCGAACCTTGGATATTGGTGGAGATAAGGCGTTACCTTACTTCCCAATAGAAGAAGACAATCCATTCCTTGGTTGGCGTGGTATTCGTTTTACGCTCGATCATCCTGACATCTTTATTATTCAGTTACGTGCCATGTTACGTGCGAGTTGTGATAGCCAGAACTTGAGTATCTTGTTGCCGATGATCTCTAGCACTCAAGAACTGGATGATACTGTTCAACTTATCGAGCAAGCCTACGATGAAGTGCATGAACTCGACAGTCGAGTTCGTATGCCGCGTATCGGTATCATGATTGAAGTGCCATCAATGCTTTACCTTCTTCCGCTTATTGCGGATAAAGTTGATTTCGTTTCGGTGGGCACCAATGACTTAACTCAATATTTATTGGCGGTTGACCGGAACAATTCCCGCGTCTCTGATGTCTATGAATCCATGCACCCTGCAGTGATCATGGCATTGAAACACATCCATGATACTTGTAAGCAATATCAATTGCCTGTGTGTATATGTGGAGAGCTCGCGGGTGATCCAATGGGTGCATTGCTCTTGATTGGGTTAGGGTATGAGACGTTAAGTATGAACACCTCAAATGTCGCAAGGACTAAGTATTTGATTCGTCAATCTAAGCTTAGTGAACTGCAAGATTTGGCAAATGAGGCGCTATCAAAACCGTATGGAAGTGACATCTATAGTATGATGCTCAACTATTTCGAAGAGCGTGAATTTACAGGCTTCATTCGAGCGGGTAAAAAATAGGATTTAACGTGTCATATGAACTGATAGGCTTGCTAGCAGGCCTTGGTGCTATTGTTGGTGTTTTAGCTGGCTTGCTGGGCATTGGTGGTGGTTTGCTGGTGGTTCCTGCCTTACTCTTTTTGCTTCCTAAAGCGGGTATCCCTCAAGAGTTTGCGATGCAAATGGCATTGGCTACCTCGTTATCAACCATTATCGTTACGTCGGGATCGTCTGCGATTAACCATTTAAAATTGGGTAATGTAGAGATTTTTGTCGTTAAATGGTTGATACCAGGTGTCGTGATAGGTGGCTTCCTAGGTTCTTTCGTGGCCGATGTGATTCCAGCTCAATACTTACCAAAAGTCTTTGGTGTGATTGTCTTGGTATTGGCGTTGCAAATGCTGTTGTCGATTCGCTCTAAGAGTCAAAAGTCGATGCCGGGTTCAGCTAAAGCCGTGTTGTGTGGTGGCGGTATTGGTTTGGTATCAAGTTTAGCGGGCATTGGCGGTGGGTCTTTGTCGGTACCTTTCCTCAACCATCACGGTGTGGAAATGCGTAAAGCCGTCGGCTCATCTTCGGTATGCGGTTGTGTTATCGCGATTTCGGGAATGCTAGGTTTCATTTGGCATGGATCTTCTGTCGATGATCTTCCTGCGTATAGCTTAGGTTATGTTTATCTGCCGGCTTTGATTGCGATATCTTGTACCTCAGTGTTGACCACTCGAGTGGGTGCGAAACTGGCCACTCAATTGCCAACCCCCGTGCTGAAGAAGTTCTTTGCGGTATTTTTAATGTTTATAGCAGCCACTATGCTGCTGTAGTGTCTTTTCTGTTAGCTGTTGAGTTAACCGTTATTCAATTTTAGATAGAGAGCCAAGTATGTCTCAGGGTTTTATCGAATTCCCAAATATCGATCCTGTTCTTATTGAACTAGGACCAATCTCAGTTCGTTGGTACGGCCTAATGTACCTTGTCGGCTTTATGTTTGCTCTTTGGTTAGCAAATCGCCGAGCTGATCAACCCGGTAGTGGTTGGACTCGAGAGCAAGTATCAGACCTACTGTTTGCTGGCTTTCTAGGTGTGGTGCTTGGTGGTCGTATTGGCTACGTACTTTTCTACAACTTTGGCCTTTTCATTGATGATCCACTCTACCTATTTAAGGTATGGACTGGCGGTATGTCTTTCCACGGTGGTTTGCTTGGTGTGATCACCGCGATGCTTTGGTATGCCAAAAAGAACGGTCGAACCTTTTTTGGTGTCGCTGACATGATTGCACCATTGGTTCCATTTGGTTTAGGTATGGGCCGCATGGGCAACTTCATGAACAGTGAGCTATGGGGTCGTGTGACTGATGTGCCATGGGCGATTGTATTCCCTAACGGTGGTCCACTCCCTCGTCACCCATCTCAGCTTTATGAAATGGCGCTTGAAGGTATTGTACTGTTCTTCATCTTGAACTGGTTCATCAAAAAGCCGCGTCCTCTTGGTTCTGTATCAGGGTTATTCCTAGCAGGATATGGTACATTCCGCTTCCTAGTTGAATACGTACGTGAACCTGATGCTCAGCTAGGTTTGTTCGGTGGATTTATCTCTATGGGACAAATTTTGTCACTGCCAATGGTTATCATCGGTGTGCTGATGATGGTTTGGGCATACAAGCGTGGTCACTACAAAGATGAATTACCACAACAAACGAAGTAAGGAATTGGTGTGAAACAGTATTTAGATCTCTGTCAGCGTATCGTTAATGACGGTACTTGGATTGAAAATGAACGCACAGGCAAGCGCTGCCTAACCGTAATCAATGCTGACCTTGAATATGATGTAGGTAATAACCAATTCCCACTGGTAACAACACGTAAAAGTTTTTGGAAAGCCGCAGTTGCTGAGCTGCTTGGCTATATCCGTGGTTACGACAATGCTGAAGATTTTCGTAAGCTAGGGACTAAAACTTGGGATGCGAATTCTAACCTGAATGAAGCATGGCTAAATAACCCTTACCGCAAGGGTGAAGACGACATGGGCCGTGTTTATGGCGTTCAAGGACGTGCATGGGCAAAACCTGATGGCGGTCATATCGACCAACTGAAGAAGATTGTTGATGATCTAACGAACGGCATTGATGACCGCGGCGAGATCTTAAACTTCTATAACCCAGGTGAGTTCCACATGGGTTGTTTACGTCCGTGTATGTACAGCCACCACTTCTCTCTACTTGGTGACACTTTGTACCTAAACAGTACTCAGCGCTCTTGTGATGTTCCATTAGGCCTGAACTTCAACATGGTTCAAGTGTATGTGTTCCTAGCAATCATGGCGCAAATTACTGGTAAGAAAGCGGGTGTGGCTTACCACAAGCTGGTTAATGCTCATATCTACGAAGATCAACTCGCACCTATGCGTGATATCCAGTTGAAGCGTGAGCCTTTAGCGGGGCCAACATTCCATATCAATCCTGAGATTAAGTCTTTAGAAGATTTGGAAACGTGGGTGACGATGGATGACTTCTGGGTTGAAGGCTACGAATGCCACGAAGCGATTAAGTACCCATTCTCGGTTTAATCTAATCTGCTTTGTTTGACTGACTGACTGATTGATCGAAAGGCTGCCTCTGCGCAGCCTTTTTTATTTCTGATGCTTGGCTTGCTTACTATTCGTAAAACCAATAATCTTGAGTGGTCTTTTCTAACCACAGAACTACTATGACTCGCTCGCATTGCTTTGTATTGCAACACGACTTTCCTATTTCTTTCTACCCTGATAAAAACCAGTTGGTGATTGATAGTGAAGAGATTCATTTAGAGCCACTACAAGCAAGGCTGCTCAGCTATTTCATCGACAAGCGCGGGCAAGTGGTTAGTACGCAGCAGATAGCTGCTGATGTCTGGCAACGAACTCAAGTGTCTGACAACTTGGTCAGACAGGTCATCAGTTTACTGCGCAGTCAGCTTCAGGATAAAGTACGTCCGTATCGCATCATTCAGACCATTCCTAAGCAAGGTTATCTGTTCGATATTGAGATAATTCAGCCTAGCGTTGAGACTACTCCCGTAGTAGAAATTCCCCCACCTGAAATCAAAGTTGTTTCTAAGCCTAAAAATAAAACCATCGCCCTGATTACAACCGCAGTATTCTCTATTGGCTTAATAGCAACTTGGGCATGGCAAAGCGATATCCCAACCAATGACACAGCTGTTATTTCTGCGCCTCAAAGTGATGTGATTCCCGTTTATATCCATGACATAACACTCGATTCTGCGGACGATTATGAGATGTCGGAAAGCGTGTACAACTACCTATTCTACGGGCTGAACTCAGCGAGAAATTTATCGGGTTACCACTTCTCTCAGCTCTCGAAACAGGGCAAGCAATCACTTGCCAATAATGGTGTCGAACTCAAAGGTTGGCTCAAGCAAAAGGGCAGTAATTATATACTGAGCGTGCTGATACAAAACAACCGCCAGCCCAATCAAAGCCAGAAAGTGGAAAAGAGCTTTAGCCAAGATAACTTCTTTGATGCCATTGGGGATGTGATTCTTGAGATCAAAGCCATTATTGCCCCAATGAGTTCAGAATACGGTGTCGTCAGTCATCGAGTGACTTCTATTGATAACTACGATGATTGGAAGGTTATTTCAGAGGGAATATCGCTTTTCTACCAAGGCAAAGGTGGACAGCCATTTGCAGAGATCGCACTTCAGTTGGATACGATTCAACAGCAAGGAAGAGACAATTATTTGGTCAATGCCTTATTGTCGTATTCGGAATCTTTGGCTTATTTGCAAAGTCATGAGCAAGAAGATCGCGAACATGCACTGCAACTGGCAAAGCAAGCCTTTGAGATGAACCCACGTTGTGATATTGCCAACCTTACCTTGGGTCTTGCACTGTTAATCAACCAACATGCCAATCAAGCTTTCCCTTACCTTTTTTATGCGGCCGAAAGTACACCGAGCCCTATCAGTTTTTATCTACTTAGTGTGGCTGACAAGCTGTCGGATAACCCAGAAGGTTCGCAATACAACTATCAGCGCTATACCGAAGTGAAAAAAGAGTATAATGGCCAACTGTTTGATCTTATTGAATCTTTATAAAAAACAAACCTTTCCTAAACCACATAATTCTCTTTGAAGTGAAGACGTTGAGTTACCGCTAATAGTAACGGCTCTTCTGCAAGGTTTTCTTGTGCCGACAGGCTTCTCAACATGTTTGATTATTGTTTGGAGTCAGGCTCGATTGCCTTGCATCAAGCGTAAAAACATCGACTTCCACATACTGGTAACCAAATCATTAATTATTTGGGGTACACACATGTTGAAGAAGTTTGCTTTTCAGATCATTCCAATTCAGATCTTCTTATTCGTCTTTTGGTTCAAAAATGGCTTTGTCGATAAAGTGATGGGCGTTGTGCTTGGCTTTATTACGCCAGATACCGCTTATTCAGGTGATACTTGGGCTGGCTGGAAAGGCTATATTGTAGGTACTTGGGATAAGAGCCAAATCGGTCATGCTCTACTGAGTCCAACATTCGATTTTATGTTCCCTATTCTGATTGCTTTGCAATGTGTGCCATTTTTATTGGTTCTTCGTTCAGTACTAGCAGGTGAGTTCATGTCTGGCAAGGAGCGTCCGTGGTTACTCTATGCTGCCTTTGCTTCTTTATTTGTGACTGCTTGTATGGCTTTCACTCAAACCATCACAGGTGCAAGCGATGGGCAGTATCTATGGCAACTTATCGGCTTTGGCATGGTTGCCATTATGTATCTGCGTAATGAGCAAGGTAAGTAAGCGTTTCTTTAGATGCGAGATAAGGGGAGTTAGATACAAGTAGAAGAGATTCGGGATACTAAGATCAAAAACCCCCGTCATTCCCTATCACGCTCGTTCCTCGCTGTAGGGAATGACGGGGATATATAGATGCGAGTAAAACGGGCTTTTCGTTACTCGTTCACTCGCATCCATCCTGTATCTGCTTTCAACTTGTCACTCGCTACTCCAATCTTCTTTTTGTTTCCCACATCTGCCTTTCAGAAAAGAAAAAGCCCGCAACCTAGGAGGTTGCGGGCTTTGCTATAAGCGATGTTTGTTTTGCTATTAAGCTGTCAGTGCTAACACGCTACCAGGCAGTACAAGGAATACCGCAACAAGATAACCAGCTACTACAGCTTTGTTTTTCACTGCCATGTCTGAAATGATATCAGCTGCTTTCACTGGCAGTTCACGTAGGAACGGAATACCAAAGATGAATACCGTTGCCATGATGTTGAACACCAAGTGTACTAGAGCAATCTGTAGCGCGAATACTGCGAACTCACCAGATACTGCTGTCGCTGCTAATAGCGCGGTAATACACGTACCGATGTTTGCACCTAAAGTGAATGGGTAAACGTCACGTACTTTAAGAACACCTGAACCAACTAGTGGAACCATCAAGCTTGTTGTCGTTGAAGAAGACTGAACAAGGATAGTCACGATAGAGCCAGAAGCGATACCGTGGATAGGACCACGACCGATTGCGTTCTTTAGAATCTCACGAGCACGGCCAACCATTAGGCTCTTCATTAGCTTACCCATTACCGTGATAGCTACGAAGATAGTCGCGATACCTAGAACGATAAGCATAACCCCACCAACAGTGTCGCCAAACGTTGATAGTGGCTCTTTAATCGCACTTACAACAGGCTTAGTGATTGGCTTGATGAAGTTAAGACCACCCATGCTCATATCACCTGTTGCTAGCATCGGTGATACTAACCAGTGAGAAATTTTCTCTAGAATACCAAACGCCATCTCTAGTGGTAGGAAGATAGCAACGGCTAATAGGTTAAAGAAATCGTGAATCGTCGCACTTGCGAATGCACGTTTGAACTCATCTTTACAACGAACATGACCAAGGCTAACTAGCGTATTGGTTACTGTAGTACCAATGTTTGCACCCATGATCATAGGGATTGCTAGCTCAACAGGTAAACCACCTGCCACAAGGCCAACGATAATTGAAGTAACTGTACTTGATGATTGAATAAGGGCTGTTGCCACTAAACCAATCATTAAGCCTGCAACTGGATGTGAAGCAAATTCGAAAAGAACTTTTGCTTGCTCGCCTGTTGCCCATTTGAAGCCTGTACCAACCATTGAAACTGAAAGTAATAGTAGGTAAAGCATGAATGCCAAGTTAGCCCAGCGTAGCCAACGAGTTGTGCTCGAGATAGGCGCTGCTGCAGTAGTAGCTTGGTTCATAATGTTTTCTCCATTGGACCGTTTTAGTCTGTGTTTGGTCTGTTTGTTTAATCTGAGCGTGATGTTAGAGAACAAATATTTCAGTAATATTACATTTTGGTTTAGGTGAGACTTTTTTGTGATGATTTGCTCTTTAAATATTTGGTCTTGAAATGGTGGTGGTTTAACTTGTTGTTTTTAAAGTTTTTTGTTCGTGTTTTTGATAGGTGATATAGATCTTAAAAGTTAGAGAAAAATTGAAAATAATCGTTGAAATATTACATTATGAAATTAGACACTTCGTAAAAATAAGTGGTAATTGATAGTTAGGTGTGGTTTTTCCGAGTTTGTTGAGTGGGGAGGGCATATTTGATATAACAGGTTATCTTCTCTTTTTTTACGGCACATTTATGTCGCATCTCAACTATAACCACCTTTATTACTTCTGGATGGTTTGCAAGCAAGGCTCTGTTACTAAAGCTGCAGAAGCCCTATTCCTAACACCACAAACGGTAACTGGTCAGATAAAAGCCTTAGAAGAGCGTATGGACGGCAAGCTAACTAAGCGTAATGGTCGCAGTGTTGAGCCGACAGAGCTTGGGCAGTTGGTCTTTAAATATGCCGATCGTATGTTTGGCCTGAGTTACGAGATGCTGGATATCGTGAATTATAGCCAGCACTCCAATATTCTGTTTGATGTTGGCGTCGCGGATGCACTGTCCAAAAGATTAGTCAGCAAGATATTGATGTCGACAATCCCACCCGATAACAGCATTCATTTACGCTGCTTTGAATCGACTCATGAAATGCTACTTGAACAACTTTCTCAGCATAAGCTCGATATGATTTTGTCAGACTGCCCGGTGGATTCTAGCCAAAGCCCAGGCCTGTTTAGTAAAAAGTTGGGTGAGAGTGGTATGAGCTTTTTCAGTTCAGGTAATGTGGAAGGTGTTAACTTTCCTGCTGTATTAGAACAAAAGAAACTGTTAATCCCAGGAAGTCGAACTTCGATGGGGCGTAAAGTACTGCAATGGTTTGATAGACAAGGACTTAAGCCTGATATTTTGGGTGAGTTTGATGACGCGGCATTGATGAAGGCTTTCGCTCGTTACCACCACGACGCTATTTTCTTAGCGCCTACGCTATATATGTCAGAGGTTGAGGAAGATACGTCATTGCAATTGTTGGGGGGAATCGAGGAGTTAAAAGAGGAGTACTACGTCATATTTGCTGAGAGGATGATCCAACATCCAGCAGTAAAAAATGTATGTGACGCAGATTTTAGCAAATTGTTCGAGTGAGCTTGTTTGTTAATGAATTGATATCGATTATCATGACTTCATAATCTGCCGGAAATACTGATAACCCGGACTTGGCGTAAAGGTTGTATGGAGCCAAACTATGAACTTAAAAGAGATGGAGAAGAATTCAGCACAAGCTGTGATTCTACTCAAAGCCATGGCCAATGAGCGTCGCTTACAGATTCTGTGCCTATTGCATGGTACTGAGCTGTCGGTTGGGGAGTTGTGTGGCAAGTTGGAATTGAGTCAATCTGCTTTATCTCAACATCTTGCTTGGTTGAGAAGAGATGGTTTGGTCGAAACTCGCAAAGAAGCTCAAACAGTGTATTACACATTGAGCAGTGAAGAAGTAAAAGCGATGATTAACCTACTGCATGGTATGTACTGCAAGTAGTTTATTGCTGGTGGGGGAAGTGATTTCTTACCAGGGGTAGGGTCGACACAAGGAAGTGTCAGTATTTCATGTCGAACGTTAGTGCCTATCAGCAAACCGCATATCTTTAAGTAAACCAAGTAACGCTCAGCAAGAAAAATCTCTGTGTTACTCAAAATTTAGATATAAAAAAACCGGCCGAGGCCGGTTTTTTTCGTTTTGCGTTGTAATCAAATTTCTATTAAAGAGCTTTGATTGCAGCAGCGAAACGAGACTTATGACGTGCAGCTTTATTCTTATGAATAAGGCCTTTAGTCGCCATGCGGTCTAGAAGAGGTGTAACTTCTACAAGAGCAGCAGTTGCAGCTTCTTTATTGCCAGCTTCAATAGCTGCAATAGTTTTTTTCATGTAAGTGCGCATCATAGAACGACGGCTAGCATTGTGCTGGCGACGTTTCTCAGCTTGGATAGCGCGCTTCTTAGCAGATTTACTGTTTGCCAAGGTCTAACTCCCAAAAACTTAGTTCGGTGACAATTTAAGGGCGAGGACTATCCCTCATAGGCGCTTAATTGTCAAATGATTTGTGCAAAAACCAATCGTAGCCAAACAAACTTTGGTATGGAAAGGTCATCGCGGTTAAGATGGCGGGGATTCTAACAGCATTTTTAGACCAATGCTAATAAATATGCTTCTTAGGACAGGATAGTATTTATCCTCGCTTGAAAGTAATCAACCAGTGTCAGAGGTTTGTGTGAGTAAACGACTATTAAAGTCAGGCCTGATTGTCAGTGCAATGACTTTTGTTTCCCGCGTATTGGGGCTAGTACGTGATGTAGTAGTAGCAAATTTGATGGGAGCAGGAGCGAGTGCCGACGTATTTTTCTTCGCTAATAAAATCCCTAATTTCTTACGTCGACTTTTCGCAGAAGGTGCCTTTTCTCAAGCGTTTGTTCCTGTATTAACAGAATATCACGCTGCTGGTGATAAAGATAAGACTCGAGATTTAATTGCCAAAGTATCGGGCACGCTCGGGGTACTAGTTTCTATCGTCACCGTTATCGGGGTGTTGGGCTCGGGTGTCATCACTGCGATGTTTGGCGCAGGTTGGTTTATCGATTGGTTAAATGATGGCCCAGCAGCACCAAAATTTGAGCTGGCGAGCTTTATGCTCAAGATTACCTTTCCTTATTTATGGTTTATCACCTTTGTTGCTTTATCTGGTGCAATCCTCAATACCATGGGCAAATTTGCGGTTTCGTCATTTACCCCTGTGTTCCTGAACGTAATGATCATAGGTTCAGCATGGTTTATCTCTCCTAATTTAGAACAACCCGAAATTGGCTTGGCCATCGGTGTGTTTCTTGGTGGTTTAGTCCAGTTCCTTTTCCAAATGCCTTTCTTGATTAAAGCGGGTGTGTTGGTTAAGCCGAAGTGGGGGTGGAGAGATCCCGGTGTGGTTAAGATTCGCACGCTAATGATCCCTGCCTTGTTTGGTGTATCAGTGAGCCAAATCAACTTGTTGTTCGATACCTTCATTGCCAGCTTTCTAGCAACCGGCTCTATCAGTTGGCTATATTATTCGGATCGATTATTGGAATTCCCACTCGGTTTGTTTGGTATTGCTATTGCGACGGTTATTCTTCCTGCTTTGTCGCGTAAACACGTAGATGCTCAAGGGGAAGGGTTTGCTCATACAATGGACTGGGGCGTGCGCATGGTTTTATTGCTAGGCATTCCTGCGATGTTAGGTCTTATTGTTTTAGCGAAGCCGATGCTGATGGTGCTCTTCATGCGTGGCGAGTTTTCACCACACGATGTACAGCAGGCTTCCATGTCTTTGGTGGCATACGCTTCAGGCTTGCTAAACTTCATGTTGATTAAAGTGTTGGCTCCGGGCTATTACTCACGTCAAGATACTAAAACTCCTGTGAAGTACGGCATCATTGCGATGGTCACTAACATGGTGTTCAACGCGATCTTCGCTTATTTCTATGGTTATGTTGGTTTGGCAATCGCAACGGCGTTATCTGCGTTCGTGAACATGACTCTACTTTATCGTGGTCTGCATATAGCGGGTGTTTATCGTTTAACCAAGACTACATTGTTGTTTAGCCTTAAATTATTAGTATCTGGAACTGTGATGGTTGGCGTGATTTTATGGCAACTAGACAATATGCAGCTGTGGCTTGATTGGAGCTTCAACCAAAGAGCGTTGACGCTAACAGGGTTGATCGCACTTGGTGGCTTTGCTTATATTGTGTCGGTACTGGTTTTAGGTATCCGAGTAAAACATTTAAAAGCAGCGACAGATTAATACTGATTAGTATATAATCCGTCGGTTTCACACAATAAATGATGCAAATAACAGGTTTTAGCTGATCACAATGGAACTGATCCGAGGTATACACAATATTAAAGCACAGCATCATGGCTGTGTATTAACCATAGGTAACTTCGATGGTGTTCATTTAGGGCATCAAGAGGTTCTGAGTCAGGTTTCTAAACAAGCTACAGCACTGGGACTCCCTTCTGTTGTCATGACGTTTGAACCGCAACCTATGGAGTTGTTTGCTGAAGGTCGAGCGCCAGCGCGTTTAACTCGCTTACGAGATAAGTACGTGCAATTGAGCAAGCTAGAGATTAGTCGTTTATTGTGTGTGAATTTCAATCAGTATTTTGCAAGCTTGTCTGCGAAAGCGTTCATTAAGGAGCTTTTGGTTGATAAGCTTGGTGTGAAATTCTTGGTGGTTGGTGACGATTTTTGCTTTGGCAAAGGCCGAACGGGTAATTTCGCTATGCTTAAAGAAGCGGGCGAAAAATATGGTTTTGAGGTGGTGAGCACCCAAAGTTATTGCTTAAACCAATTACGAGTAAGCAGCACTGAGATACGAAATGCGTTAGCGGCCAATGACTTGGTTTCTAGTGCTACCATGCTTGGGCGTGACTACAGTATCAGTGGTCGTGTTTCTCATGGTCGTAAACTAGGGAGAACTATCGGTTTCCCTACCGCTAATATTCCATTAAAACGTTGTGTTTCTCCTGTGTCGGGAGTGTATGTTGTTGAAGCATTAGATATCGACGGTGTTCCTGTCGGTGGTGTTGCTAATATTGGACAACGGCCAACAGTTAATGGTGTAAGGCAGCAATTAGAAGTACATTTTTTTGACTTTAAAGCCAATTTATATGGTAAACAGTTAGAAGTGCGACTTTTGCACAAACTGCGCGACGAGATAAAGTTTGAGTCGTTTGACGCATTAAAGAATCAAATAGAATTGGATGCTGAAGCCGCAAGGGTGTGGCTGCTTCAGCTAAAGAATTAGTCGGATAATTCCACCGATTAACATAATGTCTAACTTCGCCCAATATAACGGAATTAAGAATCGATGAGTGATTATAAAGATACCCTGAACTTACCAGAAACAGGGTTCCCAATGCGTGGCAATCTGGCAAATCGTGAACCAGAAATGCTGAAGCGTTGGTACAAAGAAGACCTTTACGGTGAGATCCGTAAGGCAAAGAAAGGTAAAAAATCTTTCGTACTGCATGATGGCCCTCCATACGCGAACGGCGACATTCACATTGGCCACGCGCTGAACAAGATTCTTAAAGACATTATTATCAAATCTAAGACCCTTTCTGGTTTTGATGCACCGTACATCCCTGGTTGGGACTGTCACGGTCTTCCAATCGAGTTGATGGTTGAGAAGAAGAAAGGTAAGCCTGGTCAGAAGATTTCAGCGGCTGAATTCCGCGAAGAGTGTCGTAAGTACGCTGCGGGCCAAGTTGAAGGTCAGAAAGAGAGCTTCAAACGTCTTGGTATCATGGGCGAGTGGGATAAACCATACCGCACTATGGATTTTGGCACTGAAGCGAACATCATTCGTTCTCTAGGTAAAATCGCAGACAAAGGTCACCTACTAAAAGGTTTCAAACCTGTTCACTGGTGTACTGACTGTGGTTCTGCTCTGGCTGAAGCTGAAGTTGAATACAAAGATAAAGTGTCTCCATCTATCGATGTGAAATTTTCTGCAGCTGACGAAGCGGCTCTACTAGAGAAATTTACTCTAGCGGAAGGTCACGCGGGTCAGGGCGAAATCTCTATTGTTATCTGGACGACAACACCGTGGACTCTGCCGGCTAACCGCGCAGTATGTCTACGTGATGATCTTGAATACGTACTTATCCAAGTTGAAGCGAATGGCGAACAGCCAGCTCAACGTATCGTTGTTGCTTCTGAACTAGCAAAAGACGTAATGGATCGTGCGGGTATCGAGCACTTCCATAACCTTGGTTTTGCTACTGGTGCTGATCTTGAGCTTTCTCAATTCAACCACCCGTTCTACAACTTTACGGTTCCTGCTGTTCTTGGTGACCACGTTACAACTGACTCTGGTACTGGTGTGGTTCATACCGCTCCTGGTCACGGTCAAGAGGATTTCGTGGTTGGTAAGAAGTACAACCTAGAAATCGCTAACCCAGTTGGTTCAAACGGCGTTTACCTGCCAGATACTGAGCTATTTGCTGGTCAGCACGTATTCAAAGCGAACGACTCTGTTTTAGAAGTTCTAAAAGAGAAGGGTGCACTACTGCATCACCACGCTTACGAGCACAGCTACCCACACTGTTGGAGACACAAAACTCCAATCATCTTCCGTGCAACACCACAATGGTTCATCTCTATGGATCAAGCTGGCCTACGTGCAAAAGCACTAGAGTCAACAAAGAGTGTTGAATGGATGCCTGAATGGGGTCAAAGCCGTATCGAAGGTATGATCGAAGGTCGCCCCGAGTGGTGTATCTCTCGTCAACGTACTTGGGGTGTGCCAATTGCTCTGTTCGTTCATAAAGAAACATCAGAACTTCATCCAGATAGCCCAACTCTTATTGAAAAAGTAGCGAAGCTTGTGGAAGAAAAAGGCATTCAAGCTTGGTGGGATGTAGATGCTGCTGAACTGATGGGTGCTGAAGACGCTGACAAGTACGAGAAAGTACTTGATACGTTAGACGTATGGTTCGACTCAGGTGTAACGCACTTCTCTGTTGTGGATTCTCGTGAAGAGTACAACTTCCCGAATGAAGAAAGAACGCACAGTGCTGATCTTTACCTTGAAGGTTCTGACCAACACCGTGGCTGGTTCCAGTCTTCTTTGATTTCATCTATCGCGATGAAAGACGAAGCACCATACAAGCAAGTGCTAACGCACGGTTTCGTGGTTGATGGTAACGGCCGTAAGATGTCTAAATCTATCGGTAACGTTGTTGCTCCTAAAGATGTAACGAACAAACTAGGCGCAGATATTCTACGTCTATGGGTTGCTTCTACGGATTACACTAACGAAGTTGCGGTTTCTGACGAGATTCTTAAGCGTTCTGCTGATGCTTACCGTCGTATTCGTAACACGGCTCGTTTCTTCCTAGCGAACTTGAACGGTTTCAACCCTGAAACTGACCTAGTTCCTGCTGAAGAAATGGTAGCACTTGATCGCTGGGCTGTTGGCCGTGCTCAAGCTGCACAAGAAGAGATCGTTAAAGCATACGGTGAGTACAATACTCACGGTGTAACTCAACGTCTAATGCAGTTCTGTTCTATCGAAATGGGTTCTTTCTACCTAGACGTAATTAAAGACCGTCAGTACACAGCGAAGCAGGGCAGCCATGCTCAACGTAGCTGCCAAACGGCGCTTTACTACATCGTAGAAGCTCTAGTTCGTTGGATGGCTCCTATCATGTCGTTCACTGCAGATGAAATCTGGAACGAGATGCCAGGCGAACGCGACACGTTTGTATTCACAGGCGAGTGGTTCGAAGGCCTATTTGGTCTTGCTGACGACGAAGAGCTAAGCAACGAATTCTGGACTGAAATCCAGTCAGTTCGTGGCGCAGTGAACAAGCTTCTTGAAGATGCTCGTAAAGAGAAAACAATCGGTGGCGCTCTGCAGGCTGAAGTTACTCTATACGCTGACGATGCACTAGCGGCAAAAATCAACAAGCTAGAAGATGAGCTACGTTTCGTACTTATTACTTCTGCTGCGGTTGTTAAACCACTTAGCGATAAGTCTGATACAGCTCAAGCGACAGACGTTGAAGGTCTGTACGTTGAAGTTGCAGCAACTGAAGCTGAGAAGTGTGACCGTTGCTGGCACCACACTCCAGATGTAGGCACAATTGAAGGTCACGAGAAAGTTTGTGGTCGTTGTGTGTCGAACATCGACGGTGAAGGCGAAGTGCGTAAGTACGCATAACGACTCAGAGAAATACTGAACTTTTTGTAAAAATCATAGCCCCAGTACCAACTGGGGTTATTTTTAATTATAGGAAATGTGTTTAGCCAAGTTTGGTAATCAAGGTCACTTAAATTGAGTAACAGTGAATACCAACTTCGTAAATACTAGGAATAGAAATGAGTGAAGTTTCGTTAAAACAATCTGGTGTGCGTTGGTTATGGTTGGCCCTACTAGTCTTCCTTGCTGATATCGGTATCAAACTCTTTGTTATGGACAACATGGGTTATGGCTGGGCAAACCGCATTGAGGTGTTGCCATTCTTTAACTTTTTGTACGTGCATAACTACGGTGCAGCATTTAGCTTCTTGAGTGATCAAAGTGGTTGGCAGCGCTGGTTATTTACTGGTATCGCATTTGCGGTAACGGGGATGCTGACGTACTGGATGAGCAAGCTACCAGCAACAGATAAGTGGAACAACATTGCTTATGCGATCATCATTGGTGGCGCTGTTGGTAACGTGTTCGACCGTGTTGTACATGGCTTTGTCGTCGATTACTTAGACTTCTATTGGGGTACTTACCACTGGCCTGCATTTAACCTAGCGGATATGGGAATCTGTATCGGCGCCGCGATGATCATCTTAGATGGTTTCCGTAAGAAAGATGAAAGCCAATAGACTACTCAGACATTAATGAGTATCAAGCAAATCGCTTTGTAATAGATTGTCCTAAAGTCAGCCTATGACTCACAGAATAGAATAGCCCTAAGCGCTGTCGGTTGATTCCGACGGCGCTTTTTTTTATGCTGCAAGTAATATGAGAGCAAAGCAAAATGCATTCTCAAATAATAAAGAAATCTAAGGAAAGTAACGTGGCAGCAATTAAAAATGATTCAGCAGTAACTCTACATTTTACGATTAAAATGAAGGATGGTTCAGTTGCCGATAGCACCGAAAATATGGGTAAGCCCGCTAAGTTCGTGATGGGTGATGGCAGCCTAAGTGAGAACTTTGAACAGTGCCTGATTGGCCTTGAAACGGGGACTGAAAAATCTATCGAATTGAAGGCGGAAGACGCGTTTGGTATGCCAAATCCAGATCATATCCATCATATGGATCGTGCTAAGTTTGTTGGCGACTCTGAAGTCGAAGTTGGCACTATTATGGCTTTCTCTGGTCCTGACGGTATGGAAATTCCAGGTATTATCACTGAGATCGCGGGTGATTCAGTGACGGTTGATTTTAATCACCCATTAGCCGGCCAAGACGTTACGTTTGACGTTAACATCTTAGCTGTGGACTAAGTGTCTTAACGGTGGAGTAGCTATCTTAGCGGCTAATCACTATCTTAACAGTAGAATAACATCGCCTTACAGGTGTGATGCAACCCAGAGCTTCACTGTCTAGGCGCTTCACTGTAGAATGCGAACCTCGCTGACAGCGAACTCTATAGAAACAACCTTAGTACCGCGGTAAATGATGAGCAATGAAATGAAAATAATGTTAGCTAACCCTCGTGGCTTTTGTGCCGGTGTCGATCGTGCGATCAGCATCGTAGAGCGCGCTCTTGAACTGTATCAGCCACCGATTTATGTTCGCCATGAAGTGGTGCATAACCGCTTTGTTGTTGAAGGGCTCAAGCAACGTGGTGCTATTTTTGTCGAAGAGTTAAGTGAAGTACCAGACGATAACATCGTGATCTTCTCGGCTCACGGTGTTTCTCAAGCGGTTCGCAAAGAAGCGAAAGAACGCGAGTTAACGGTATTTGATGCGACGTGTCCTTTGGTGACTAAAGTTCATATGGAGGTTGCTCGAGCGAGCCGCAAACATATGGAAGTAGTATTGATTGGTCACGCGGGTCACCCTGAAGTGGAAGGCACTATGGGTCAATACGCTAGCCAAGCTGGTGGTATGTATTTGGTTGAAAGACCAGAAGATGTACAGAACTTAGTCGTGAACGATCCAAGTAACTTACATTATGTTAGTCAAACCACGCTGTCAGTTGATGAAACTGCAGACGTGATTGAAGAGTTACGTCGCGTATTCCCTGAGATCCAAGGACCACGTAAAGATGATATTTGCTACGCAACACAAAACCGTCAAGACGCAATTCGTGAGATGGCTGGTGATGTCGATGTCGTGATAGTTGTTGGCTCTAAGAACTCATCGAACTCTACTCGTTTAAAAGAGCTAGCTGAGAAGCTAGGCACGCCAGGTTATCTAACCGACTGTCCTGAAGACATTCAAACTGAATGGGTTGAAGGGAAAAAGAAAATTGGTGTGACAGCGGGTGCTTCAGCGCCTGAAGAGCTAGTAAACCAAATCTTAGATCGTATTCGTGAGTTGGGTGCTACCGAGGTTGAAGAGATTCAAGGTCGTGAAGAGAACATGTTCTTCGAAGTACCAAAAGAGCTGCAGATTAAGCAAGTCGACTAGTCTCTATGGATTGGTGACAAGATCGATTCGTAACTTTATCGATTCGCAAACAGTATCGATTTGCAAACACTATTGATTTGTAAACAGCAGGAAGCCAACGTTGATGCGTTGGCTTTTTTGATCGTATTTTGGAAAAAAGTCGAAACTTATGGGGTTACTGGAGACCGAGTTGCTCCTTTAAAGCCTTTAAGTAACGACGACTGACAGGTACTTCAAAGCCGGTCAGTGTGATGATCTCCGCTAATCCATTCTCTAACAGTTTGATCTCTTGGATCGATTTTATATTGATCAAATACTGTCGATGACAGCGGATCAAATCGGTCTTTTCTTCCAAGATCTTTAGCGTCAACTGCGAGGTTGCCGTTTGTGATGAGCTGCGTACGTGGACACCACTGATATCTGAATAAGCGCACTCGACCGTTTGGCTCGCCATGATCACAATGCGGTTGTGGCCGATACACGGGATCTGCTCTAAGTGGCAGGGAGCAATCGCAGATATATCTTGTTCTGGCGCTTTCTGGTTCAGCTTGATGACCTTATTCAGACGACAAACACTCTTGTTTAATCGACAAGGTTCAACCGGCTTGAGTAGGTAATCAAAGGCATTGTCTTCAAATGCTTGAATCGCATATTGGTCGTAGGCGGTGACGAATACCACGTAGGGCATGGTGTCTGGATCAAGCATGCTTAACAGTTCAATTCCGGTAACCTGCGGCATTTGGATATCCAAATACACCACATCAGGCTTGAGCAGATTGATCTGTTTCAGTCCTTCGATCGCGTTACTCGCTTGGCCAATGATTTCTACTTGTCCGGTTTCAGTCAGTAGTTCAATCAGCTCTTCGCGAGCAAAAAGCTCATCATCGACAACTAATGCCTTTAACATCCTACAATCTTCATTTTGGTTCTATCCCTGCTTGTTTCACGCTTTTCTTTTAAATGTCGGCTTCTAAATGTTTCAACTCGGAGTGATTCGTCTCCGAAAATGCCTTTATTTCAGTATAGGTATGATAAAGCTCATTCGAGTAAATTGCTGTGGTTGAGATTCTATTTTTAGTGCTGAATCTTGTCCAAAGAAATTAGTGAGTCGTTTATCAACAATCTCCATGCCTAATCCAACGTGATCTTGGGATGGCTTCTGATAATTACCAGCATTGTCTTCAACGATTAACTTGAATCCACCCTCGAAAGCCTCGCTATAGATCTTCACTTTACCGCCTTCCAACATATTAGATATCCCATGTTTGATGGCGTTTTCTACCAGCGGTTGCAGGGTAAAGCTCGGCAGTTGCGACTCGTATAGTTGTGAGGCGATATCCCATTCGACTTCTAATCGGTCAGTAAAACGTGCTTTTTCAATAGTTAGGTACGCATTGACGTGCGCCAGTTCGTCTTTGAGTTTCACTGTATTGATGTTCTGCTTCAGATTACTTCTAAAGAAGTGAGAGAGATGCTGAATTAGTTCTCGTGCTTTATCAGGGTCACGGCGTGTAACTGCACTGATGGTGTTGAGTGCATTAAACAGGAAGTGAGGATTCACCTGTGCATGCAGCAGTTTGATTTCCGCTTGGGTGAGCAGCGTTTGCTGTTGCTGATAATTACTAAACAATATCTGGCTCGACAATAGCTGAGCGATACCTTCACCCATCGACATGTTGATGGTCGAGAATAGTTTCAGCTTTGGCTCATACAGTTTGATGGTTCCGACCACTTCATTACCCGCGCGCAGTGGAATAATAAGCGCAGAACCCAATTTACAATCTTGCGATAGAGAACATTGGTACGGGTTTTCTTTGCCATCAAGGTAGATGATGTCGTTTTGTTCCATCGAGGTAAGCGTGCTCTGCGATGAAATCGGAGTGTTAGGTATGTGGTGTTCATCGCCAATGCCAACAAACGCGAGAATTTTTTCTCGGTCGGTGATCGCCACCGCACCAACGTTGGTCTCTTCGTAAATGATGCGCACGATTTTTTGCGCATTATCTGAATTGAATCCACCATGCAAAATACCCACCGAACGTTCGGCAATGGTTAATGCGCGGCGTGAGAAAGTTGCCGAATATTTTTCGAAGATGGTTTTCCGATCTTGGATGATGCTCATGAACAGTGCCGCACCCACAGAGTTAGCAATGATCATTGGCGCGGCAATATCAGAAACCAGAGCATAGGACTGCTCGAATGGTTTCGCGACCGCTAACAGAATTAGCATCTGAATAATTTCTGCAAACAGGGTTACCGAGAACACCACCAACGGATTAAACAGTTGGCTAGCTTTGTTCTTTCTAACCAAGTAAACGTGCAATAGGCCGCCAATCAAGCCTTCAGCTGTGGTCGAAATCGCACAAGCTAAGTCTGTGAAGCCGCCTAATGAGTAACGGTGAATACCGCCAGTAAAGCCGACGGCAAAACCAACGACAGGACCGCCAAACAGACCTCCCATTACCGCACCCATCGCGCGAGTGTTGGCTATGGCGTCATTAATCTGCAGTCCAAAATAGGTGCCCATAATACAGAACAGAGAAAACAGAACATAACAGCTGACTTTATGACTTAAGCGTGAAGAGATGCTCAACAAAGGGAGAATCAACGGGGTTTTACTTAGCATGTAAGCTATTACTAAGTAGACACAGGTTTGTTGCAGCAGAGAGAGAATGAGTTCCATATTTTCACCTATTGAGACGCTTGTTAAGTGTAAAGCTCATTGAGGCTGAAAGGTAGCTTTGCTTTTTGCTGGTTGTCTTTCTTTTGTAAAGTGGAAACTAACGTATTCAGTGGTTATGGATAAAATAATAAAGCCCATCATACATGATGGGCTTTGATCTTAGATTCCAGTTCATCAAAGATGTGGTGGAACAAGCGAAGTGTTTTTGGCTTTCTTATTCTCCTCTTTCTATGAAGAGTGAGAATGTTTCGGGGAAAGCTAAGCTGTTTTTGTTACGGGCTTTGCTTCCTTTTCTGATTCTTCATCAGCAAGGTCGATATCGCCTTTGCCTTTTGAAATTTTGATAACGTAAGCTGCGATACCGAATGCACTCACTACGCCGATGATGGTTGAAAGCTGCATTGGCAGACCGAAGCCTAGCTGACTGTTGTTCAGGATGAATGTAATACACACAGAAGTCATGAACACAGCTGGAACCGTTGTTACCCAGTGCAGTTTATTGTGACGAAGTAGGTAAGCTGAAGCCGTCCACAGCATCATTACTGCTGTTGATTGGTTAGCAAAACCGAAGTAACGCCAGATGATACCGAAATCTACTTGAGTCAGGATACCACCGATAACGAACAGTGGTAGAGCCATCAGTAGGCGGTTACGCAGTGTCTTCTGTTCCATGTTGAAGTATTCAGCAAGGATAAGACGGCTTGAACGGAACGCTGTGTCACCAGAAGTGATAGGTAGGATAACCACGCCAAGGAAAGCAAGGATACCGCCAAATACACCCAGTAGGCCAAATGAAGCGCTGTATACCACGTTACCTGGGCCGCCGTTTGCAATCGCGTCAGATAAAGACTCAACTGAACCGAAGAATGACAGAGCAAGCGCACACCAGATTAGAGCGATGATGCCTTCACCAATCATTGCACCGTAGAATACGAAGCGACCGTTCTTCTCGTTTTCCATACAACGCGCCATCAAAGGAGACTGAGTTGCGTGGAAGCCAGAGATAGCACCACAAGCGATAGTGATGAATAGAGCAGGCCAAAGTGGTAGGTCATTCGGGTTCATGTTGGTGAACATGTCTTTCATCTCGAAGCCACCCATGATTTGGTGCTCGTCAGATAGACCAATCGCAGTGATTAGGCCAACAGACATAAAGATAAGTAGTGCACCGAACAGTGGGTAGAAGCGGCCAATGATTTTATCGACAGGGACAATCGTTGCGATGATGTAGTAAGCAAAGATGATAACAACCATGGTTGTTGCAGACATTGCGAAATCAGTTTGGTCGTTGACGAGGTTAGTGATCATGCCTGCTGGAGCAGAAACGAATACCACACCAACAAGAAGCAGTAGAACAATGGCAAAGATGTTCATAAAGTGTTTTGCGCCATTGCCTAGGTAACGTCCAGTGATGGTTGGAACCGAAGCACCACCATTACGGATAGATAACATACCTGAGAAGTAGTCGTGTACTGCACCTGCGAAGATACAACCTAGAACGATCCAAAGCATTGCTGCTGGGCCGTAAAGAGCACCCATGATAGGGCCGAAGATTGGACCGACGCCTGCAATGTTAAGCAGCTGAACTAGGTAAACCTTTGGTGTTGACATTGGAACGTAGTCCACGCCGTCTTGCTTGGTGTGAGCGGGTGTTTGACGCTTTTCATTGACACCGAATATCTTTTCGATAAAGGCACCGTAAATAAAGTAGCCACCAATGAGTGCTGCAACACAGGTAAGAAACCACATCATAATTTGTTATCCCTGAATGTATTAATTAAGTCAGGGTGTATATTAAAGGAGTGTATGAGAAGAAACTTCCGCTACTGGAGTGAGTGGTCGAATAGCTAATTAAGTGGTGTTATAACCGGTTTAGTGGTTTGTGACCTTTGCGGAGCGGTTGGTTACTGGTGTTGAGAAGTGTCATGCTTCTAGTTAGTGGTGACTTATCAGCTTTAAGCGGTAATCAATAAATATCAACGGCAGATAACAGACATAAGTGGACATCAGTCAGTGTTCAGCGGAGAATCGCCACAAAGGCAGCGCTTCGTCAGAAAGTGATGAAGTAACAATATAAAGGATTGAAATGAAAAAAATAATCGCATTATTCGCCGTGGCATTTAGCCTTGCAGGATGCAGCGCCAATGTTCAAGATTTAGCGGCCGAAGGCAATTGGCAAGAGATTGGCTATCGTGATGGTATCAAAGGCCACACTCAGCGTTCTTATTCAGATATGGCCGAGCTTGGCGGAGTCGATCAAGCTAGCTATACAGAAGGTTACCATTTAGGTGTGACGGAATATTGTAATCCGAACCATGCTTATCAAATTGGTTTATCTGGTCAGGTGTATGAAGGCGTGTGTTCTGGTACGGAAGACGCTCAACGTTTCCGTATGGAATGGCAACGTGGCTGGGATGAGTTCTCAAACGACTATTAAGCCCAAGCTAGCGATAACAAATTAAAACTAAAAAAGACCAGTACTGCATGTGTACTGGTCTTGTTGTATGTCGTTAAAGTCACTCTCTAAATGAGAAGCTACAAACAGAATTGAGATTACTGATTATTCTCGACCGCTTTTCTCAAGAAGCCATTTTGTTGATCAAGTTGAGCCTTGGCCAGTTCTAAATCTAGCCCTGTCAGAATCATTAAAATAGATAGCTTCACATCATAATCGGTGTTTTTAAGTGTCGAAACTGCAAGGGCTTTATCACATTCAGTTGCTTGGATTACGATACGAGCTGCGCGGGCAACCAGTTTTTCGTTGGTCGCCTTTACGTCGACCATCAGGTTCTGATAGCTCTTACCAATACGAATCATGCTCGCAGTGGTGAGCATATTAAGCACCAGCTTTTGTGCTGTCCCTGATTTGAGTCGTGTTGAACCAGTCAATGCTTCTGGGCCAACCACTGGGCTAATTGCGATTTGAGCAATCTCAGCAATTGGAGAGCCTGGGTTACAAGACAGCGCAACCGTCACCGCACCAATCTGATTCGCATAGTTGAGCGCACCAATCACGTAAGGTGTACGGCCACTGGCTGCAATGCCTACCACGACATCGTTTTCTGTAAATTGAATGGCTTTCAGGTCTTCAATACCGAGAGTCAGCGAGTCTTCCGCTCCCTCTTTGGCTTTTAAAATCGCTTCTGGTCCGCCAGCGATTAAGCCGATAACCATTTTGTCTGAAACACCGAAAGTCGGAGGGCACTCTGAGGCATCTAATACACCTAATCGACCACTGGTGCCTGCACCCATATAGATCAGTCGGCCACCGTTTTGAAAGGCGTGAGCGATCTTGTCAACCGCTTTCGCGATCAGTGGTAATTCGGCTTCGATCGCCAGTGGTACCTGTTTGTCTTGTTGGTTAATCTTTTCAACCACTTCGAGAGAGGTGAGTAGATCAATATCCATAGTGTCAGGGTTTCTCCCCTCCGAAACGAGGTGCGAGAGCGCTGATATGAGAGCGTCGTTACTCATAATGATCCTTAAATGGTGATTCTAAAATGATGGTTCTAAAGTTGTTTAGTCAGCACGATAGAGAACGCCTAGAGAGGCCGCTCTGCTCGCGCCAGTCACTTCTGGTAAATTGCTTGGCAGTTGATGAACATGACGTTGAGCAAGCCACGCAAAGGCCATAGCTTCCATATAATCGGCATCAACGCCTTTACTGGTGGTTGACTCAACCTCCCAGCCAGGAAGCAGTTCAGACAGTCTCTTCATCAACAGTGGATTTCTCGTACCCCCGCCACACACATAGAGCGCAGGTTGGTTACCCAAGCGATAAGTCTCCACTTCATTCGCTATCGTCAATGCAGTGTATTCACAAAGTGTGTGCTGAACATCTTCTGCCGCAAGGTCTTTAAATTCTGTTAATTGTTGCTCTAACCACGGTAGATTAAATAGCTCCCTGCCAGTGCTTTTCGGCGGCATTTGAGATAGATAAGATTCATTTAATAACTGTTCGAGCAAGGCTTGATTGAGTTGACCTTTAAGTGCGAATTGCGCATCACGGTCAAACTTCTCACCCGTGTGCGTATCAACCCAAGCGTCCATCAACATATTGCCCGGGCCTGTATCATAACCAAGAGTAGGCTGATTCGGGCGCAGTACTGAAATATTCGAGATACCACCAATATTCAAGACTACAACCGAGCTGTCTCGCGGGTGAAAAATCGTATGGTGAAACGCGGGGACTAATGGCGCACCTTGTCCGCCAAGCGCCATGTCTTTGCGTCTGAAGTCGGCAACAGTTTGAATATCTGTTTTAGCGGCAATGATATTAGCGTCACCCAACTGCATGGTAAATGGCGAAGTACCGGTTGGCTGGTGGAATACTGTTTGGCCATGGTTCCCAATCGCAGTCACAGAAGATGCAGGCGTACCTGACTTATCGAGAAGTTGCAGAACAGCATCAGCAAATAGATGACCAAGCTGGTGGTCTAGTTCGCCAATGGCAATCAAATCCGTTTTCTGACCAATACAAACTTCAAGCAGACGCGCTTTGAGATCATCAGGCATTGGGAACTCATCATGAGCGAGCAATGTGATGCGCGAATCTTCAATCGAAACTAAGGCGGTATCAACACCGTCCATACTCGTCCCCGACATCACACCGATATACAGTTCTTTACGATCCATTCCTAAGCTCTTGCACTGCATTCTTAAAGTCTTCCAAAGATTGGTTTAAAAACATTGTAAAGCAAATTTAAAGAGAATAATCTCGGGAAGTTTATGAAATTAGGTTTAATAAGGGATAAATATGGGACCGTTGTGGGTAGATGTCGCGGGCTACGAACTGACAGCTGAAGACAGAGAAATTTTAGAGCACCCAACCGTTGGTGGTCTCATCTTATTCGCTCGAAACTACCACGATAGCAAACAGCTTTCGGCGTTAAATAAAGAGATCCGCAAGGTCGCGAAACGTCCTATTTTGATTGGCGTTGACCAAGAAGGTGGCCGAGTTCAGCGCTTTCGCGATGGCTTTTCAATTATCCCTGCCGCTCAAGAATTCGCGACTAAGAATAATGGTGAGCAGTTAGCAGAACAAGCCGGTTGGTTGATGGCGGCGGAATTGATTGCCCATGATATCGATCTGAGCTTTGCGCCTGTATTAGATAAAGGTCACGACTGTAAAGCGATTGGTAGCCGAGCGTTTGGTGAAGATATTGATACCATCGTTCGCCACAGCAGTGCTTTTATTAAAGGCATGAAATCGGTTGGAATGGCGACAACAGGGAAGCACTTCCCAGGACACGGCGGTGTAATTGCTGATTCGCACTTAGAAACGCCTTACGATCCTAGAGATGATATCTTTGAAACAGACATGGCCATTTTCAAGGCGCAAATTGAAGCCGGAATATTGGATGCCATGATGCCAGCACACGTGGTTTTCTCTCACTATGATGATCAACCAGCGAGCGGCTCTGAGTATTGGTTGCAGAAAGTATTGAAGCAGCAGCTTGGATTCAAAGGCTTAGTTTTTTCTGACGACTTAACGATGGAAGGCGCGGCCATTATGGGCGGACCAGCAGACAGAGCGAAAGCAGCTTTGAATGCTGGCTGTGACATGGTGCTGATGTGTAATAAGCGAGATGCACAAATTGAGGCTCTTGATCATTTAGCGATTCAAGAGGTGCCTTTAGCCAACTCATTGCTTAAAAAGCACAGCTTTGATTTATCGACGCTTCACTCGGATAGTCGATGGAAAGAGGCCTCAGAGCAAATTAAGCGAATGTTAAACGCTGGGTGATAAATAAACACTCTATAAGTTTGAAGAAGGCGATATGAGAAATATCGCCTTTTTTGTATGTGTGAGGTGCAGTTTAAGCTGGTTTGTGTATCAGAGTGAATTAAAGAAGATGTGTAAGTTTTAATTTACAGTAAATGTTTTTTATTGTTTACACTTGCAATCGTTTTTGTAGCTGTTATTGTGTTTTTAAAGATTGTCAGCCCAAATGGAAATCGTGGGTGTAAAAATAAATATACAGGTTGAGTTATGCAGAAAAGTGAATTAAGCAATGTCAATATCATCGACGAACAGGTACTGATTACTCCTGAGGAGTTAAAAGCAAAACTGCCTTTGAGTGATAATGCTCGTCGTTTCATTCAAGAGTCTCGTCAAACTATAGCAAACATTATTCATAAGAAAGATCATCGCATGCTTGTAGTATGTGGCCCATGTTCTATCCATGATATTGAAGCTGCGAAAGAATACGCGAAACGCTTAAAAGCTTTATCTGAGCAGCTTAGCGACCAACTGTATATTGTAATGCGTGTTTACTTTGAGAAGCCTCGTACGACTGTTGGTTGGAAAGGCTTGATCAATGACCCACATCTAGATGGTACGTTCGATATTGAGCATGGTCTGCATGTTGGTCGTGAGTTACTTGTTGAACTTGCGGAGATGGAAATCCCACTAGCGACGGAAGCGCTAGATCCAATTAGTCCGCAATACCTAGCAGATACATTCAGCTGGGCTGCAATCGGCGCTCGTACGACTGAATCACAAACTCACCGTGAAATGGCGAGTGGTCTTTCAATGCCAATCGGCTTTAAGAATGGTACTGACGGTAACTTAGGTACTGCAATTAATGCGATGCAGGCTGCTTCTTCTAGTCACCGTTTCATGGGTATCAGCCGTGAAGGTGAGGTTGCACTGCTAACGACGCAAGGTAACCCAAACGGTCACGTTATTTTACGTGGCGGTAAGCAAACGAATTACGATTCAGTATCAGTACATGAATGTGAACAAGAATTGGGTAAATCTGGTTTAGAAGCTGCGTTGATGGTTGATTGCAGCCATGCGAACTCTCGTAAAGATTTCCGCCGCCAACCGCTGGTGGCTGAAGACGTTATCCACCAAGTGCGTGAAGGCAATAAATCGATTATTGGCCTGATGATTGAGAGCCACATTAACGAAGGTAATCAGCCGTCAGATATTCCTCTAAATGAGATGAAATACGGCGTTTCTATTACCGACGCGTGTATCAATTGGGAGTCAACTGAGGCACTATTGAAACATGCACATACGGAGTTAGTCCCGTTTTTAGAGAACCGCCTGAAAGGTTAGTCAGAGTTTAAATTTAAGTGCCTCATCTAATGGGGCATTTTAAGATCTGTCGCTAACGAACCTGCGTCAGTGCGGGCTTTTAGATTAGCGCGGGCTTATAGATGAGTAAGGAATAAAATGGCCGTTGAACTGAACGAATTACGCGACCAAATCGATGCTGTCGATAAACAAATGTTGGATTTACTGGCTCAACGACTGGCTCTAGTAGAGAAAGTCGGCGAAGTAAAAAGTGAACATGGTTTACCTATTTATGTACCAGAACGCGAAGCTGCGATGCTGGCGTCTCGCCGTCAAGAAGCCGAGAGAATAGGGGTTCCGCCACAGTTAATCGAAGATATTTTGCGTCGTACTATGCGTGAGTCTTATGCCAGTGAAAAAGATTCTGGTTTTAAGTGTCTTAACCCAGAGTTGCGTTCAGTGGTTATCGTTGGTGGTAATGGTCAACTTGGTGGTCTGTTTGGCCGTATGTTCAAGCTTTCTGGTTACGAAGTGAAAATCCTTGGCAGCCAAGATTGGGACAAAGCCGATGAGATCTTAGATAATGCTGGCCTTGTGGTTGTAACGGTTCCAATTCACCTGACAGAAGGTGTGATTGCGAAGTTGGGTAACCTACCAAGCGATTGTATTCTGTGTGATTTGACGTCGATAAAATCAAAGCCTCTACAAGCTATGTTAGACATGCACCAAGGCCCTGTGGTTGGATTACACCCAATGTTTGGTCCTGATGTTCCAAGCCTTGCGAAACAAGTGATTGTTTACAGTGATGGGCGTGGCTCTGAAAGCTACCAATGGTTGCTGAATCAATTTGGTATTTGGGGCGCGAGCCTTTGCCAGATGGATGCTGCGGAACACGATCACGGCATGACTCTGATTCAAGCTCTTCGTCACTTCACTTCTTTTGCTTACGGCTTGCACCTAAGTAAAGAGAACCCGAACATTGATCAACTTTTGAAGTTAAGCTCGCCAATCTACCGACTTGAGATTGCGATGGTTGGTCGTCTGTTTGCTCAAGACCCGAACTTGTACGGCGATATCATTCTTTCTTCAGATGAGAACATTGAGATGATTCGACGTTTCCATAGTCGTTTCGGTGAAGCATTGGAAATCTTGGATGGGAAAGATAAAGCTAAATTCGTTGATAGCTTTAATCAAGTCAGTGATTGGTTTGGCGACTACTCGCAGCAGTTCTTGCAAGAGAGCCAAAGTCTTCTAAAACAAGCACATGACTCGATTCATCGTGGTTAATACGATTTGAAATCATAAAAAAGAGCGACCATTTGGTCGCTCTTTTTGTTTGTGCTGAACGCTATGAAAGCATTTGGTCTACTGTAGGCTAAAAGCAATGAGATCATCATAGGCCAAATCAATATCCCTCAATAACCAATAACCAATAACCAATAACTAGTTAGTCGTGATAGGTTTCTTACTATCTTCACTCGATACGGTGTCTATGGTCGAGCTAATGTAAGGCACGTTAGTCAGGTTGATCTGCAAGCGAACCACATTATCAATCAGTTGAACCAATGGACCCCACTTAACCTTTTTCTCTTTCTCGAACACGTAGTTGAAGTTCTCAGGTGTCCAATCCATCAAGTATTGAGGGTTCAATGAACGACCAAGGAAGCGTACCTCATAGTGCAAGTGTGGCCCGGTTGAGTTACCTGAGTTACCACAGCTCGCAATCACATCGCCTTTACTCACAAATTGACCGCTACGTACTTTGAACTTCTGTAGGTGCGCATAAGAGCTCATGAAGCCGAATGAGTGACGCATAGTTATAAAGTTACCGAAGCCTTTCTTACTTGGGCGCACGGTTTCAATTACGCCATCTGCTGGCGCGACAATATCTTCACCACGCTTACATGTTAGGTCGATACCAGTATGAACGTGGCGTTTACCTGTTATAGGGTTAGAGCGACGACCATAAGAGGATGATATGCGTTGATAAGCCATAGGGCTGTCATTTGGAATTAAACGAAACATTGTGGCTCTGACTGCCGAATCTACTGCCGCTGCATCAATTCGGTCTTCTAAAGAGACGTCATCAGTCAGCGGCTCTTCATCGGTCAGGCCAAGCACTGATTCCACATCAAATACACGCTTACCAAGTAACTGAATAGTGCCTTCTTTCTCGGTTAATGCTTGAGACAGTGAGTGATTGGTTTCTACCTGCTCAGCGTAAAGAAAGTCGGTTTGTTCTTTTTCAACAATCAGTGTTTCAATCAATTGTTGTGCATCATCGGCTTGTAGGGCGAGTTCTTGCTTGCCCTCAAAGTGCATGTATGCAGCTCCGCCAATCAATAGAGGTACTGAAAAAATTGCGGTAGTACATAGTAGTACGGCTTTTCGACCGAAATAAAACGTCTGATCCCCTTGGGTTAAGGGGATTGTAATGGAAACTTTCTTAGACATGGTTCTGTATTAACTAAATGCTTCTAATAGAAAAAGGGGAATGGAGACGTCACTCACTACCTAAATCGGTAAGGTGTTCAATCTCTCTATAAAGCAGTTCATCGTCGCCAACGTTAAGTTCCACAAGGCGCTTAAGGTGGCTGATACTATCAATATCTAAATGCTCTATACGTAAACGCATTGAGGTATTGATGGTCGAGACTATCGTTGCTTCTAACTGAATATTGATATCACTGTTTTCGAGCTTAAAGCTGACTTGAACAGGAGTGTCAGTTCTGAGTTGCTGTAATTTATCACATTGAATGAGTAAACCATGAAGAGATAGGTCTTGCACTGAGCCTGATACATTTACTTGTCCTTGTGAAATCTCAGTCGGAACTTGATAAATAACTCGTGAAAATTTACGTCTTTCAAGCATAGGTAATCTCTCTATATCAATAGGTAAATAGTAAGCCAGATATATCAAAGGCCGCTATTATCGCGGCCTTTGTTCAAAATACAAGCTTATTTACTTTGCAATACGTTTGTATTTGATGCGGTGAGGCTCTGCCGCTTGTGCACCTAGAGTCTTTTTCAGCCACTCTGTATATTCAGTATAGTTACCTTCGTAGAAGTTAACTTGGCCTTCATCGCGGTAGTCTAAGATATGGGTCGCAATACGGTCAAGGAACCAACGGTCATGCGAGATAACCATTGCACAGCCAGGGAACTCAAGTAGTGCTTCTTCAAGAGCTCGTAGTGTCTCAACATCAAGGTCATTGGTTGGTTCATCGAGTAGCAGCACGTTACCGCCCGCTTTTAGCAGTTTCGCTAGGTGAACACGGTTGCGTTCACCACCTGAAAGCTGACCGATGATCTTCTGTTGGTCGTTGCCTTTGAAGTTGAAACGAGAGCAGTATGCACGAGCAGGGATTTCGAAGTTGTTGATCTTAATGATATCAGCGCCTTCAGAGATCTCTTGGAATACTGTTTTTGTGTCGTCCATGCTGTCACGGAACTGATCAACAGAAGCAAGCTTAACCGTTTCGCCAAGTTCAACTGTGCCTGAATCTGGCTGTTCTGCGCCACTTAGCATCTTGAATAGTGTTGATTTACCCGCACCATTGGCACCAACGATACCAACGATAGCGCCTTTAGGCATGCTGAATGATAGGTCATCGATAAGAACGCGATCACCAAATGACTTCGTTAGGTTCTTAACTTCAAGTACCTTGTCACCTAAACGCTCACCTGGTGGGATGAACAATTCGTTGGTTTCGTTACGCTTCTGGTATTGGCCAGTCGTCATTTCTTCAAAACGAGCCATACGAGCTTTAGACTTAGCTTGACGACCTTTAGGGTTTTGACGAACCCATTCAAGTTCTTTCTCAATCGTTTTTTGACGTGCGCTTTCGCCTGCTTTTTCTTGCTTCAAACGCTCATCTTTCTGTTCTAGCCAAGATGTGTAGTTACCTTCCCATGGGATACCTTCACCACGGTCAAGTTCTAGAATCCAACCTGCAGCGTTGTCTAGGAAGTAACGGTCGTGGGTAATCGCCACAACAGTACCGCTGTAATCAACAAGGAAATGCTCAAGCCAAGCAACTGATTCTGCATCCAAGTGGTTGGTTGGTTCATCAAGAAGCAGCATGTCTGGCTTCTCAAGAAGTAGACGACAGATAGCAACACGACGACGTTCACCACCTGATAGGAATTCGATTTTCGCATCCCACTCAGGAAGACGAAGTGCATCTGCAGCTCGCTCTAGAGCTGTTTCTAGGTTATGACCGTCTTTTGCTTGGATCAGTGCTTCAAGTTCACCTTGCTCTTTCGCTAATGCATCGAAATCTGCATCAGGTTCTGCGTAAGCAGCATATACTGCGTCGATGCGCTTAAGTGCGTCAGCAACATCTGAAACCGCTTCTTCTACGATTTCACGAACGGTTTTTGATTCGTCTAGGACAGGTTCTTGAGGTAGGTAACCTACTTTTAGACCTTGTTGTGCACGTGCTTCACCATCAATATCAGTATCAATACCAGCCATGATACGTAGTAGGGTAGATTTACCTGAACCATTTAGACCCAAAACACCGATTTTAGCGCCAGGAAAAAAGCTAAGAGAAATGTCTTTAAGAATTTGACGCTTAGGTGGAACAGTTTTGCTCACCCGAGACATGGTATATACGTATTCAGCCATTGCCGATCGATCCTAATTATTGTTCAAAATTGTTTGCTATTTTATACCAATATCCTCAAAGATGTTACTCCTAGGACAGAAAAGCCATTCTTGAACTAATCCTCACCTATTATTGTCACATTGGTCATTAAAACTATATTTAATAAGCTTTCGAGGCGATGTGTTAAATATTAACAATATTTACACTCAAACTCTTTACATTTGATGTGATGTCGGGCGTAAATAGACTTCACGTATTTATACACGCACTAAGGAAAGAGCGAATGTTTTTCCGCATTGGTAATACGAAAATTGCTGTCGCTGCATCGGCAATTTTGTTTTCATTTTCACAGGCTCCAATGGCTATGGCCAGCAATGCTTCCGAGCTTGAAATGCAGCGTGATGTTTATGACAGAGCGCAAGAGGTTTTAGACAACCGTGATCTAAAAGCTTATTCAGCACTTCGTAACAAAATTCAAACATACCCGTTAACACCTTACACTGACTATCGCGCCTTTTTACTGGGCTTAGGTGATCGAACGCCAAGCGAGGTGGATGCTTTTATTGAAGAGAACACAGCACTGCCGTTTTCCAATCGTATACGAGCGCCTTATTTAGATTTATTGGCGGCTCAAAAACAGTGGAAGACGATCCTTGAGTTTCAAACCCAAGAGCCTGTTGGTGAAAAATATCAATGTATCTATTACCGCGCTAATTATGAACAAGGTAATCAAGATCTCGCCTTTAAAGGTGCGAAACAACTTTGGTTAAGTGGCCGTGGTGTTGATGATAACTGTGATTCACTTTTCGAAAGTTGGGATGAAGCGGGCTTAAGAACGGATCAGCTGATTCTGGACAGAATGCTTTTAGCGTTCGAGAGTCGAAACGGTAAGTTAATGAGCTACTTGGTTAAGCAATTAGATCATGATGAGTCAATTACTCAAGCGAAGCAGATGAAGGCGTTGTACAACAAGCCTGAAGATGTACTCGCGTTTGCTAAGAAGCACCCAGCGAATGAATTCTACCAAGCACAAACCGAATTTGGTTTCGAGAAGCTAGTAAGGAAATCCGCAAGCAGCGCTCAAGAGGTTTTTGATGATGTTGTGAAAGCTCAAAAATTTTCGAAAGAAAAATCCCAAGAGCTCGCGGATTACCTAGCGTTCCGCTTGATCAATACCGACTCTGAAGAGTTGATGGCGTGGCGAGACAAAATGCTCGCGAGTTCATCAAAGCAAGTTTTGCTGGAAAGACGTGCTCGCTTAGCTATTCAACATGCCGATTGGACGGGTTTGAAAGAGTGGATTGCGCGCTTAGATGGTAAACATCAAGCTTCGCTTCGCTGGCAGTATTGGCAGGGTAGAGCTGAGATTGCGCTAGGCGATACTGCTGAAGGTAATAAGCGATTGTCAGACATTTTGGGTCAGCGTAATTTCTATAGTGTGGCTACCGCTAAGCAATTAAATAAGCCTGTTAGCTATCCAACGTCGACCCTTAAATACAGTGCAGAAATGGTGAAACCATTCGACACTTCTTTGGTTCGCATAGGTGAGCTGATTGAGCGAGATAAAATAGCGGCTGCAAAGAGTGAGTGGCGCTGGTTATTAAGTCATGCAGATAAAGAGCAAAAAGCGATGCTTGCTGCTCATGCTGCGACACAGCGATGGAATCACTTTACGGTAACGGCGAGTATTTCTGCGAAGATGTGGGATAACATTGCGTTACGTTTCCCTGTCGCTCATAAGTGGTGGTTTAATTTCTATGCCGAGAAGCACGATCTCGATCCAATTACTTTGATGTCTTTAGCAAGACAAGAGAGTGCGATGGATTCAGAGGCTCGCTCTCCAGTTGGCGCGCGTGGCATCATGCAAATTATGCCAAAGACGGCGCAATACACGGCTAACAAACATAAGATTAAGTACCAGGGCAGCGATGATCTTTATGATGTAGGTAAGAATATTGAGATAGGCAGTCATTATTTAGATGGCCTACTCGCTCAATATGATGATAACCGCATCTTCGCATTTGCCGCGTATAATGCTGGCCCTAGTCGTGTGAAACAGTGGCGATCTCGCAGCGATGAAAAGCTCGATGCATTTGCTTTTATCGAGATGATCCCATTCAAAGAGACTCGTGGTTACGTTCAGAATATCTTGATGTTTGAGACTTACTATCGAGATATCCTGGGTGAGAAAGGGACGTTTTTAGCACCTCACGAGGCAAAAACGAAATACTAAGCTTTCTGTATTTTTCTCCAAGCTGAGTAATATTAAAGGCAGTGAGTGCGAACCATTTCCACTTACTGCCTTTTTACATTGGATCACATCAAGTGTTTCGGTATAAAGTGTTCGACGCTTTCAATCGTTAAGCGACTCTTTAAAGTCAGAATTTAAAAGTAAGTGTAGAGATATGGCATCACAACCTGAATATGAGAATTGGCAACAACTGATGGACTTGGTAAAGACGGCTGTCGAAAAAGATCAGCATGAACTATTGTTGACCATGATGATGACACCAGACGAGCGAGATGCTTTAGTTGCTCGAATTAACATCTTTTGTGAGTTGATGAAAGGTGAGATGTCTCAACGACAGGTTAGCCAAATGCTGGGAGTAGGCGTCGCGACGATAACCAGAGGCTCAAATGAGCTAAAGGCCAAATCTGAACAAGAGAAAGCCGTGATCGCCGACCTTTTGCTCAAACAATAACTGAGTTAAGCAACCTCTGAGTAGTGTGTCTATTAATTCGATAAAAACGCTAACTGAATGTTAGCGTTTTTTAATTCTGGTGATTGTTCTCTGAGGCTTTCGAAGTTTAGCGAAGATCTAGATAGGAAAGTGCTCTGGATTCACAAATGGGATCAGCGCTAAAATTAAAGCCTGATGATAGACAGAGCTGCGTGTTAGTTGGTTATGCGTTAGTAGGCCAATCGCACCGCCTTTTTGTTTGATATTATCGGTGCCAAACACTTCATCCATCACATCCCCTAGCTCGTTCGCATGTTCTAACTTTTCAAGTACTGCAGGTGGCAACATCAAACTTGCTGAACGCGATTCTCCACGTAGGCCATTTGCTTCGATCACCATCCATGCAAAGGTAACGTTTTTTTCTATTCCAGCTTCTAATCCCACATAAAAATCTGCATTAGGCTGAGCTTGGATCGTGTTGTAAACACGATTTACCGCACCTTGATAGGTTTCGTCGTTGCTCATGGGTTGATCGGCGACGCCACTAGGGACACTGATGCCTTTGAAATCAAATTCAGTATCAGGAAAAGCCGATAAGAATGCACTTTTAACGGCGCTAATTTTAGCTGGATTCAGCGATGCGATGATTACAGATTTCATGTGGTTGATTCTTTTTATTATCGATAAAATTGAGTTGATGCTGTCGGTACCATTCCGTCAGCTCTTCTAATGGCATTGGCTTACCAAAATAATAGCCTTGTAGCATATCGCACTGCGCATCTTGTAACCACTGATGCATGCATTGAGTTTCAATTCCTTCGGCTGTGACCTTTTTCCCTTGAGCATGGCATAGCCCGATAATGGGTTTCACTATGTTCTGGTTATCTGTCTCAATCAAGGTGTCCAAAAAGGTTTTATCCAATTTAATCTTCTGAGTTGGATATTGAACCAGTTGAGTGATCGAGGTGTAACCAGAACCAAAGTCGTCGATTGCTAATCTATAGCCCATGTATGATAACTGGTTAAGTAATGGGAACCCCTGAGAGTTTGAGTAAAAGGTTTCTGTGATTTCAAAATCGATCAAATTGGGCGGAATCTGATTGATTTTCGCATGCTCTTTGATGAAATCAGCAAGGTGAGTGGTTTTAATCCCGGCTGAAGATAAGTTAATCGATAGCTGAATAGAGTGATCGAATTGAGCTTGAAGTTGATGGAATGAAGCAAATGCATTCTGGATAACCCAGCGATCAATTATTTCAAATAATCCGGTTTGTTCGGCGATAGGAATGAATTCATCGGGTGGCACTAAACCAAGGTGTTTTGAGTGCCAACGTAATAGCACTTCTACACCAATAATATAACTTCCTGTTGAGTCCATATAAGGCATGTAAACGAGCTTAAACTCTTCATCAAAATTATTTTCTCTGAGGGCGCTCTCAATACTGGCTTGACGCTGAATGGTTTTATCTAAGTCTAACGAGTAATCTGCGAATTGGTTTTTACCTGCACGTTTGGCTTGATACATCGCGGTATCAGCATTCGAAAGAAGCTTCTCGATTGTATCGCCATCATTAGGGTGGGTCGCAATACCAATACTGACCGTAATCGGGAAATTACCTGACTCGGTGACAAACCCCTTTTGTAGTGGGGTGAGTAAATCATTCGAAAATCGATGTGCGATATTTTCTTGGTGATTTGGAGCATTAATGTATACAACGAACTCGTCCCCAGAAAGTCGGGCTGGCAGACAGTGGGCATTTAATTCTGTTTTGTAGTGGTTACAAATATTGGAGATACGCTGAGCAAAACTGACGAGAATCGAGTCGCCGATCTGATGCCCGTATTTGTCGTTCACAAATTTGAAGTTATCTAAATCAAAGTAGAGAACCCAGGTTTCGGTGTTCGAATTAGGTTTTGACAACGACTGCTGCACGAAGGTTTGAAACTGGTGCCTATTGGCTATTTGGGTCAACTGATCATTTTCTGCCAACAACTTAGTCTGTTGGTACGTGTCATCCAACTCTTGGTACATATCATAAAAGCGTTGGGATAAGCGCCCCAACTCATCATTTGTTCCTAGGCGCTCAATGTTTTTTCTCTGTTTTTTCTCAACCTCTTGAAGCTGCCTATCTAAACGGGTGATCGGGTTTATCACCCAGCGAGATAGCAGGATCAGCAGTAAGGTAACACTGACAAATGCAGATAGGGCAAAGGATAGGCTCAGTTCATTCCAGATAGATTTGAGTTTGTTGTCTAATAAGAATGGTGCAGGATCGAGCGTGGCGTAGAGGCCAGGTGCTAGCTTTATAGATTGTGTTAACTCACGCCCCTGTGTCACTAACGTAGGGGTAAAAAACAAACTAGTTTGATAGTCGAACTCTATCTGTTTTCGTAGTGAATTAAACTTATCAAGAGAGACAGATACAACCACAAAAAACACATTGTTGGGTGGATCGTTTATTGGTGTCGAAACTGTTTTTTTATCAATAACATCATAATGAACTAATACCCCTTCACCTTGGGAATTCTGTATGTAGTCCGTACTCGAAGTTGCTAACGTTTTTTGATATTGATGCTCAATGAACTCTAATATCTTGGGATCCATTTTTGCGAAAGGATCATTGGTATTGTCAGCGTAATATTTAAGAGCTCGATCGCTATCAAGCAACGCGACCCTTGTAAAACTGTCGTTACCATCTTGCAGTAACTTAATCGTTTCGTTTAGGTTATCAGTCAGTTCACGTTGGTGGTCGACATTTTCATCAACCATAAAATAACGCTTAACCAGGTCACTATTGGTGAGGGTGTAGGAGTAATTGTTGAGGAAAGAACGAGACTGTTGAAAATAGCCTGCTAATTTTTCCATGCTTAATTGCAGTGCATTGTCTTCACGTTTGATAAAGCTGTTTTTTTGCGTGGAATAGATGATATAGCTAGAAGCCGCTGTACTGAACAGTATTACGGGGGCAATCACAAGTAATATTTTAGTACTTAGCTTCATGGTTATTCACAACATGGTTTATAAATTTTAGCGCGCAAGTTTATGTTATTTCGAGAGTTCTTGCCATCGATTATATTGTGTTTGAAGAGTTTTGTTTGGGTTTTAAGTTTTTGTATTTAATGATTAAATTATCAGTAATGAGTGTTTAAGTACGGTGGGGGTGATTGAAGTGGATAGGAGTGAGAATCAGTAACACAACCAATTCCTTTTTAAGTATACAGACTTTGCGTATTCCTTAGTTCGAGTTTTATTCCATTAGTTACTTTCTTTTAGCATTTGGCCTGCAGTAGGCCAAATGCTTGTATTAGTGAAAAGCTTATAGCAGTTAAAATGGGGGAACAGATAATAAAAAGTTAAGACAACTTAACTTGAGTAGCCTTAATGTTCTCACTTGGGTAACAACCTAACACTTTTAGGTGACGAGTTATGGCTGTTAGTTCCGTTATCGCTTGCTGCATATTATCTGAATCTAAGTGTGCTTCTAAATCCACATAGAACATCTCTTCCCAAGGGTTACCCATGATAGGACGAGATTCCAGCTTGGTCATGTTAATACCTAAGCGTTGCAGAATCAGCAGTGTTTCAACCAAAGAACCGGCTTCTTGAGAAGTCGACATGATGAGTGTCGTCTTAGCTGGGATCTGAGTCGATACTTCAACAGGCTTACGAGCGACCACGATGAAACGAGTGTGGTTCTCAGTTTGATTTGCAATGTTGCCTTGGATTGGTTGAAGTCCATAAAGCTTGCCGCTCGATGCATTACCAATCGCTGCCACATCATCACCGTCTAGATCTTTTACCTTTTTCATAGCATCAGCTGTGCTTGCACAAGATTCAAGGCTGACATCTTTAAGGCGGCTTAAAAACTCACTGCATTGTTGATGAGGTTGTGGGTGCGAATAGAGCGTTTTAATGTCTTCTAAACGAATATCATTTTTCGCGACAAGGCAGTGTTCAATCGGTTGAGAAAGTTCACCAACGATGTAAAGCGTTGTGTGTTGTAGCAGATCGTAGACTTCGTTAATTGACCCTGAACTGGTATTTTCAATCGGCAGTACACCGTAGTCGGCATGGCCCGATTCTACAGTCGATGCGACTTCTTTGAAGTGATTACAGTTCAGCTCAATCAATTCCATATTCTTGCGGCTGAAGTATTCACGGCTCGCAAGGTGAGAATACGATCCCTTAGAACCTAAGAATGCAACGCGAGCTAGTGGTTTACGGCTTTGTGGATTCGCAAGGTTTTGCAGGTATGACTGTTGCAGCAGAACCGAATCTTCAATGATGGTATGAAACAACTTAGTAATGTACTGCGCATCAAGCTCGTATTTATCTTTACCGTTGTTGATCAATTTGACTAGTAGTTGTTGCTCTCGTACTGCATCACGAACGGGTTTTGACGTTTCTACCTTGCTTTTAGCGACTTCGATACTCAGCTTACGACGCTCTGAAAGTAATTTTAGGAGTTCGTCGTCTAAATCATTGAGACGAAGGCGGATATCATCTAGTGAAATTGTTCGGTCAGTCATAAATGTGTCCTTATAAAAAAGCCCCCCTAGTGTGGGAGGCTTCTTGTTCGTTTTTGACTTGTTTTTCTAAAACGACTTAGCCTCCGATTTACGGAAGAAAAAAGAAGTCAAAAATAAACAAAGAGTGAGAGTGCATAAAAAGTGATTGTTTTATGAATGTTTAAACACAATAAGCAAGCGAGCTACGAGCGTCAAGCAAAAAAATAGCGCCCTGAGGCGCTATTTTTTAATCTGTCATATTTCCTTATTCTACTTCAGCTTCTAGCTCTTCGATTTCAGGCTTTTCAGCGCGGCGCGCTTCTGGTTTATGGCGCAGCTTGTTGAGTTGACGCTCTAGTTTTTGTTCTACTTCGTTAATAGCTACGTAGAGGTCGTCATGAATTGATGAAGCAACAAGTTGGCCTTTTGGTACCGTTAGAACGGCTTCAAATTTTTTCTTTTTATTTGGTTCTTCGCTAAAGCTCGCTTGGCAGCCAATGATGTCTACTTGCCATTTATCCAGCTTCTTAAATTTGCTTTCTATGTGATCACGGATTGCAGAGGTAATGTCGATATTTTTACCAGTGATGTTCATTTTCATAGAAGTTTTCCTCTGTTGTATCCCTCATGGGTTAACTTCAGATTACGACTTTTAGGAATAAAGAATGTGATTTAGATCTTGTTTTGGTTGGGTGGGATAAGCATTAAAATCAAATGTGATCTCACGCAAGTCTTGATATCTTTTTGTCGAAAAATACTTGTTATCCCTATGAAAAACGATAAGTTGGAGGCAAGGCTTCGCTAAAAATTAAACCAGTTTTTAGGGGCGGACTACAGCCTATAGAAAGTGCTTGATTGAAATTTACTCAATAGTGTTTTGTGATATAGGTATCATGATGTAGCTCTCTGCGTAAGCTTCTTCAGAATTAGATAAACAAAAGCCGCATAAGTTTTCTTATGCGGCTTTTATGTTTTTAACCTTATCTAACACCTTTGTTCCTCAAGCTCTGATGTTAAGGGCGAAGTTAATCGTTAGTGTTCAGTAATCTCGCTGTACCGTCCTCTCGGATGGCATTGATTGCTTGCAATTGTTTGTAAATGACGAAGTAACGATTGATGTTGGCGACATAGGTTACGGGTTCTTTACTCACGTACTTACGAGTGATGATTTCCACGTTTTTAAACCAGATATTTGGGTTATAACCCTTTTTTTTAGCAATGTTCCGCATCTTTCTTATCTTAGCGGGGCCGGCATTGTAAGAAGCTAAAGTGAAGTAGATTTGATTGTCAGGCGATATCGCTGGATCGTCAAAATATCGGTCTTTGATAAAGCGCATATATTTCACACCAGCATGGATGTTGTTATCCACCTTATGTATGTTTTTTATATTGACGTTTTTGTCTTTGGCGGTACTTGGCAACACCTGCATTACACCGATGGCGCCTCGGTGAGAAACCCTGCTTTGATCAAGTCCAGACTCTTGGAAACCTTGAGCTGACATCATCAAAGGGTCGAATTCGTATTCATTCGAATATTTTTCAAAGACATCTGCCAGTTTTGCCACTCGGTCTACTTTATTTGGGTTGAGTGCTCGTCCTAACCAACGAGTGTTGTCGATGTATTTATTATAGATAACGTTCCCAAGTAGAGTTCCTGTTCGTGCGGTCTTTACGTATTTGTTGATCTCTTTCTTTAGCTGAGGGCTGTCTTTTCTCAGTGCCCAAGCAATTTGACCATTTTCACGCAGCGGCAACTCAGTGTGTACCTGAATGTTTTCCATAACATCGAGCCAGAGCTTAGCTTTGTGGCTATCTAGAACTGTACCTTGTATATAACCCTGATTAACCAGTTCTATCAGCTCGTAGTCTTGCAATGATTCTTCGATAAAGTGGACATGCAGTGGTGGTAAACCTAGTGCGTTAAGCTCTTTGTTGACTCTTTGAACACTCTCGAAGTAACTTGAGCTAGCTCGGATCCAGACCTCTTGACCACTCAATTGCTTGATTTCGGTGATAGGGGCAGAATTTTTTCCGGTGATAATCAGTTCTTTCCCATCTTTGATCATTGGATCGGAAAAATCGATGACACTTAACCGCTTGTCGGTGATCGTTAGGTTGGCGACAGCGACATCACCGTAACCAGATTCTAACGAGGGGAGTAGATCATCTCGTTGCACGGGGATGATTTGAACGTTGAGATAGGGGTGCTTCTTACGAAGACTTTTCTCAAAGTGGTAGAGCATTTCTGCCACAATACCTTTTGGCTTGCCATCTTCTATGTAGTAAAAGCCCAGATCAGCCGAAACCAATACTCTCACTGTTCCTTTTGTTTTGAGTACATCTAAGTCTCCCATGTAAGGTTGATTGCTCAATGGGGACAGTTCTAATGCGTTGGAAAGTTGGCTAAATAACCCGATCCAGATAAATAATAACATCCTGCTCACATCCACACTCCATGTTGATGTTTTGTTAAAAGTTATCTATTGAAGATACTGCTTATGTTGCCATTCATCAAGTTTACCAGACGAAGTTCAAAAAAAATCGCGCTAACAAATTAGCGCGATTTTGAAGTGATTGTTTTAGTTAACGACGAGTGTGATTCGCTGACTAAGGCAGTGGATTGAGCTCGATTAACTTTTCTGTTCGTAACACTGCGTCTTCTAAGCCTAGTTGTTCATAAGCTTCTAATTGAATGTCTAAAGACTTACGTGCAGCAATGGTGTCAGGGTAAGTCTTCTGTAACTCTTGTGTTCTGTTTATAGCTGCAATCCAAGCTTCACGACGCAGGTAGAAATCAGCGGTTGCTAAGTCATACTCCGCTAGGCGGTTTTTCAGTGCGAACATGCGTTTTTGTGCATCTTCAGCGTATGGGCTTGCAGGGAAACGTTCTAACAGTCGTTTGAAATCAGCAAATGCAAGTTTCACTGGCTCTGGATCTCGGTCGCTACGATCGATATTAAAAATATCATGCATGAAGTTTCGGTCTTGTGCCATATGCGTTAAACCGCGCATGTAAAGAACCCAATCTTGTTTCTCATGAGTTGGGTTTAAACGTAGGAATCGCGAAATAGTCGCAAGGCCAAGCGCCAAGTCATCATTTTTGTAGTAAGCGTAAATCAGATCCAGTTGTACTTGTTCAGAATAGGCGCCGAATGGGTAACGTGAGTCTAAGGCTTCTAGCTTTTCGATTGCAGAAAGCCAGCTACCACTCTGCAGTGATTCTTGCGCGTCAGAGTAAAGAACCGATGGCGGTACATCCGGTACTATTTCTTCACTACTTGAACAACCAACTAAGAGTGATACGGCTAATAGACCCGTTAAAGTAAGGTGTTTCATGTCAGGCGTCGATTCCTTGAATTAAATATTTCGTAAGCTTCCGTTACTTTCTAACCAGTAACAGATACAATGATGCAATTATTCTATTTTATCCATACTAATGGGTATTAGTCTCACGGTTTTTAAAAAAGTTCGATATGGCTCAGCAGATAACATTAACAGACACAGTAAAAAGCAGCCAGTTAGGTCAACGTTTAGACCAAGCTGTCGCTGAACTATTTACCGATTTTTCTCGCTCTCGTATTAAAGAGTGGCTTCTTGACGGCAAAATCCAAGTGGATGGCGAAGTTATCACTAAACCGCGCACCATAGTTTTGGGCGGTGAAGCGATCATCTTACAAGCAGAGCTTGCGGATGAAGAGCGCTGGGAAGCACAAGATATTCCGTTAGACATTGTCTATGAAGATGATGATTTATTGGTTATCAATAAACCTCGCGATCTGGTTGTACACCCAGGTGCAGGTACGCCGGATGGAACCATACTAAACGCATTGCTTTTCCATTACCCTCAGATTGCTGAAGTACCTCGTGCGGGTATTGTGCACCGTCTTGATAAAGACACAACTGGTCTTATGGTGGTGGCTAAAACGGTTCCTGCTCAAACTCGCCTTGTACGAGCTCTTGCTAAACGTCGTATTACTCGTGAATATGAAGCAATTGCTATTGGTAAAATGACAGCGGGTGGTGTGGTTGAGAAAGGCATTAGCCGTCATGCAACTAAGCGTACGTTAATGGACGTTAATGAACTGGGTAAGCCTGCGGTAACTCACTACCGTGTTGCTGAGCACTTCCGCGAACATACTCGTATTCGTCTGCGCCTAGAAACGGGTCGCACTCACCAAATTCGTGTTCACATGTCATACCTTCAGCACCCGTTGTTAGGTGATATTGCGTACGGTGGTCGTGCTCGTATTCCTAAAGGTGCATCTGAAGAACTAACGACAATGATTCGTTCTTTTGATCGCCAAGCGTTACACGCGGTTATGCTGAAGTTTGTTCACCCGATTACTGGTAAAGAGGTAGAGTTCCACGCACCTGTGCCAAATGACATGGTTGTAATGGCTGAAGCGTTGCGTGTTGATGCTCGCGAAAACATAGAAGATGACATTTAATCGTGTCAATGATCATCCCTGACTGGAATGCACCAAAAAACGTGAAAGCATTTGCTTCGACTCGTTTTGATGGTTGTTCTACAGGTGCTTATCAAGGGTTAAACCTTGGTATGCATGTTGGGGATGATGCTTTACTTGTTGAAAGTAATCGAACATGGCTAAAGCAACAATCTAAGATGCCCACGGCTCCAGTATGGCTAAATCAAACTCACTCAACGGATGTCGTTACGGTTTTAGAACCTGTGGCGAATGTGCTTGATGCGGATGGTGCATTTACCACTGCAAAGGGGGTTGTGTGTTCTGCGATGACAGCCGATTGCTTACCGGTCATCCTTAGCGATACCAAAGGCACTCAAGTTGCTGCCGTTCATGCGGGTTGGCGTGGTCTTGCTGGTGGCATTCTTGAAAATGCCGTCGCAAAGTTTTCAAACCTAGATTCAGATAATCAGATCATTGCTTGGCTTGGTCCTGCTATTGGTAAAGATGCGTTTGAGGTTGGCAACGATGTGTTGGACGCTTTTGCTCGTTTTGACCCTCAAGCGAAATTAGCATTTAAAGCTAAATCTGAACCCGGCAAGTGGTTAGCAAATATGTCTCAACTTGCGACTCAACGATTAATGAAAGTTGGCGTGACTTCGGTGACAGATTCGAATCTATGTACATACGCAGATTCAGATGCTTTCTATTCTTATCGTCGTGATGGTATTACTGGGCGTCAGGCAACATTTATTTGGTTAGAGTAATCTCTGACTAGCATAACCACTCATCCAGTTCATTTATATTTTCATATCAGCTCTATTCTTCATCCTTATCCCTTGAAAATCTGCGTTACCGTATCCATCTTCTAACCATAAGATAAACATATCTAAGAGTAGGAAGGTTGGCATGCGTCTCGATCGATTCACTAGTAAATTCCAAATTGCGATATCTGATGCTCAGTCGCTCGCATTAGGTCGTGATCACCAATATATAGAACCTGTACACCTAATGGTGTCTTTGCTTAATCAAGATGGCAGTGCGATTCGTCCATTGCTCACTATGCTGAATATTGACGTTGTTCAATTGCGTTCTAAATTGAGCGAAATATTAGACCGAGTGCCGAAAGTAAGCGGTATCGGTGGTGATGTTCAGCTCTCTAACGCAATGGGAACGCTATTCAACCTATGTGACAAGGTCGCGCAAAAGCGTCAAGACAGTTACATATCTTCAGAAGTATTCCTACTCGCTGCAATAGAAGACAAAGGACCTCTAGGTAACTTACTTAAAGAGTTAGGCCTTACTGAGCAAAAACTATCTCAAGCTATCGAGCAAGTTCGTGGTGGTCAAAAGGTTGATGACCCGAATGCGGAAGATAGACGCCAAGCTTTAGAGAAGTTCACCATTGATCTGACCGAGCGAGCAGAGCAAGGCAAGCTAGATCCTGTGATTGGTCGTGATGATGAAATTCGTCGCACGATTCAAGTCCTTCAACGTCGTACTAAGAACAACCCTGTCATTATCGGTCAACCCGGTGTAGGTAAAACTGCGATTGTCGAAGGTTTGGCTCAGCGTATTATCAATAATGAAGTGCCTGAAGGCTTAAGAGGCCGACGAGTGCTTTCATTAGACATGGGCTCATTAGTTGCGGGTGCTAAATATCGTGGTGAATTCGAAGAGCGTCTAAAATCAGTGCTTAATGAATTATCGAAAGAAGAAGGCAATGTCATTCTCTTTATCGATGAAATTCATACGATGGTCGGCGCAGGTAAAGGCGAAGGCTCTATGGATGCGGGTAATATGCTGAAACCAGCATTAGCTCGTGGTGAACTGCATTGTGTCGGCGCAACAACGCTCGATGAATACCGACAATATATAGAGAAAGACCCGGCTTTGGAGCGTCGATTCCAAAAAGTGATCGTGGATGAACCCACCGTTGAAGACACGGTAGCGATTCTTCGTGGTTTGAAAGAGCGCTATGAACTCCACCATCATGTAGAAATTACCGATCCTGCTATCGTAGCGGCGGCAACGCTATCTCACCGATATGTTTCAGATCGTCAGTTACCAGATAAGGCGATTGATCTCATTGATGAAGCGGCTTCGAGTATTCGAATGCAGATAGATTCAAAGCCCGAGTCATTGGATAAGTTAGAGCGCAAAATCATTCAATTGAAGATCGAACAGCAAGCTCTGACGAATGAAAATGATGAGGCCAGTGAAAAGAGGCTTCGTACGTTACAAAGCGAACTTTCTGAGAAAGAACGCGATTTCGCAGAGCTTGAAGAAGTTTGGAACGCTGAAAAAGCGGCGCTGTCTGGTACGCAACATATTAAATCAGAGCTAGAACAAGCTCGAATGGATATGGATTTTGCACGACGCGCTGGTGACCTTAACCGTATGTCTGAATTGCAATATGGTCGAATCCCAGAATTGGAGAAGCAGTTAGATCTCGCGACTCAAGCTGAAATGCAAGAAATGACCTTATTACGTAATAAGGTGACCGACGCTGAGATCGCCGATGTCCTTTCAAAGCAAACCGGTATTCCTGTTTCTAAAATGCTAGAAGCAGAAAAGGAGAAGCTTCTGAAAATGGAAGGTGTTCTGCATAAGCGGGTTATCGGTCAAGCGGAAGCGGTCGAAGTGGTATCGAATGCGATTCGTCGTAGCCGTGCTGGTTTGTCTGATCCGAATAAGCCGATTGGTTCGTTCTTGTTCTTAGGGCCAACAGGTGTAGGTAAAACGGAACTGTGTAAAACATTAGCTAACTTTATGTTCGATAGTGAAGATGCCATGGTTCGTATCGATATGTCTGAGTTTATGGAAAAACACTCTGTTGCTCGTTTAGTTGGTGCTCCCCCTGGTTATGTGGGTTATGAAGAAGGTGGGTACTTAACCGAAGCTGTTCGTCGAAAACCTTATTCTGTCATTCTGCTTGATGAGGTAGAGAAAGCTCACCCAGATGTTTTCAATATTCTATTGCAAGTTTTAGATGATGGGCGATTAACTGACGGACAAGGTCGTACGGTTGATTTTAGAAATACCGTGGTAATCATGACATCGAACTTAGGTTCAACTCGTATTCAAGAGAACTTTAATACATTGGATTACCAAGGGATTAAAAATGAGGTTATGGAAGTGGTGGGTAAACATTTCCGACCTGAGTTTTTGAATCGAGTTGATGAAAGTGTCGTGTTTCATCCATTAGGCCAAGAGCACATCGAGTCAATTGCCGCTATTCAGCTTGATCATTTGAAAAAGCGAATGGAAGACAATGGTTATGAACTCGAAGTTTCAGAAAAAGCGCTCAAGCTAATCTCTCAAGTTGGTTTTGACCCTGTATATGGTGCAAGGCCTCTTAAAAGAGCAATTCAACAAACTGTTGAGAACCCGTTAGCGAAAGCGATACTTGCAGGGAAAATCAATCCGGATAAGAAAGTGCAGCTATTAGTGAATAACGACCGAATTATTGCTCACCAATAATAAAGGTAAGAACGATAGGTACGATTAGTCGAAATTAAGACGTAATCGTACCTATTTTGAACGCTTTGTGTGAATAGTGTCCGAACGATCGCCTGTGGCGATTTTTTTCCGTTTTTGGTCTTGTGCAAAGGGGGATTCTCTCTATAATGCGCCTCCGTTGCCAGGGATAACCAAGCGGTTTGAACTAAGTAACGAGACGACGTTAAGCATTTAAGATGCTTTGAAAAATTAGCTGGAAAAAGTGTTTGACACTGGAACCCAATTCGCTAGAATGGCCGTCCACTTAGAGAGGCTCTTTACTAAAAGGAACGCTCAATAAGTAAAGCTCTTTAACAATTTAAACCTATCAATCTGTGTGGGCACTCGTTGATGAATATCAAAACGTTTTATCGTTAGATAAAACAGATTCTTCCGAATCAAAATTGATTTCAATGAACTGAGTGACCAATACAAAATTAAGTTTACTTAATTTTGGCACAGTCAATTCATTACCATTCTGTTGGAATGGTAATAGCTTTAAAATTACATAGTAGTTTTGAAGTCAGTATTCGTTGAGTCACAAAATCTTAAATTGAAGAGTTTGATCATGGCTCAGATTGAACGCTGGCGGCAGGCCTAACACATGCAAGTCGAGCGGAAACGACACTAACAATCCTTCGGGTGCGTTAATGGGCGTCGAGCGGCGGACGGGTGAGTAATGCCTAGGAAATTGCCTTGATGTGGG